>JBBQXS010000003.1:0-162200 GCA_038209365.1 Acidimicrobiia bacterium | reverse complement strand
GTTCCATTCCGGGCGCGGGCGCGCCGGCGCGCTCGCGCGACCTCGGGCCTGCGACCACGACTGGAGGTGCGGTTGTTCGGCAGCCACGTCAGGCTGCCTCTGCGTCGAAGTGCAACGCGATCGAGATGAACCTGCGGGCGCGGCCGTTACACACGAGGCAATGCTCGGCCGCACGCACCAATTCGTCGGGCGTGCCGGTCATCAGCGCGTGGACTAATTCCTGCTCCCCGGCCTCGAAAAACCGAAACGCTTCGACGACGAGCCGGTCGGCGTCCTCATCGAGTCGGATCTTGCGCTGTCGCTGGGATTTGTTACTGTGCTGGTAACTCATTCGAACCTCTTCCATAAGGTTTGTTGGGTTGTTGCCGTGGGTGACGGCTGGGCTTTCGGGGACTCCCGCTTCGGCGGGAGTTTTCGCGTTACGAGGCGCGTCGCTTCCGCCGGGCCTCGGCTGACTTCGCGGCGAGACCCAGCATGTACGCCTGCCGCGCGTGCGCGGCACGGCGCTTGCGCTCAGGCTCGGGAAGGTGCGCGAACTGCTGTTCGAACCGGTCGTTGAACGCGGCTCGAGCCGGCGCAGTTCGCGCGGATGGGTCTTCGGTGTTCGCCCAACTGGCGTGGACCGCGGCCCTCGCTTTCAGCGAGCGAGACGATTGAGTGGTGCCATCCGACACGGTTGCCCTCCGGGGGGTCCGTGACGGGGGCGCCGATCTCCTCGTCGTGCAGCCTGCGTCGGTTCGGGCGCTGAGCGCCCCCAGACAGTGCAGGTGCTGGCTTCGATTAGTCGAGACTGATGTTACTCCAAGCGCTGTACTCGCGCGTGATGCTCCAGCCCGACTCGAATGTGCGCGGGCGGAGATAACCGCGCCGACTCGATCGCATCCAAGAGCAGGCTCGCAGGGAACATGAACGTGCCGTGCCCGCCGACCCCTCGCAACGACGTGTTGCCACACCGGGCGTACAGGATGGAATCGCGACCAACCTCGCTAAGGACTGAGACGTCCGAGGGCTCGTAACCTCTGGCCCGGCGCGACGCTTGACGTGTGGCGTCATCACTGCTCGCCGTGGCGTAGAGGAGGCGCCACTGGCCGTCATGCGCAACGTGCCGTGCCCCGCCGATTTCGCGGTTCCCACACATGTCGCAATGGACGATCGCCGCAGGTGCTGCCGCGAGAAATAGCCGGTGCTCCCGGAATGTCACGCGGAAACGCGCTTGGCCGCGCCACGGTGCGTCTTCATCTTGGGCATCTCGCTCCGTCATAGAACCCCGCCCCTGGGGCAAGGAGCATCGAGGTCTTTCACAGGACGTCTCCGAGATGGTCAACGCGGCGGTGCGCATCTAGCGCGCGCGAGGCAGCGGCGCTTGCGCCGTACCTTGCGAGCATTGCGGGGGAGCGCCAGCCGCCGAGCGAGGCGAGGTCGCCCTCCTGGCCGCCCTTGACGCGGAACCGGTGCGCCATCGTGTGCCGGAACAGGTGCGGGAACACACCGTCGACCCCTGCGTCCTCGCCTCGGCCCTTCACGATGCCCCACACGGCCGCCTCGCGCAGCGGGCCACGCACGCCCGTCCATACGCGGTCAGTGCCCTCGGCGCCGTTCTGGCGGGCTCGAGCGCGCAGATACGCGAGCAGTGCCTTGCCCGCCTTCGGGCCGAACGCGACGCGACGACGGCGACGGCCTTTGCCGGTCACTTCGACGGTGCCCTCGTCGAACTCGATGTCGTCGACCGTCATGCCGACGAGCTCGCCGACGCGCATGCCCGTATCGGCGAGTACGGCGAGGATCGCATAGTCGCGGATGCCGGCGAACGTCTTGTCCGCGCGCGTGGTCGAGAAGATGGCGCGTAGCTGTTCGTCGGTGAGCACCGGGGGCGGCTGTAGGGGAGTGTTCGGCTCGCGCAGGGTCGCCATCGGGTTCTTGTCGATGATCTCCTCGCGTTCGGCCCACTTGAAGAACGCGCGCAGGTGACGATGGCGGGTGAGGACCGTCTCCGGTGCTTCGGTCTCGGCGCGTTCAGCGACCCAGCGAGCGATGTGCTCCTTGCGGACATCGGCGACGGTGGCAGGTGCGTCCTTCTGGCCGTCGAGCCAGTCGCACCACACGCGTAACGTTGACAGGTAGTTGCGGATCGTGCCGGCCGCCCGGTTGCCGGCCCGCAGGTCGTAGGTGTACTCGGTGACGATCGGCTCGAAATCCCGCACCCAGCCATGTTATTGCCTACGAGCGTTGTTCATGTAGCATGACGCCCCGAGACCCGGTGTTTCCTAGGAAATACGCCCGTAGAGCCCCATCCGCTTGGCGATAACCTCGTTCATGATCTCGTCGGTGCCGCCGCCGATTCGTTGCAAGCGCGCGTCGCGGAACGCCCGGGGGATACCCGTCTCTTCGAGGTAGCCGGCACCGCCCCATATCTGCACGCAGGTGTCGACGACGCGGTTCTGCACTTGTGCGCAGTACTTCTTGCACATGGAGATCTCGACGACGGGATAGCGGCCGGCCATGACGTTCCATGCCGTGTCGTACAACAGCGCGCGTGCTGCCGCGAGCTCGGTGGCGGCATCCGCAAGCTTGTGTGCGATCACCTGATGCTGCGCGATGGGCCGGCCGAACGTGTGGCGTTCGCTCGCGTACACGATCGTGTCGTCCAACGTCTGGGCCGCGTGACCGATCGATGCGGCCGCACCCGACAGCCGTTCGTACTGGAGCTGCCACATCAGCTGCGGGAACCCGCGTCCCGGTTCCAAGCCGATCAGTGCGCCGGCGGGCACCGGCACGTCGTCGAGCGCGATCTCGGCAGTATCCGACGAGTGCATGCCGAGCTTCTCGAACCGGCGCGAGACCCGCACGCCGGGAAGAGACGTATCGACGACGAACAGCGACACACCGTGATGGCCCGCGTCGACGTCGGTCTTGGCGACGAGCGTCAGGAAATGCGCGCGCGTGCCGTTGGTGATGAACATCTTGACGCCGTTGACGCGCCATACCTCCCCGTCGCGTACCGCACGTGTGCGAATCGCCGCGACGTCTGAACCGGCGTCGGGCTCGGTAATCGCGATCGCTCCGATCTTCGTTCCGTCGATCGCCGGGCGGAGCCAGTGCTCGCGCTGATCGTCGGTACCGAACTCGGCGAGGGCAGGAGTGGCCATGTCGGCCTGCACGCCGATCGCCATCGGGATTGCTCCCGCGCCACAGCGCGCCAGCTCCTCGATGAACACGATGCCGGCCGCGAGATCGCCACCGCTTCCGCCCCAACGCGTCGGGTAGTGGAGCCCGAGGAATCCAAGCTCGCCGCATCGCCGGAACAGCGTGTCGGGAAACGAGCCCGCTCGCTCCCACGCCTCGACGTGGGGCCGCACCTCCGTGTCGACGAAGCGGCGGACGGTGGCGCGCAGCTCGTCGTGCTCGGCCGTGAAGATGGGATGTCGCATCACCGTTCATAACGGTGCCATACCGGCCGCGACGCCGTAGACTTCCACCTCCCATGCAAGACGACAGCGCAGCGACCGGAGGGGAGCGGAGCGTGGAGTCGACCCAATAGACATGCAAGACGACAGCGCAGCGACCGGAGGGGAGCGGAGCGTGGAGTCGACCCGATAGATATGGCCAAGTCCTTGCTCGAGCGCCGCCTCATCGACGTGAGCGATCGACTGAAGCGCCTGCGCGCCGAATTCGCGGTCGCCGAGGAACAGTGCGCGTTCCTCACGGACGAGGCGGAGGACGCGCGCTTGCGGTCGCTCGTGTCGGAGACGCCGCTCGCCGAGGCAGAGGCGCATGAGGTGCGCCGTCATGCCGTCGCCCAATCGGCGCAGCGCGACGCGCTGCGCCGGTCGATCGTCGATCTCGAACGCGAACAGGACGCGTTGCTGGACCGCATGGCCAGCGAGCTCCCGACCCCTCGTATGCACTCGTGACGGCCCGAGAGAAGGTTCGGAACCGGTGACGAAACCCGTGCGCGTCGTGATCGCAGAGGACGAGGCGATCATCCGACTCGATCTCAAGGAGATCCTCGAGGAAGAGGGCTACGACGTCGTCGGTGAGACCGGCCGCGGTGACCAGGCGATCGAACTCGTTCGCGAGCTGAACCCCGACCTGGCGATCCTCGACATCAAGATGCCCGGCATGGACGGTCTGACGGCGGCGCGCACCATCGCGGGCGAACGTCTCGCGGCGGTGCTCATCCTCACCGCGTTCTCGCAGCATGACCTCGTCGAGCAGGCACGTGACGCGGGCGCGCTCGCGTACCTCGTGAAGCCGTTCCAGAAGAGCGACCTCTTACCGGCGATCGAGATGGCGCTCGGGCGCTTCGAACAGATCGTCGCGCTCGAGAACGAGAACGCCGACCTCGCCGAGCGGCTCGAGGCGCGCAAGACGATCGATCGCGCGAAGGGCCGCCTGATGGACGAGCACGGGATGACCGAAGCCGGCTCGTGGCGGTTCCTTCAGAAGACTGCGATGGACACCCGTCGAAAGATCCACGACGTCGCCAAGGACGTCATCACCGGCACGCTGAAGCCGTAGAACCTCGCGGAGTGCGACCAAGAATCACGCGAAGCGGTACGCGTCCCCGTCGCGGACCACGTGACCCGCGCCGGGCTTGGCGAAGTGGGTGCCGATCACGAGGACGTCTCGACCCGCGTGTGCGTCGAGGAACGCGCGGCGGGTCTTCTCTGCGAGGGCGCTGTCCTCGTCGAACGCCGATCCCCAGGACGGCCGCGCACACTGCGACGGATGGTGTATGAGGTCGCCGGTGATCACTGCCTCTTCGCCGCCGGACCGGATCCGCACGCTCACGTGCCCCGGAGAGTGCCCCGGCGTGGACTCGAGCGAAACCTCGTCGGTGACGGCGTACGGAGCATCCACGAGGTCGGCCAGGCCGGCGTCGATCACCGGGCGCACCGAGTCGCCGAAGACGTCGCCGGCCTCGTTCGGCGTTGTCGACCAGTACTCGACGTCGGCGCGAGACAGGAAATACCGCGCGTTCGGGAACGTGGGTACCCATTGGCCGTCGACGAGCACGGTGTTCCACCCCACGTGGTCGACGTGCAGGTGCGTGCAGATCACCGCGTCGATCTGCTCCGGGGGGAAGCCGGCGGCCGTCATGTCGGTTAGGAACGGCGTCTCCATGAGGTTGAAGAACTCGTTGACCCGCGGCTTGTTGTTGCCGAGGCAGGTGTCGACGACGATGTGCCGGCCTTGTGACTCGACGACCAGCGCCTGGATCCGCAACAACAGGTTGCCGGCGTCGTCGACGAAATGCGGCCGTAGCCACCCGATGGCGAGCACCGCGTCGGCGGTCGCTTCCGGGATCAATATCGGTCCCGGCACGGCCCCGTCGTCCAGCTCGGCCACGCTCGTGATCGTGACGTTTCCGACTTCCATTGCAGCATCTCGCACCCCCGACGGCACCGGTGAATGTCGCGGGCTCGTCATACCATGGAACCGATGCCGAAGCTCCTCCTCCTCGATGGCCACTCGCTCGCATACCGGGCGTTCTTCGCGCTGCCCACCGACCTCGCCACCAAGAACGGCACCGTGACGAATGCCGTGTACGGCTTCACGTCGATGCTGACCAAGGTGCTCGCCGACGAGCAACCGGACTACATCGCGGTCGCGTTCGACGCACCCGGCGGCAGCACATATCGCTACGACCTCGACCCGGAGTACAAGGCGAACCGCAAGGAGACTCCGGACCTGTTCCGCAGCCAGCTGCCGCTGATCCACGAGGTGCTCGAAGCGCTCGAGATCACCCAGCTGGAGATCGCCGGCGTCGAGGCCGACGACGTGATCGCGACCCTCACCACGCAGGCCGCCGAAGAAGGCATCGACGTCGTGATCGTGACGGGTGACCGCGACTCGTATCAGCTCGTGCGCGATCCCCACGTCAGGGTGCTGTACAACAAGCGGGGCGTCTCGGAGTACGCGCTCTACGACGAAGCGGGTATCGCCGAGCGCTGCCTCGGCGTCACTCCCGCGCAATATCTCGACTACGCGTCATTGCGCGGCGACACGAGCGACAACCTGCCGGGCGTTCCCGGGATCGGCGAGAAGACCGCCGCCAAGCTCATCACGACGTACCGGAATCTCGAAGGCATCTTCGACCACCTCGACGAGTTGCCACCGAAACAGCGCACGAACCTCGCCGACGCGAAGGACCGTGTGTTCAAGAACAGGGAGATGTCGCGCCTCACGTGCGACGTCGATCTCGACGGCATCGTGCCCACGGATCTACGGCAGGGCGCGTTCGACCGCGAGCGCATGCGGGTGTTGTTCAATCAGCTCGAGTTCCGCACCTTGCTGCCCCGGATGCTGGACGCGGTTGGTGACGCGGCGGCGGAGGCACCCGAAGCCGAGATCCTCGAGGTCGAGGTCACGATCGCCCGCGACGCGAAGGCCGCGGCAGAGGCGTTGCGCGCCGCCGGCAACGGTGAGCGGGTCGCGATCGAACCGCGTTGGGAAGGGCGGACGGTGCGCGGCCTCGCCGTCTCGACAGGCGAGGACGCGGTCTACATCGGTGGTGACCTCCTTGCCGACCCGATCGTGCATGACGCGCTCACCGCGCTGACCGGCGCCGAGAGTCCTCCGCTCGTGGTGCACCGCGCCAAAGAGCTGTCACACGGGTTGCGCCAAGAGCTGCACTCGCTCGACCTCGACACCGCGGTGATGGCGTACCTCCTCGATCCCGCCGAAGGGAAGTACCAGCTCGAGGATCTTGCGCTGCGCTATCTCTCACTCGAGCTCACGTCCCCCGACCAGAAGGAAGGAACGCTCGACTTCGACGGCGAAGGGGACGCACACGAGACGGGGCGCCGGGTCGCGGTCCTGACCCGGCTGGCCGACACGCTGGCGGGAGCACTTGCGGCGCGCGGCCTCGTCGATCTCTACGAACGCATCGAGCGACCTCTCATCCCCGTGCTCGCCCGGATGGAGGAAGCGGGCGTGCGCATCGACGTGGGCTTCCTCGAGGAGCTCGGCAAGGAGCTCGGCGACGAGTGCCGCCGGCTCGAGGGCGAGATCCACGCGCTCGCGGGCGAGACGTTCAACGTGAACTCCACGCCGCAGCTGCGCCTGGTCCTCTTCGACAAGCTGGGCCTCACGCCGGTGAAGAAGACCAAGACCGGCGCTTCGACCGACGCCGACTCGTTGCAGAAGATGGCCGACGAGCACCCGATCATCGAGGCGTTGCTCCGCTACCGCGAGGTCGAGAAGCTCCGCGGCACGTACGCCGACGCGCTCCCGCCGCTCGTGCGCGCCGACGGGCGCATCCACGCGACGTTCAATCAGGTTGCGACCACGACGGGGCGGATCTCGTCGGAGGCGCCCAACCTCCAGAACGTGCCGGTCCGCACCTCGACCGGGCGCGAGCTCCGTCGGGCATTCATCGCGGACGACGGCTGCGGACTTCTCACCGCCGACTACTCGCAGATCGAGCTGCGTGTCATGGCGCACCTCGCCGAGGACCCGGGACTCATCGAGGCGTTCGAGCGGGGCGCCGACATCCACACGACGACGGCGGCGCGTGTCTTCGGCGTCGCCGACGAGACGAAGGTGGACGACTTCCAACGCCGGTTCGCGAAGGTCGTCAACTACGGGCTCGCGTACGGGATGGAGGCCTACGGGCTCGCGCAGCGGCTCGACATCGCTACCGAGCAGGCACGTGAGATCCTCGATGCCTACTTCGTCGCCTTCCCCAACATCGCCGCGTACATGCGCGAGACGGTGCGCGAGGCGCGGGCGACCGGCTACACCACGACGCTGTTCGGCCGGCGGCGGCAGCTCCCGGAGCTGTCGTCCGACAATTTCCGGATCCGCCAGATGGGCGAGCGCATGGCACAGAACGCGCCCGTGCAGGGAAGTGCGGCCGACATCTTCAAGCTCGCGATGGTCGATCTCGATCGCGCCCTCGCCGCCGGCGAGTTCCGCAGCCGCATGATCCTGACGGTCCACGACGAGCTGGTGCTCGAGGTCCCGCTCGACGAGCGCGAGCGGATCGAGGCGGTCGTGCGCGACGTCATGGAGCATGTCACCGAGCTCCGCGTCCCGCTCGTCGTCGACATCGGCTTCGGCCAGACCTGGGCATCCGCGAAGTAACCCTGCGGATTCGAGGCTTGCCTTCGTACGATCTGGCGGACGCATGGGACGGCCCTCGCCTTCGGGGGGTGCGGCCGCTCGCGTACACAAGTCAGAAGATCGAGCGAGCAGGCTGTTTCAGCGCAGGTCGCCTTCAGTGATGGGCAATGACTACTACAAGTTGTTCGAGATTCGGTTGTGATCGAGAAATGCCTTCGCGAGCGTCGTGGCGGCGGCAGTTACCTTCGCGGACGTCACGATCGAAAGCTGTGTATTGCATTGTGCGGAGGAGTAGCCGATCTCGATCTGCGCCTTGCGAACCCAGCGGAGGCGTTGATCGAGTTGCACTAGTGCACTTGTCCGCCATAATCGTACCGATGCCCACGGGATCACTTCGTACTTCCGCTGTCGATGCAAACGCGGAGCGCTGAACCGCACGCCCGAGGCATCGACTTCGATGACGACTCGCTTGCGGCCGAACTGCTCTGAGTAGAGCGTCGCCCGCGCCCGCACCGCGTGTTCTGTGGGCCGACCGTGCCGGCTCACAAGTTCTGCCTGTCGTCCTGAACCTCGAAGAACATCTATGCGGACCTTAGGGTCTCGAACGACCATGTGGCCGATGCGCTCGACCCATCGCTCGGGAATCCGCTGGCGGGTGCACGAAGGCGAGACTGCTCCGCGACTACCACTGCGGCGTGCACTGAGTCGCGGCTCGATAGCGTTCTCGGGGTGGGCGCCATGCCGCCAGTTCCTCCGGGACATTGGTTCAACGAGATCGCCGCGTTCATCGGCCCCGCGTACCTCCGCAACGCGTTCGCGGTCGGGACCGTGCAGGAGGTCGAGTTCCTCCTCGACGAGCTCGCGCTCACTCCCGGCATGCGGGTGCTCGACGCGGGATGTGGTCCCGGCCGCCACGCGCTCGAGCTGGCTCGGCGCGGCTTCGACGTCGTCGGCGTCGACACCTCCCCGGAGTTCCTCGCGCTCGCCCAGGACGCGGCCGGCGATCTCACCGCCGAGTTCCTCGAGCTCGACGTGCGCGACCTCCCGTTCGAAGGCGAGTTCGACGTCGTGATCTGCCTGTGCCAGGGGGGCTTCGGCCTCCTCGGCGGCGGTGACGACGAGCTCGCAGTCATCGGAAAGTTCGCTCGCGCGCTCCGGCCGGGAGGTCGTCTGGTCCTGAGCGCGTTTTCGGCGTACTTCGCCGTGCGCCATCTGGAGGTGGGGGAGACGTTCGACGCCGACACGTCGGTCAACCACGAACGAAGCGTCGTTCTGGACGCCGACCGCGCCGAGCGGCCGTTCGATCTCTGGACCACTTGCTATACGCCACGGGAGCTGCGGCTGCTCGCGGAACGCGCGGGATTCGTGGTCGATGCGGTGTTCGGCGCGCGTCCCGGCCGCTATGCGCGCGATCGCCCGTCGATCGATAGGCCCGAGCACCTCCTGGTGGCGCACCTTCCCCTGTAACTGGGTTTCGCCGACGCCGACCGGCCTGTACCCTTGCCACGCCGCTCAACCCGAGCGGCGATGTGCGCGCGCGACGATCGCCGCGACGTGGTCTGCGCGGCGCCCATCGATCCCGAACAAAGCAGGCTACGAAGTGTTGGACCAGGAACCGGACGCGACCGCGCAGCCGACTGCTGCGGCCGCCGAGACCGCCGCCGCGACCCTCGACGAGGGTGGCGAGAACGAAGAAGCAGCGGCGGAAGACGCGCAGGAGGACACCAGCATCGTCGTCGATGACCTCGACGGCATGTCGCTCGAGGACGCCATCGATGCGACGATCGTCGCCTTCGACGACGGCGATCTCGTCCACGGCCAAGTCGTGAAGATCGACTCCGACGAGGTCTTGCTCGACATCGGCTACAAGTCCGAGGGCGTCATCCCCAGCAAGGAGCTGTCGATTCGCAACGACGTCGACCCGCACGAGGTCGTGACGTTGGGCGAGGAGCTCGAAGCGCTCGTCCTCCAGAAGGAGGACAAAGACGGTCGCCTGATCCTTTCGAAGAAGCGCGCGCAGTATGAGCGCGCGTGGGGCACGATCGAGCAGAAGAAGGAGAACGACGAAGTCGTCTCGGGACCGGTCATCGAGGTCGTCAAGGGCGGACTGATCATCGACATCGGCCTGCGGGGCTTTCTGCCCGCGTCGCTCGTCGACCTGCGCCGCGTTCGTGACCTGCATCCGTTCGTCGGCCGCGTGCTCGACTGCAAGATCATCGAGCTCGACAAGAATCGCAACAACGTCGTGCTCTCCCGGCGCGCCTACCTCGAGGAGACGCAGCGCGAGCAGCGCGACGAGTTCCTCACCAACCTCAAGCCGGGTGAGGTGCGCAAGGGTGTGATCTCGTCGGTCGTCAACTTCGGCGCCTTCGTCGACCTCGGTGGCATGGACGGCCTCGTCCACGTCTCCGAGCTGTCCTGGAAGCACGTCGACCACCCTTCGTCGGTGGTGCAGGTGGGCGACGAGGTCACCGTGCAGGTGCTCGACGTCGACCTCTCGCGCGAGCGCATCTCCTTGTCGCTGAAGGCGACCCAGCAGGATCCCTGGCAGGAGTTCGCCACGAGCCACCAGGTCGGGGAGCTCGTGTACGGCCGGGTCACCAAGCTCGTGCCGTTCGGCGCGTTCGTGCAGGTGGGCGAGGGCATCGAGGGTCTCGTGCACATCTCCGAGATGGCCGCGCACCACGTTGAGGCGCCGGAGCAGGTCGTCACCCCGGGCGAAGAGCTGTGGGTGAAGATCATCGACGTCGACCTCGAGCGCCGTCGCATCTCGCTGTCGATCAAGCAGGCCGCCGAGGGCGGTGAGGTCGCCGCCGAGTACCGCGAGTTCTACGGCGAGCACGCCTACGACGAACAGGGCAACTACATCGGGCCCGACTACTCCGACGGTGACGGTCCGCCCCCGCCGGCCGAAGGCGTGCCCGCATCGGAGGTCCCTGCGCCGGACGCCGCCGCCGGCGTTGCCACCGCAGAAGCGGCGCCCGCAGACGAGACGCCGGACCGCGCGCCCGACGAAAGCGCCCAGCCGGTCGAGGAATGAGCAATCGCGTATAGGCCGATCGGCACATTCCTCGACGGCGACGCTGTTGCGCATGTTGCCCATGAGGCTTGTGTCAGCACGTGCCGCCTGATGTTTGTGACGGACGGCACTTCAGGCACGGCCGACGAAAGTTTCGGCCCTCCCCGCCGCGTTCTGCCTCTTGCCGCAAATAGGTAATAAGGTGCAGACTGTCGCCACCTGGCAAGTCCTCCTAAGGAAGGGAGACAGACCAGGCGATTAGGTCTGTCGCAGAAGGAATCTGCGGGTCGGGAAGATGGCGCGCGCCGGGCGCCCGACACGGATTGCGGGCAAAAGGGGCACAGCGTGCGGAACTGGCGGGTTTTGACCGCGATCGCGGCCGTAGTTTTGGCGGCGCTCGCGGGCGTTCTCGTGTGGAAGTACACCGACAACGCCAAGAACGATGCAAAGAAGCCGTTCACCTTCACGAGCGCGCTCGTGGCGAAGTCGCGGGTCGCGGCGAACACGAGCTTCGACCGAGCGCTCGAGACAGGCCTGATCGCCCGTGAGCAGCGGGTGCGGAACGACGTGCCGGCCTCGGGGATCGACGGGACGAAGACCGACGCACAGCTGAAGAGCCAGTACGCGGACCTCATCGCCGGTCACGACATCGCCGAGGGCCAGATGATCGTCGCCCAGGACTTCGTCGCTCTCAGCGCGTCCTCGAGCGGCCTCGCGGGCCAGCTCGAGACCGATCAGGGCAAGGACAAGGGCAAGCAGCTGCAGGCCGTCACGCTGACGCTCGAGGACCAGCGCGCGGTAGGTGGGTTCCTCACCCCGGGCGACTCGGTCAACGTCATGGTGACCATCTCGGACGACCAGGATCACTGGATCAGCCCGGAGGGCCAGCACGTCAGGTACACATCGTTCCTGCTGGCCGGCGTGAAGGTGCTCGCGGTGGGCTCGACCACGGCCAGGCCGCAGCAATCAGCGACGACGCCCACCTCGGCGTCGACGAACCAGCCGACGATCTCACGAAACCTGATCACGTTCGAGGTGACTGCGCGCCAGGCGCAACAGCTCGTGCAGGCGGAAGCAGGGGGCACCGTGTACCTCAGCCTGAATCCGGAGTCGTTCAACTCTGACGGGTTCAAGGACCCGGGCGAGGTCGTGGAGGCCGTCAACCTCTTTGACAAGCCGCTGCCGCTCCTCGAGCAGGAACTCAAGAAGCTCGCGGGCAAGAGCAAGTAGCGGAACGAAGACGAGAAGAAACGAGACGGCCGGTGAGCGTTATGGGAGACCCGATGCCGGGCAACCGCCCGGCGGCCCGCTATCGAGTTCACGCGCTGGAGCCGGACGAACGACTCCGCACGCGCATGACACTCGAGCTCGCGGGGATCGCGACGGCGCCGGTTCGGTCGCTTGACGAGATCGCCGCCAACCTGGCGATGGGCGAGCCGACCGTGGTGTTGTTCGGCGCGAGCCTGGCCAACGCGGAAGGGTTCGAAGCCGTCCAGCGGTTGACGCGTTCGTTCCCGGAGGTGGGCGTCGTACTGCTCACCGAGGAACTGACGCTGCCGCTGTTGCAGCAAGCGCTTCGCGCCGGCGTACGCGACGCCGTCACGATCGATGCCGGGGAGTCGCAGATCCGCCAGGCGATCGAGCGGGTCGGCGAGACAATGACCGGGGTGGTCACGCGCGCCGAGGCCGCCGCCGACACGCAGGAGCTCGGCAAGGTCATCGTGGCGTTCTCGACGAAGGGTGGCGTCGGCAAGAGTGTGGTCGCCACCAACACTGCAGTCGTCCTGGCGACGGAGTGCACCGGACGCGTCGCGCTCGTCGACTCCGACCTTCAGTTCGGCGATGTCGCGGTGCTGCTCGGCATTCCGCCCATGCACACGACGACCGATGCTGCGGGCGCGATCAACGGCGCAGACGCGCAGCTGATGGAGGGCCTGCTCGCCACGCACAAGGCGTCATCGCTGCGAGTGCTGTGTGCGCCGGTCGAGCCTTCCGCGGGCGACCAGATCACCGCCGAGGAGATGACGGGCATCATCCAGATGCTCCGCCGGATGTTCGACTGGATCGTCATCGACATGCCGCCGCACTTCGACGACGTCGTGCTGGCGTTGATCGAGGAAGCGGATCACGTACTGCTCGTCGCCAGCATGGATATCCCGAGCATCAAGAACCTGAAAGTCGGCATCCAGACGCTCGACCTGCTCGCGATTGCCGGCGGAAAGCTCAGGCTGGTGTTGAACCGTGCGAACGCACGGGTGCACCTCGACGTGAGCGACGTCGAGCGGGCACTGGGTGTGCCGGCCGAGTTCCGTATCCCGTCAGACATCTCTATTCCACAGTCCGTAAACCGCGGTGTACCCGTCGTGCTGGACAAGCCACGCGCGCCGGCCGCCCTGGCGCTGCGCAGCGTTGCCGAGAGTTTTCTCACGGCAGCGGCTGCGGCCGTCGAAGCAGTTCCCGAGCCTGTTTCCGAGGCCGAGAACCGCCGTCGGCGCTGGCGCTGAGCCGGAACTTCGCGTCGTCAGGAGGAGGTCGCGATCATGTCCCAGCAGTACTCACGGTGGCAGGACCTGCAGAAGGGTCCGAGCGTCACGCGCTCGTCGCAGCTCGAGGAGCTGCGGCAGCGGGTGCACGAGTTCGTGATCGACCAGGTCGGCCCGATGCTCGCTGACGAGAAGGTCAGCGAGCACGAGCTTCGTCGCGTCGTGCACGAGCACGTCAACAAGTCGCTGAGCGAAGAGAACATCGCGCTGTCGGCGGCGGAGCGGGCGCAGCTCGTCCAGGACGTCACCGACGACACGATCGGTTACGGGCCGATCGATCGCTACCTGCATGACCCGGGCATCACCGAAGTCATGGTCAACGGACCGAAGTCGGTATACATCGAGCGCCGAGGAAAGATCGAGGAGACCGGCGTCGAGTTCGTCGACGAAGGCCACCTGCGCCGGACAATCGACAAGATCGTCGGCCAGGTCGGCCGTCGCATCGACGAAGGCTCGCCGATGGTCGACGCACGGTTGCCCGACGGGTCTCGTGTCAACGCGGTGGTACACCCTGTCGCGATCGGCGGACCGTTCCTCACGATCCGGAAGTTCTCCAAAGACCCGTACACCATCGGCGACCTCATCTCGTTCGGTTAGATCACGCCGCAGGTCGCGCACTTCACCGACGCGTGCGTTCGCGGCCGGCTCAACGTCATCGTGTCGGGTGGTACCGGTACCGGGAAGACGACGTTGCTCAACGTGCTGTCGTCGTTCATCCCGAACGACGAGCGGATCGTCACCATCGAGGACGCCAAGGAGCTGAAGCTCTGGCAGGAGCACGTCTGCTCGCTCGAATCCCGTCCGCCCAACATCGAGGGCACGGGCGAGATCCGCATCCGTGAGCTGGTCCGGAACTCGCTGCGCATGAGGCCCGACCGCATCATCGTCGGTGAGGCGCGTGGCGCCGAGGCGCTCGACATGCTCCAGGCGATGAACACCGGTCACGACGGATCGCTGACCACGATCCACTCGAACAGCCCGCGCGACGCGCTGTCCCGTATCGAGACGATGGTGTTGATGGGCGGCATCGAGCTGCCGATACGCGCGATCCGGGAGCAGATGTCGAGCGCGATCAACCTCGTCGTCCATCTCTCACGGCTGCGTGACGGCACTCGCCGGGTCACCAACGTGTGCGAGGTGCTCGGCATGGAGGGTGACACGATCGTGATGCAGGATCTGTACCTCTTCGACTACGGCATGGGCATTGATCACGACGGCAAGTTCCTCGGGCGGCTCAAGAGCACGGGGATCCGTCCCAGGTTCTCGGAGAGGCTCACCGACTACGGCATCACGCTCGAGCCCGAGCTGTTCACGCTGGAGCCGTTCGCTCGACGGGTGGTGGGAGCCCGATGATCTTCGCGATCGTCATCCTCGCCGCTTCCGCGACGGCCGGTCTCGTCGCCTCGATCGGCGTGCTTCTCGGTCGCCGCGAGGCCGCGCTCGAGCGCCGACTTGCCGGCTACGAACGCATCGACCCGGCCGAAGCGGTAAAGGAGTCCGGGCCGGAGACCGCGGTCGTGCAGCAGGCGGTCGAGTACGCCAACCGGCTCGCGTCCAGGGCCGGCGTGCTCCAGAAGATCGAACAGGCACTGGAACGCGCGGATCTGCCGGTTCGGGCGGGCGAGCTGCTGTTCTACTCGGCGGCCGCGATCGTGATGGTGTTCCTCGGCGCCACCGTCGTGTTCGGGCTGATCTACGGCCTCATCGCGGCCTTGCTCGTCGGCATTGCACCCGCGATGTACGTGTCGCACAAGCAGCGCGGCCGTCAGCACGCATTCGAGCGGCAACTGCCGGACACGCTCACGCTCCTCGCGAGCTCGTTGCGTGCCGGGTTCTCGTTCATGCAGGGGCTCGAGGCGGTAGGCCAGGAGATCGGCCCGCCGATGCGACGCGAGTTGCAGCGCGTGTTCACCGAGGTTCGCCTGGGCCGGTCGCCCGAGGACGCGCTCGATGACGCCGCGGTGCGCATGGGCAGCAACGACCTGGCCTGGACCGTCATGGCGATCAAGATCCAGCGCGAGGTCGGCGGCAACCTGGCGACCTTGCTCGACACGGTGGCGGACACCATGCAGAAGCGGGAGCGCATCCGGGCAGAGATACGCGCGCTGACTGCAGAAGGCAGGCTCAGCGGGATCATTCTCGGCATGTTGCCACCCGTCGCGGGGATCCTCTTGTTCCTGGTGGCGCCCGACTACATGAAGACGCTCTTCGACGAGACGCTCGGTATCGCGGCAGTCATCGGCGCGGCGGGTCTCGCGGTCGTCGGTTGGTTCTGGCTCCGGAAGATTGTCGACATCGAGGTCTGACATGGTCCCGATCATTCTCGTCATCGCGGTCGGCGCGGTCGTGCTCGGCGCCTGGTCGGCGTCCACCGCGCTCGAGGCGCGCACCGGTACCCGGCGATCGATGCGTGCCATCGAGAACTACGAGGTCGTCGACGTGCGCGAGCAGGAGATGCTCGAGTCGGTCACCGACCGGCTGGTGGCGCCCATCGGTCGCCGGCTGCTCGAGGTGGCGCGCAACTTCACGCCGGTCGGCTACATCGAAAAGCTCAAGAGAAACATCGTCCTCGCGGGCAACCCGCCCGGCTACGAGGTCGACCGTGTGCTCGTGTGGAAGGTGCTCGGTGTCGCTTCGGGCATCGGCTGGATCGTCCTCTCGTACGCGTTCCTTTCCGGTCACATGCTCTTGATGGTGCTGGCGATCGCGTTCGCGTGGGGGCTGTCGGTGTTCGCACCCGATGTGGTGCTCAGCCAGCACATCACCAAACGTCGTGTCGAGATCCAGCGCCGCATGCCCGACACGCTCGACCTGCTCGTGATCTCTGTCGAAGCGGGTCTCGGCTTCGAACAGGCGCTCGATCGCACGGCGGCGACGGTTCCCGGTCCGCTGTCCGAAGAGCTCCGCCGCATGTTGCAAGAGACACGGATGGGTGCGAGCCGCGCCGACGCGCTGCGCGCGCTGGACGAGCGCACCAACGTCGAAGAGCTCCGGACGTTCATCGTCGCAATGCTCCAGGCGGATTCCTTCGGTGTGTCGATCGCTCGCATCCTGCGCACGCAGGCCGACGAGATGCGCGTGCGGCGCCGGTACCTCGCGCAAGAGAAGTCCCAGAAGGCACCGGTGCGCATGCTGTTCCCGCTGGTGCTGTGCATCTTCCCGGCGACATTGGTCGTCGTGGTGATGCCGGGCTTCATGCAAGTGTTCAACAAGCTCTGATTCGATGACGCTCACCGAGGAGCACGCCGGGACGGCAGCCGAGCCTCGGTCTGATCGCGTGGTTGCTCACGGGCCGCGCCTCAGCACGGTGTTCACATGGGTGTTCGCGGTCGGCGGGCTGGCCGTCGGTATCCGGCCGCTGCACGACAACTCGTTCATGTGGCACCTGCGCACGGGCCGCTTCATCCTCGACCACGGCATTCCGCGTCACGACCCGTACTCGTACACCGCCACCGGAACGAAGTGGGTGGCGCAGTCGTGGCTGGCGGAGCTGCTCTACGGCGTCATCAACCACTTGACCGGTCCGTTCGGCCTGCGACTGCTCGGCGCCGCGCTCGGCCTCGCCGTCGGCGCAATGCTCTTCCGCATCGCGTTGCAGTGCGCGAACGACCGGGTACGCGCGGGTGCTGTTGCTCTGCTCGCGTTTGCGACACTCTTGAACGTCTGGTCCGAGCGGCCGCTGATGTTCGGGATCGTCGGCATGGTCGTGCTCGTGACCGTCGTCGAGCTCCCCGACAGCTGGATCGGCCGCCACGCGATGATCGTGCTGCCCGCGCTCATGTGGCTGTGGGCGAACACACACGGGACGTTCGTCATCGGCTTCGGGTACCTCGCACTGCACCTCCTCGGTCAGGCATGTGAGGGTCGCTCCGTGCGACAGGGCCGCGAGCGCGTGCTGTTCCGTGCATCGGTGATCGCAGCCGCGGTCACGCTGGTGAACCCGTACGGCCTCGACCTCGTCCTGTTCCCGCTCCGGCTCATGGCGCGCGGTGACGTGCTCCGCGACGTCGCGGAATGGCAGTCGCCGAACTTCCGCGAGCCAGGTGGCATGCTCTTCGGCGCCTTCCTCCTGTGCACGCTCGTCGTGCTCGCCCGCAAACGTCCGGGTGTGCGTGACCTGCTCATCACGGCCGCGTTCCTCGTGCTCGGTCTCTACGCGATCCGCAACGTCGGGCTGACGGCGATTGCGATCCTCCCGGTGTTGGCGCGCCTCGTTCGCAACGACGCACCCCGGCCCGACGACCGGCGCTCGATCCACCGGCTGATGGTCATCGCGGCGGGCTGCGCGCTCGTCTTCGGGATCGTGCACGCGGCCGGCGAACGCGACTGGCGCCTCCGCGCCTATCCGGTCAATGCGTACAAAGCGGTGCAGCAACAGCGGTTGGAGGGTCGTCGGTTGTTCACGACCGACGCATGGGGCGGCTACGTGATCGCGACTGCGTGGCCGGCGCAGAAGGTGTTCTTCGACGACCGGTACGATATGTACCCGATCGCCGTGAACCGCGACTACGGCACCATCGCGAACCTCGAGCCGAGCTGGGCCCAGCTGCTTGACCGGTACGACGTGGAAGTAGTGATGTTTCCCCGAAAGCGCGTCCTCGTCCAAGGACTCGCCGACCGGCAGGACTGGGTGCGCATCTACAGCGATGACGTGGCCGTCGTCTACGCCCGCCGCACTACCCTCGCTGCCCGCACCACCTAGGCCCGATCGGCACTGGGCTTCGGCGGTACGACCGGGAGGGAACCGATGACCACCGACGAGCAGCCCTCCGGTCACCGGCTCTCGGCGAGCGGCCTGGCCCGCCTGCACGACTCGATGGCGGCCCATGTCGCAGCCGGTCGCCTCCCGGGGCTCGTCACCCTCGCGGCCCGTGGCGACGACGTGCACATCGACACCGTCGGCACGCCGTCCTTCGTCGACGACGCCCCCCTTGCGCGCGACGCCATCTTCCGGATCGCCTCGCTGACGAAGCCCATCACGGCCGTCGCCACGATGTCGCTCGTCGAAGAAGGCCTCCTACGTCTCGAGGACCCGATCGACGAGCTCGTACCGGAGCTCGCCGATCGCCGTGTCCTGCGCGCCATCGACGCGGAGCTCGATGACACCGTTCCCGCGCACCGACCGATCACCCTCGAGGACCTCCTCAGCTACCGGTTCGGCTTCGGCTCCGTGATGGCGCCGGCCGGCAGCTTCCCGATCCAGCGGGCCGAAGCCGAGCTGGGGCTTCGCAGCATCGGTGGTCCGCCGTGGCCTCCGGTGACCCACGATGTCGACGGATGGATCGCTGCGCTCGGGTCCCTGCCGCTCATGTGCCAGCCGGGTGAGCAGTGGCTCTACAACTCCTCGGCCCAGGTCCTCGGGGTCCTCCTGGCGCGTGCTTGCGCCCGCGATCTGAACGCGGTGCTGCGCGAGCGCATCTTCGAGCCGCTCGGGATGGTCGACACCGGGTTCACCGTGCGCACCGAGCAGCTGAGCCGCCTCACCACTGCGTACCGGCCCGATCCCGAGACCGGTGAGCTGTCCGTCCTCGACGATGTCGTCGACAGCTGGTGGAGCACGTCGCCGTCGTTCCCGGACGCGAGCGGGTGGCTCGTGTCCACCATCGACGACTACTGGTCGTTCGTCTCGAGGGTGTTCGTCGGAGACGGCCGGCAACGCGACCGCATCCTCTCGCCGGCGACCGTCGCCCTCATGACGACGGACCGGCTCACGCCGTCACAACGGCACGCCGCTGCGATGTTTCTCGGCGAGCACGGGGGCTGGGGCCTCGGTCTGCGGGTGCCCGCCACCGGCTCGTCGGACCAACCCCTCCCGTGGGGCATCGGTTGGGACGGCGGGACCGGCACGACATGGCGCTCCAACCTTCAGAGCGGCGTGACCGGGATCCTGTTCACGCAACGCTCGGCCACCTCGCCGGCACCGCCTCCGGTCGTCGAGGACTTCTGGGCCAACCTCAACGCCGCCACGAGTTCCTGACCGGCCCACAGCGAGCGCGACCCAGAAACAACGCGAAGAAGCCGCCGTCATCATCGACGGCGGCCTCCTCTGTCGGAAAGACGATCAGCCGAGCTTCGTAGAAGCCGAGGCGAACTTGTCGCTCACCTTGTTGCCGAGCGCCGTGACGGCGATGACGACGACGAGTGCGATGAACACGAGCAAGAACACGTACTCGACGAGGTTGGCGCCACGCTCGTCGGTGATGCCGAGCTTTGCGATGACCCACGCCTTGAACACGGACAGTTGTGACATTTCGGGTGACCCCCTGCGGTCGGTTTGTACTCGATTCGGTCTTCCGTGCCGAACGAACTTGCACAGGATGGCACTCCTGCCCATATTACGGAAATAGGTCATAGGGCCCCATTTCCGACGGAGTGTGACCGGAGGGGCTAGTGCAGGCGGATGATGCCGATGCGAACCGCGGCCAGGACGGCCTGGGTCCGGTCGCGGGCGTCGAGCTTGTCGTAGATCGAGGCCAGGTGGTTCTTCACGGTCTTGCCGCTGATGAACAGTTGTGCCGCCACCTCGGTCGTGCTCAGGCCGTCCGCGATCAGCTGGAGGACCTCTTCCTCTCGTCGGGTCAAGGGCGAGGTGCGGGTGTCCGGCACCCGCAGCTCGGTCAGGATCGTCGAAGCGAGCTCGGGGCTGAGGGCCACGTCGCCACCGGCCGCCTGGTGCACGGTTCGGACGACGTCCTGCATCGAGACGTCCTTGGTGAGAAAGCCGGTGGCGCCGGCCTCGATGGCCTCGCGGCGCTGCGCTTCCTCGCCGTGCATCGTGAGGACGACGATCGGGAGGTCGGGATGGACCGCGTGGATGCGCCGGGTCGCCTCGACGCCGTCGAGGACCGGCATCGACACGTCCATCACGACGACGTCGGCGCTGACGTCGTTGGCGAGCCGCACCGCTTCGGATCCGTCGCCGGCTTCGGCCACCACTTCCATGCCGGCGTGTTCGAGCGCCTGGCGCACGGCCTGGCGCAACAGCTGGTGATCGTCGACGAGGAGCACCCGCGGTGCTCTGCCGGTCGTGGTCGTGCCGGCGCGTCCCTGTTCCGCCGTGGTCATTGTTTCCTCCGCATCATTCGCTCGGCCGTGTCTGTCCGGTTCGCCGCGTCCTCACCATCGCCGAATTCACGCCGACCGCCGCGCGTGCCGGCGCGGCGCCACCGCGGTCTCGATCTCGACGACCACACTCGTGCCTCGGCCGGCACGGCTCACGATCTGAAGCCGGGCGCCAATGGATTCAGCCCGCTCTCGCATACCGACGATGCCGTAGTGATCGCCGGCCACCCGAGCCGGGTCGAAGCCCTTGCCGTTGTCGGAAACCTCGAGCCGAGCGCCGCCGCGTTCTTCGACCTCCCACCGCACGACGACCTGCGTCGCGCCGGAGTGCCGATCCACGTTCGCGAGAGCTTCCTGCACGATGCGCCAGAGCTCTTGTTCGACGCGATACGGGAGGCGCTGCGACGTGTCGGGCGCCCAGCTCGTCGAGATCCCGGTCCGCTCCTGGAATCGAGCGAGGAACTCGGCCGCGACCGCGGTCAGCTCGTTGTCCTCGCTGACGTTGGCGCGCAGCTGGTAGATCGTCGCGCGCAGCTCCTGCATGATGTCGCGCACGACATCGTGCAGGTTGTCGATCTCGTCGTGCTTCTCGCCGGGGAGATCCTGGAGCCGCTCGAGCTCGAAGGTGACGTACGCGAGCGACTGGGCGATGCGGTCGTGCAGCTCACGGGCGATCCGGCTTCGCTCGGCCTCGGCGCCGAGTGTGTGCAGCCGCCCGAACCAGCGTGCATTGTCGAGGGACAGCGCGAGCACGCTGGAGAGGGAGTCGAGGAGAGCCTGTTCGTCGGCGCCATAGGCATGGGCCGGCTCGTGCTCGATCGCGACTGCGCCGACGAGCGCGCCCCGGGCGCGTAGCGCTGTGTAGAGGCCGCTCCGGCACAGCGACGCGAAGCCGTTCTGCTCCGGGTCTGCGATCCGGTCGGTGACGACGACCGGCCGCGTCGACGCCATCGCCCGGCGGATCGGCTCGGGAAAATCCGCCTCACCGAGACGGGCCGGCATCCGGACGCCCTCTGCGAGCTCGATGCGCCATCCCGCGCCGGCGTCATCCGGCACGATGACCACGAGGGCGGTGTACGGGAACAGCGCCCGGACGCGTTGGCGGATCGATTCCACGACCTCGCCGAGGTCGAACGAGGCCGGCAACGTCTGCGCCAATGTGTGCAGCGACACGAGCAGGTCGTTCGCGGTCGCCATCTGGGTCGCCTGGTCGATGGCCTGGGCGCGCTGCATCTCGATCTCGACCACCAGGTTGCGGGTGAACGCCCCGAGCGCCCCGCACAAGAGGAAGATCACCGCGATCTGGCTGGCCGCCCGCTGGTCGGCGGCGTCCGCGGACTGGATCGCGATCGCCGAGGCCGCGGCGATCGCGCCGGCGACCGCGGTGCCCACCGTTGCACGTCGGCCCCATACGTATCCGGCGAGGAGCAGCCCGGTCATCGGGGTGAGGATGAACGGGCTCTTGAACGCGCCGGTGGTGACGATGGCCGCGATCGCGATCACCAGCTCGAACAGCGTGAGGATGCGGACGCGCTGCAGCGATGACGCGCGTAGCTGCTGGATGCTCTCGAACGTCGCGTAGATGACGAGCGATACGCCGGCAAGCGCGAAGTGACCGCCGGCCGGCGGCTTCATCAGCCCGAGCAGCACGCCGGCGGCGACCGTGGCTCCCCGGCTCGCGACGGCGAGGACGACGAGTCGGTTCTCCAGGCGCGAGCCGACCTGGCCGGTGGACGTGAGCACCGTCGCCAACCGACCGAAGCCGTTGGATGGGTTCGTATGGGACAGGGTCGAGTTCGTCGGGACTCCTCGAGACGCAGCGCACGGCCGCCGACCGGTGGCCCTTCGACCGAAGGGCACCTTCCGTGCACTTCGGTCGAAAGGGCTCGCCGACGGACATGGCGCCTGGTCACGCGCTCGTACACTCCATCGGCGTGCGGGGCGCTCCGGACGAGGAAAGACATCCCACACCGGCGTTGATGATCGGCCTGACCGGCGGCATCGGCTCCGGGAAATCCACTGTTGCGGCCTCGCTCGCGAGGCGGGGAGCGATCGTGATCGACGCGGACGCGATCGCCCGGGAGGTCGTGGAGCCGGGAACGCCGGCGTTGGCCATGCTGGTCGAGCGGTTCGGCGAGGACATCCTCCGCCCCGACGGCTCGCTCGACCGTCCGGCGCTGGCGAAGAAGGCGTTCGTGAGCGACGACGAGACGCCGCGCAAGGACCTGGAGGCGATCACCCATCCGGCGATCGGCGCCGAGTTCATCCGGCGGGTTTCGGAGGCACCGCAGGACGCCGTCATCGTGCACGACGTGCCGTTGCTCGTCGAGGCGAACCGGGCCGGCGACTACGCGGGCGTCATCGTCGTCGACGCGCCGGTCGAGGTCCGGCTCGCCCGCCTCGTCGCTCGCGGCGTCGCGCGTGACGACGCCGAGCGCCGCATCGCGCTGCAGGCGTCCACCGACGAGCGGCGAAAGGTTGCGACGTGGTGGATCAACAACGCCGGCGACCTCGAGGCGCTCGACAAGCAGGTCGAGACCGTCTGGACCGACCTCAAGAAGATGCGTGAGGACCGCGGGCCCGAAGCGGAGTGAGCTCGCCGGTACTCTCGCTTCGTGCCGGAATTCGAGCTGGTGACCGATCTCGCGCCCGCCGGCGACCAGCCGGAAGCAATCGCCGCGCTCGTCGAGGGCGTGCGGCGCGGCGACCGGTTCCAGACGCTGCTCGGGATCACCGGCTCGGGCAAGAGCTTCTCGATCGCCAACGTGATTGCGCAGGCGCAGCGGCCGACGCTGGTGCTCGCGCCGAACAAGTCGTTGGCCGCGCAGCTCGCGGCCGAGTTCCGCGAGCTCTTTCCGAAGAACCGTGTCGAGTACTTCGTCAGCTACTACGACTACTACCAACCCGAGGCCTACCTCCCTTCGAGCGACACGTACATCGAAAAGGACTCGTCGATCAACGACGAGATCGACCGGCTCCGGCACTCTGCGACCAGCGCGCTCCTGACCCGGCGCGACGTCGTCATCGTGGCGTCGGTCTCGGCGATCTACGGCCTCGGTTCACCGGAGATGTACAGCAAGCAGCTGTTGATGCTGAACGTGGGGGACACCCGTGACCAGCGCGCCATCCTGCGCCGGCTGGTCGAGCTGCAGTACGAACGCAATGATGTGGCATTCGCGCGCAACAAGTTCCGGGTGCGCGGCGACACGATCGAAGTGCTGCCCGCGTACGAGGAACGGGCGGTCCGCATCCAGCTGTTCGGTGACGAGGTCGAGCGCATCTCCAGCGTCGATCCGCTCACCGGCGAGGTCGTGGAGGAGCTGAGCAGCCTCGCGCTGTTCCCGGCATCGCACTACGTCACCGACGAGGTCCGGCTCGTCCAGGCGATCGCGGGCATTGAAGCCGAGCTGAAGGAGCGCCTGGCCGAGCTGGAGGCCGAGGGCAAGCTGCTCGAAGCGCAGCGCCTTCGCATGCGGACCAATTATGACCTCGAGATGCTCCGAGAGGTCGGGAGCTGCGCAGGCGTCGAGAACTACTCGATGCACCTCGACGCCCGCGTGCGCCACCAACCTCCGTACACGCTGCTCGACTACTTCCCCGACGATTGGCTCTGCGTGGTCGACGAGTCGCACGTCGCGATCCCGCAGCTGCACGGCCAATTCGAGGGTGACCGGTCGCGCAAGGAGACGCTCGTCGCGCACGGCTTCCGCCTGCCGTCGGCAATGGACAACCGGCCGCTGCGGTTCGAGGAGTTCACCGAGCGCGTGAACCAGGTGCTGTTCATGTCCGCGACGCCGAGCAAGTACGAACGCGAGATGTCGTCGCAGGTCGTGGAGCAGGTTGTACGCCCGACCGGGCTCATCGATCCCGAGATCATCGTGAAGCCGACGAAGGGCCAGATCGACGACCTGGTCGCGGAGATCAATGGTCGCGTCGAGAACGACGCACGCGTGCTCGTCACCACGCTCACGAAGAAGATGGCCGAGGACCTCACCGACTACCTCTTGGAGCTCGGCATCCGCGTCCGGTACCTGCACTCCGAAGTCGACACGCTCGAACGCATCGAGATCCTTCGGTCGCTGCGACTCGGTGAGTTCGACGTGCTCGTCGGCATCAACCTGCTCCGCGAGGGTCTCGATCTTCCCGAGGTGTCGCTCGTCGCGATTCTCGACGCCGACAAGGAAGGCTTCCTGCGCAGCTCGACGTCGCTGATCCAGACGATCGGGCGCGCCGCGCGCAATGTCGACGGCCAAGTGATCATGTACGCCGACCAGATGACCGACTCGATGCGGTTCGCGATCAGTGAGACGATGCGACGGCGACAGAAGCAGCTCGCGTACAACCTCGAGCACGGCATCGACCCGCAGACGGTGCGCAAGAAGGTCACCGACATCCTGGAGATGCTGCGCGCGCGGGGCGACGGCGACGAGCCGGCGGCAACCCGCGGGCGCGGCAGAGGCGGCCGGGGCCGCGGCCGGGCGTCGGTCATCGACCGGCTCGACCTCCCGCGTGACGAGCTCGCGCGGCTGATTCAAAGCCTCACGGACGACATGCAGGACGCGGCACGCGATCTCCGGTTCGAGGAGGCCGCTCGCCTACGCGACGAGATTCACGACCTCAAGCGGGAACTGCGGGAAGTGGGCTGACGCGCGATTCGGGCTCGGGTTCCGGGTGCGCACGCTCCACGGGAGCGGAACTCTGCGCCGGCACGGTCATCGCGACGATCGAGAGCAACAGCAGCGGGGCCGTCGCCCGCGGCCCGTTCCAATCACCGGCAAGCACGACGGCGCTCAGGAATGGAACCAGTGCAAGCTGGATCGCGATCACGGCGCCGAGCGGCGATCGCGGGCCCCGCCGAAGCAACACGAAGGCGCCGGCGGCCACGCTCGCGACGACGACCACACCCGAGATGCGACCGTCTCCGTCGAACCAGATCCGCACGGCGCGGATCAGACCACGGACGACCGAGAACTCCTCACTCGGCTCCCGCGAGCTCGAGAACCCGACGCGGAGCACGAGCCACCATCCGCCCGCGACCAGGGCCGGCACCCCGACGAGGCCCAGCAGGGTGCGGCGCCCGCGCCTCACCGCCCAGCCGAGGAGCACGAGGAGCATGACCTCCTTCGCGAGGACGGCGAGCACTGCGGTCGCAAGCGCGCCGCGTCGGTGGCCCATGCGATCGAGCGCGAGCGCGACGAGGACGAGCCCGAGCGCGAGCTCGTCGGCGACGCTGAGGTCGAGTGTCGTGAAGGCGGCCGGAAGAAGCGGCGCGAGCAATGCGAGCCCCTCCACTGCGCGCCGCGACGCACCGAGCGAGTGCGCGAGCAGCGCGGCGCCGAGCCCGGTCAGCGCCACCCCGAGCGCAGCCCACGTCCACAACGACAGCACGAGCCCGCGGCCACCACCCTGCGGGTGCGTGCTCCATGCGAGAACGGGCAGCAGGATCCGCTGGAGCCGGTAGCGCGGCCGGTCCGTCCAGCGCGCGGCGTCATGGAGGTGCATCGGCTCGCGCGCGATCACGTAGAAGGCCTGGCCGTCGTGGCCGACGCCACCGTGGAGCCGGTAGCCCGGGAAGTCGTGGTGGATCACGGCGGCCGCGGGGGATTCGGCGCCCGGGGTCATCAGGCCTACGACGTCATGGTCGACGTCGAGGTTCACGCGGAGCACGACCCCTGCGGTGATCGCGGTCCCCAAGAGCGCGAGCGCGACAACACGACGCAGTCGACCGCGTTCCATGCGCGCCCATCGTAACCCTCTATTTGGTATAAACTGGTCAATCTATGGCGGGCGGGCTCCGGGGACGGCTGACCCGGGCGACAGCGGCCGGGCGCGTGTCGGTCGCAGGCGCGATCGCGTGCTTCACGCTGGTGACGTTCGGGCCGGTCGTCCCGCAGTATCACGCCCAACCCGCCTCCCGGTACGCGCTCACCGGCGCGCTTGCCGACCACCACACCATCGACCTGCAGCGCTATGACCGGGTGCTCGGTGTCGACCACGCGCGCTACCGGGGCCGGCTGCGTTCCGACAAAGCGGTCGGCCAGCCGCTGCTCGACGTGCCCGTGTACCTCGCCGGCCGGGTGGTCGGCGCCGAGCCCGCAGAGGACCTGCGCAATACGGGTGATCTCGGCATGTGGTGGAGCACGCTGTGGTCGTCGCTCGTGCCGTTCGTCCTGCTCGTTGTGTTGATGTATCGCTTCGCGCGGCGTTTCGCACCCGATGACGCGCTCCTGGCCGCGCTGGCGCTCGGCTTCGGAACGATGATGCTGCCGCACGCGGTCAATCTGTATGGCCACGTGCTCGCAGCGCTGTTCGCCTTCGCGGCGCTCGTGGTGACGGAACATCCTGCGCCGAGCGCGCGCCGGCTGGCGGCCGCCGGTGTGCTGGCTGGTCTCGCGGTCGCGGTGGAGTACCACGCGGTGATCCCCGCGGCGGTGGTGTTCGGCGCGGTCGCGCTGCGCGAGCGTCGTCGCAGTGTCTGGATGCTCGCCGGGGCGGTGATGCCTGCGCTGGTCGTCGGCTGGTATCAGGGTCGGGCGTTCGGCGCGTGGTGGCACACGCCCTTTGCGTACTACGCGGGTGAGCTCAACGGCACGACTGCTGGTGGCTACTCGCTCCCTGGGTGGCGCAACATCAACGCGGTCTTCGTAGGGTCACGCGGGCTTTTGTACGTCAGTCCGATCGTTCTCGTCGCGCTCGGTGCTGCCGCCTGGCTTGCCCGCACAACCTCAGGCACCCTCCGCCGCCAGGCTGCAATCGGATTGGCCGCCATGGTCGCGTACATGGTGCTGTGCGCGGGCTGGTCGGGCACCCCGCTGCTCGAAGAGCCTGGCCCCCGGTACGCGATCCCCGCGCTGCCGTTCCTCGTGGTGCCGCTCGCGGCAGTCTGGTCCCGGTGGCGGCGCCTCGCGCTCGGTGCGACCGTCGTCGGTGCCACCTTCATGATCGCGGCGGCGTCCACCTTCATCCTCGTGCAGGTCGGACGCACCCCGCTGGCCTATCTTCGCTACGTCGCTCAGCGGCAATACGCCGCGAACCTCTGGACGATGGCACTCGGGCCCATGGGCGTCGTCTGCTATCTGGGCACGGTCGCCTGGAGCGTGCGGATGCTCGTCCGCGCGGCCCGTCCCGATCGCGCACGCGAGCCGGAACCGGCCGTCGTCGCTTGACGAACAGGTGTTCGTCCTTCTTGCTCCCAGCGGGTAGCCTGACCGCTGATGAGCGACACGATCGTCGTCCGCGGAGCACGCGAGCACAACCTCAGGAACGTCGACCTCGAGCTGCCGCGCGACCAGCTGATCGTCTTCACCGGTCTGTCGGGTTCGGGCAAGTCGTCGCTCGCGTTCGACACCATCTACGCCGAAGGTCAACGTCGTTACGTCGAATCGCTGTCCGCGTACGCGCGCCAGTTCCTCGGGCAGATGGACAAGCCGGACGTCGACTTCATCGAGGGCTTGTCTCCTGCGATCTCGATCGATCAGAAGTCGGCGTCTCGCAACCCGCGCTCGACCGTCGGCACGATCACAGAGATCTACGACTACTTGCGGCTGTTGTACGCGCGTATCGGCGTGCCGCACTGCCCGGACTGCGGGCGGTTGATCACTCGCCAGACACCGCAGCAGATCGTCGACCGGGTGTTGCAGCTCGCGGACGGCACACGATTTCAGGTGCTCGCGCCGGTCGTGCGCGGCCGCAAGGGTGAGTACCAACGACTCGTCGACGAGCTCGCGGGCCAGGGATACACGCGCGCCCGGGTCGACGGAGAGCTGCTCGATCTCCCCACGAAGCTGAAGCTCGAACGCTACGAGCAGCACACGATCGAAGTCGTGGTCGATCGGCTCGTGCGGCGCGCCGGCATCGAACGGCGTCTCACGGACTCGCTCGAGACCGCGCTGAAGCTCGCCGAAGGCGTCGCCGAGGTCGAGATCGTCCCCAAGGAAGGCGACGAGGCTGCGGAGACACTCACGTTCTCCGAGCACCTCGCATGTTCGCACTGCGGGTTGTCGTTCGAAGAGCTGGCGCCGCGCAACTTCTCGTTCAACTCGCCCTACGGCGCGTGCGAGGAGTGCGACGGGCTCGGCACGCGCTTCCAGGTCGATCCCGAGCTGGTGATCGCCGACGAGGATCTCTCGATCGACGATGGTGCCATTCAGCCCTGGTCGGGGTTCCGGGGGGAGTACTTCAAGCGTGTGCTCACCGCGGTGGGCGACGAGCACGGCTTCAAGACATCGACACCGTGGAAGAAGCTGAAGGCCGCGGCCAAGAAGGTCGTGTTGTACGGCGCGGGCAACAAGCAGGTCACCGTTCGCTACAAGAATCGGTACGGTCGCCAGCGGTCGTACTCGACGCGGTACGAGGGCGTGATCCCGTGGGTCGAGCGCCGGCACACCGAGTCCGAGTCCGACCGTGTGCGCGAGACGATCGAGGGCTATATGCGCCTCGTGCCCTGTCCTGCGTGTGGCGGTGCGCGGTTGCGGCCGGCCTCGCTGGCAGTGACCATCGGCGGGAAGAACATCTACGAGGTCGGCGAGCTGTCGATCGCGAACGCGGCGGACTTCTTCCGTACGGTCGAGCTGTCAGCGCGCGATCGCATGATCGCCGAGCGCGTGTTCAAAGAGGTGCTCGAGCGGTTGCAGTTCATGCTCGACGTCGGGCTCGACTATCTGACGTTGAACCGCACGTCGGGCACGCTCGCGGGCGGTGAGGCACAGCGCATCCGGCTCGCATCGCAGATCGGCAGCGGCCTGGTCGGTGTGCTGTATGTGCTCGACGAGCCGTCGATCGGGTTGCACCAGCGCGACAACCGGCGGCTCATCGAGACACTGATGCGGCTGCGCAACCTCGGAAACACGGTGATCGTCGTCGAGCACGACGAGGAGACGATCCGCGTCGCCGACCATGTCGTCGACATCGGTCCCGGCGCCGGCGAGCACGGTGGCGAGATCCTCGTGTCGGGTCCCGTCAAGGACCTGATGAAGGCCAAGGCATCGATCACGGGCCAGTATCTGTCGGGGAAGCGCAAGATCGACGTGCCCAAGCTCCGGCGCGAGCCGAGCGACTCCTGGATCGCGATCCGAAGTGCGCGCGAGCACAACCTCCGCAACATCGACGTCGAGATCCCCCTCGGTTGCTTCGTCGCGGTCACCGGAGTGAGTGGAAGCGGCAAGAGCACGCTCGTCGGTGACATCCTGCATCCGGCGCTGATGCAGAAGATCTACCGGTCCCGCGAGGTGCCGGGCCGTCACAAGAAGATCGAGGGAGCCGAGCTCCTCGACAAGGTCATCAACATCGACCAGTCGCCGATCGGCCGGACCCCGCGCTCGAACCCGGCCACCTACACGGGCGTGTTCGACAAGATCCGCAATCTCTTCGCGTCGACCCAGGAAGCGAAGATCCGCGGGTACCAACCCGGTCGGTTCTCCTTCAACGTCAAGGGCGGCCGCTGCGAGGCGTGCCAAGGCGACGGCACGATCAAGATCGAGATGCATTTCCTCCCCGACGTGTACGTGCCGTGCGAGGTGTGCAAGGGCGCGCGTTACAACCGCGACACCCTCGACATCACATGGAAGAACAAGAGCATCGCCGATGTGCTCGACATGCCGGCCGAGGAAGCACTCGCGTTCTTCGAGAACCAGCCGCCGATCGCGCGCCAGTTGCAGACGTTGGTGGATGTAGGGCTCGGTTACGTGCGGCTCGGGCAGCCCGCGCCCACGTTGTCGGGCGGCGAAGCGCAGCGCGTGAAGTTGTCGACCGAGCTCGGCAAGCGGGCGACCGGGCACACGATCTACATCCTCGACGAGCCGACGACGGGCTTGCACTTCGAGGACGTGCGCCGACTTCTCTACGTCCTCCAGCGGCTGGTCGATGCGGGCAACACGATGCTGGTCATCGAGCACAACCTCGACGTGATCAAGTCGGCCGACTGGATCATCGACCTCGGGCCCGAAGGTGGTTCGGGAGGTGGCATGGTTGTCGCCGAGGGCGCGCCCGAACAGGTGGCGAAGGTGCCCGAGAGCCATACCGGGCGCTACCTCGCGCCGTTGCTCGGCATCACGCGCTGACTCCACCCGTGGACGATCGCGACCTCTGGGAACGGCATGCCGGTTGGTGGCAGGACGGCTTCACCGACGGCGCGGACGCGGAGTACGAGGATCAGATCATGCCCCTCGCGAGCGAATCGCTCGCCGGTGCCCGCCGCGTGCTCGATGTCGGTGCCGGCGAAGGTCAGCTCGCGCGCCTCGCGGTCCGCGACGGCGCGACGTTGGTGGTCGGGGTGGATCCGACCGTCGCCCAGCTCGCCGTCGCGCGCGAGCGGGCCGGCGGTGCGCGCTACGCGCGCGCGAATGCGGATGCGCTGCCGTTTCCCGACGCGAGCTTCGACGCGGTCGTCGTCTGCCTCGTGTTCGAGCACATCGCCGACCACGTACCCGCCATCCGCGAGATCGCCCGCGTGCTGGAGCCTGGCGGCCGGTTCCTGTTCTTCTTGAACCACCCGTTGCTGCAAGCGCCGAACAGCGGCTGGGTCATCGACCACGTGCTCGAGGAGCAGTACTGGCGCATCGGCCCGTACCTCGTCGAGGACGTGACGATGGAGGAGCTCGCTCCCGGTGTGCTCCTGCCGTTCGTGCACCGGCCGCTGTCGCAGTACATCAACGCGATGGCAGCCCACCGCTTGCTGGTCGAGCGCATGGAGGAGCCGATGCCGCCCGAGCGGTTCCTCGCGCGCGCCCCCGAGTACCGGGACGCCGCGACCATCCCGCGCCTGCTGTTCCTGGTGGCGCGGAAGCACTGAGACGTCACACGAAGACCGTGAGCGGAGCGTCGTAGGCGGGATCGACGAGCGTCCGTGGAGGGGTATCCCTGCCCGCAGCGAGCGAGACCCAGAATCAGGTGATCTCGAGCATGCGCTCCAGCGCGATGCGAGCGCCTTCCGCGGTGTCGGGATCCACGACGATCTGGTTCACGACCTCACCGTTGACGAGATGCTCGAGCACCCACGCAAGATGTGGCCCGTCGATGCGGAACATCGTCGAGCACGGGCAGATCAACGGGTCGAGCGTGAAGATCGTCTTGTCGGGCTGCTCCTTCGCGAGGCGCTGCACCATGTGCACCTCGGTCCCGATCGCGATCGTCGCGCCCGAGGGCGCGTCCCGCACCCACTCCTGGATCCGTTCGGTGGAGCCGACGCGGTCGGCGAGCGCGACGACCTCGTGCGCGCACTCGGGATGCACGATGACGTCGACGTCGGGGTGCTCGCGACGGGCCACGGCGATGTGCTCGGGACGGAACCGCTGGTGCACCGAGCAGTGTCCTTTCCAGAGCAACAGCGTGGCCTCTTTCAGTTCGCGTTCCTCGAGGCCGCCGAGATCGACCCGTGGATTCCAGACGCACATGTCCGTCGCGTCGTAGCCCATCGTGAAGCCGGTGTTGCGACCGAGGTGCTGGTCGGGGAAGAACAGGACCTTGTCGCCCTTGGCCAGCGCCCACTCCAGCACGGCGCGCGCATTGGAGGAGGTGCACACCGCGCCACCGTGGCGCCCGACGAACGACTTCAGGGCCGCCGACGAGTTCATGTACGTGATCGGTACGACCCGTTCGATCGAGGTCGTGTCCGCGATCTGTTCCCAGCACTCCTCGACCTGGTCGAGATCGGCCATGTCGGCCATGGAGCATCCGGCGTTGAGGTCGGGGAGCATGACGCGCTGGTGATCGGCCGTGAGCACGTCGGCCGACTCCGCCATGAAATGCACCCCGCAGAACACGATGTCGGTCGCTCGATGATTGTCCGCGGCGAAACGGGCGAGCTTGAACGAGTCACCGACGGCATCGGCCCAGCGAATCACTTCGTCGCGCTGGTAGTGGTGCCCGAGGATCACCAACCGGTCGCCGAGCGCGTGCTTGGCGGCGGCAATGCGCTCGCCGAGCTCGTCCTCGCTGGCGCGGGTGTAGTCATCCGGCAGCGGAGCCTGTAGTCGCAACATGTCGGGGCCTCCCCGTTTCGGGGTTCAGCTCCTCATCGGCCGGCGGGTGGCAGCCCGGTCGCCAGCACCGCGGGGTTGTCGGCCTCGGAGCTCGTATGTTCGCCGGATACCGGGCCGGCGTGCCGTCACCATAACACTCAGGTCGAGTGGAAGACAGCCTCGGCGGCGGCGGGGGCGTATCGCCTCGAACGCTGGGCCGGCGCGGTGTCGGTGTTGACCCTGCTCGCGTGGCTCTCCTTCGACCTCGACGACGTCGGCTCGCTGCGTACCGAGGTGCTCCTGCTCGCGCGCAATGGTGCGCTGCTCGGCATGTTGGTCGTGGCCGCCGCGGAATTGCGTCGCCCCTCGCGTGGGGACGCGCGGGCAAACCCGCCCAAATCTGCGGCGCGGGCGCAGATCGTGGGTGCGTGAGCCGCGACAATGGGGTGTGGTCACTCGCCCTGAGACCGGCAGCATCCCCGACGCGCCCGGCTCGTATCAGTTCCTCGACGCCCAAGGGCGGGTGATCTACGTCGGGAAGGCCAAGAGCCTGCGCAGCCGCCTCTCGAACTATTTCGTCGATCCGGACCTCCTGCTCGAGCGCACGCGCCAGATGGTGGAAGCCGCGGCGTCGGTCGAATGGATCGTCGCGAAGAACGAGGTCGAAGCCTTCTTCTTGGAGTTCAACCTGATCCAGCGGTACAAGCCGCGGTTCAACATCCGGCTGAAGGACGACAAGAGCTATCCGTTCCTCGCGGTGACGCTCGACGAGGAGTGGCCTCGAGCAATGGTGCTGCGCGGGAAGAAGCGCAAGGGCGTCCGCTACTTCGGGCCCTACGCGCACGCGTACGCGATTCGGGAGACGCTCGACCTGCTGCTCCGCACGTTCCCGATCCGCACGTGCACGAAGGCGAAATTCGATCGTCACCACCGGCTCGGCCGCCCGTGCCTGTATGCGCACATCGAGAAATGTGCGGCGCCCTGCGTCGGCGCGATCGATCACCCGGAGTACGACGGGCTCGTTCAGGAGCTGCTCGACTTCCTCGACGGGGAGCACGACGAGATCCTCAAGCGGATCGAGCAGCGAATGAGGGACGCCGCCGACCACCTCGAGTTCGAGCGGGCGGCGCGTCTGCGCGATCAGCTCATCAGCGTGCGCAAGGCGATCGAGCGCCAGCAGATGGTCGCCTCGCGCGAAGAGGATTTCGATCTGGTCGGTATCGACGAGGATGCCCTCGAAGCGAGCGTGCAGGTCTTCTATGTGCGCCGGGGACGGGTCGTGGGACGGAAAGGGTTGATCGTCGACAAGGTCGAGGACGTCGAGACGCCCGCACTGATCGCGCGCATCCTCGAGCAGCTCTACGCAGACGCGAAGGGCCCGGACGTACCGCGCGAGATCCTCGTCCCGGTCGAACCCGAGGACTGTGACCTCTACGAGCAATTCCTGGCACTGAACCGCGGGTCGAAGGTGCGGGTACGCGTCCCGCAACGCGGGGGAAAGCGGGAGCTGTTGCAGACCGCAACGCTGAACGCGCGCGAGAGCTTTCAGCGACACAAGCTGCGCCGGGCGTCGGATCACAACGCGCGGGCGCGTGCGCTCCTCGCGCTCCAGGACGCGCTGACGCTGCCGGAGGCGCCGTTGCGCATCGAGTGCTTCGACATCTCGAACCTGCAGGGCACGGAGATCGTCGGCTCGATGGTCGTAATGGAGGACGGCCTGCCGAAGCGTGCCGACTACCGGCGGTTCAAGGTGCGCGGGCTGCAAGGTCAGGACGACTTCGCGGCGATGGAGGACGTGCTGACCCGTCGCTTCCGGAACTACCTCCGTGAGCGCGACGAAGGGGCCCGGTCGGGCAAGCGTTTCGCGTACCCGCCGAACCTGTTGCTGATCGACGGGGGGAAGGGACAGCTCAACGTCGCCGTGCGCGTGCTCGAAGAGCTCGGGCTCGAGGAAATCTGCGTCGCAAGCCTCGCCAAGCGTTTCGAGGAGGTGTACCTGCCCGGCCGCAACGACCCGGTGCGTATTCCTCGCGACTCGGAAGCGCTGTATCTGCTGCAGCAGGTGCGCGACGAAGCACACCGGTTCGCGATCACCTACCACCGGCAGCTGCGTGGCAAGAAGATGACCACCTCTGTGCTCGACGACGTGCCCGGCCTCGGGCCCACTCGCAAGACGCGGCTCCTCAAGGAATTCGGGTCCGTGAAGAAGCTTCGCGAGCTCGACGAGCAGCAGCTCCTGGCATTGCCGTGGCTTCCGGACGCAGTCGGCGCGGCCGTTCATGCACGCCTCCACGGCACCGAGCGCGCGAGCATTTCACAGTGAGCCCGGCCAGGCATTCGCCCCTTGATGTCACCATCATCACCGGCATGTCGGGCGCGGGACGTTCCGAAGCGGCAAACGTCTTCGAAGACCTCGGATTCTTCGTGATCGACAACCTCCCGCCGATGCTGATCGGCAAGGTGGCGGAGCTGGCACGCGGTCACGAGAATCCCGTGCGCTACGCGCTGGTCGTCGATGTGCGCTCCGGTGACTTCCTCGACGATCTCGCCACGGCGAAGGACGAGCTGCACCGTCAGGGCGCCCGGATGCGCGTGCTCTTCCTCGACGCCGCGGACGAGGTGCTCGTACGCCGGTACGAAGGGAGCCGGCGCCGCCATCCGCTGTCGGACACCGAACGCGTGGTCGACGGGATTGCACGCGAACGCGCGCTCGTGGAGGGGTTGAGGGGCGATGCCGACGTCATCGTCGACACCTCCAACCTCAACGTGCACCAGCTCCGCGACCGTCTGCACGAGCTCTTCGCCGATCACGAGACCACAGGCGGGTTACAGGTGAACGTCGTGTCGTTCGGCTACAAGCACGGGTTGCCCCTCGACGTCGACCTGGTGTTCGACTGCCGGTTCTTGCCGAATCCACATTGGGTCGACGAGCTGCGGCCCTACACCGGCCTCGACGCGCCCGTCGTCGATTACGTGATGGCGCAACCGGCGAGCGGTGCGTTCCTTGCCGAGCTCGGCCGGTTGCTCGAGCTGACGCTCCCGGGCTACGAGGACGAGGGCAAGGCGTATCTTTCGATCGGCATCGGATGTACGGGCGGTCGTCATCGCAGTGTCGTCATCGCCGAGCAAGTCGCAACCCGGCTGCGTACCTACGGCTGTCGAACCGCCGTGCACCACCGGGACATCGAACGGGACTAACAGCATCGCATGAGGCCGAGAGTCGTGGCGTTGGGCGGAGGACACGGTCTGGCAGTGGCCCTGCGCGCCATTCGGGAGTACGCGGGCGAGATCACGGCGGTGGTGAGTGTCGCCGACGACGGCGGCAGCTCGGGGCGCCTGCGGCGAGATTTTGACGTGCCGGCGCCGGGAGACCTACGCCGCTGTCTGGTCGCGCTCGCGAGTGAAGAAGGTGCGTGGCCGGCCGCGTTCGAGCACCGGTTCGGTTGGGGCGAGCTCGCCGGTCACGCGCTCGGCAATCTGATGATCGTCGGCCTCGCCGCGACCCTCGGCGATTTGACCGCCGCCCTCGACGAAGCGGGTCGCGTGCTGGGGGCCGTCGGCCGGGTCGTGCCCGCGACGCTCGGCACGGTCTCGATGACCGCCGACGTCGGTGGCGCGCGGGTGGTGGGACAGGTTGCCATCGCCCGCGCCGGGGAGAAGCAGCGAATACGAGACGTTCGCCTCGAGCCGGCCGACGCATCCGCATCGCCGGACGCGCTCAGCGCGCTCGCGACGGCCGACCAGATCGTCATCGCGCCGGGGTCGCTCTACACGAGCATCGTCGCGGTGCTCTGCGTCCCGGAGCTGCGCGACGCGGTCGAGCGCGCGACCGGCACCGTCGTCCAGGTCGCGAACCTCGACACCGAGGACGAGACAAAAGGGCACGACGGCACCCAGCATCTGGCGGCAGTTCGCGCGCATGGCGGCCGGGTCGATGCGTTCATGTACGACCCGGAGCACGGCCTTGCCGTCGACGGAGCCGAAGTGATCGCGATGGGCGCCCGGCCCGTCCCGGTGCCGATTTCGCGCCCGCACGGTTGGGGCCATGATCCGCTGCAACTGGCGAAGGCGCTTTCGGCTCTGCTGTAGTCGAACTCTTCGAGACGAAGGAGATCTCATGGCCGTACGTGTCGGCATCAACGGGTTCGGACGGATCGGTCGGTCGTTCTTCCGGGCGATCCTCGCTCGCGGCGAGCAGGCGAACGTCGAGCTCGTCGCGGTGAACGACCCGTTCGGGGATGCGCACACGATGGCGTTCTTGCTGAAGCACGACTCGGTCGGCGGCACGATTCCGAACGAGGTCAAGGAAGGCAACGGTGGCTTCTCGGTCGACGGCAGCGAGGTGAAGAAGCTCGACGTGCGCGAGCCGGCCGAGATTCCCTGGGCCGACAACGGCGTCGACGTGGTCATCGAGTCGACCGGGCTGTTCACCTCGCGCGAGAAAGCCGGCGCCCATCTGCAGGGCGGTGCGAAGCGCGTGATCATCTCCGCACCCGCGGGCGACGCCGACGTGACGCTCTGCATGGGCGTCAACGACGACGCGTTCGACCCGGCCAAGCACACCGTGATCTCGAACGCGTCCTGCACGACCAACTGCCTCGCGCCGCTCGCCAAGGTGCTGCACGACACCTTCGGGATCGAGCAGGGATTCATCACGACGGTTCACGCCTACACCAGTGATCAGCAACTCCAGGACCAGGCGACCGCCAGCCGCTCCGGCAAGCCCGACCTGCGCCGGATGCGCGCCGCGGCGCTGTCGATCATCCCGAGCTCGACCGGCGCGGCCAAGGCGATCGGTCTCGTGCTGCCGGCGCTCCAGGGCAAGCTCGACGGTATCTCGTTGCGCGTGCCGACTCCCACCGGGTCGATCACGGATCTCGTCGCCGTGTTACGCGACGAAGCCGGCCACGACGCGGTCAACGATGCGTTCCGAGCCGCGGCCAACGACCCCAGCTACCGGGGCGTGCTCGAGTACAGCGACGAGCCGCTCGTCTCGGCCGACATCGTCGGCAATCCCGCGTCGTGCATCTTCTCCGCGCTCGACACGATGGCGAACGCCAAGTTGGTGAAGGTGCTCGGCTGGTACGACAACGAGTGGGGTTACTCGAACCGTTTGGTCGACGTCGTCGAGTTCGTCGGCACCAAGTAGCGACGGAGCCATGTGAACGTGCGGACGCAGCGGAGCCAGGGATGGCGCATGACGGTCTCCCCGGTGCCACAGCTGGAGGATCTCCCGCTTGATCGTGGATCGCGCGTCTTGTTGCGCGCCGATTTCAACGTGCCGTTGCGGGACGGCGAGATCGACGACGATCTGCGGATCGTCGCCGCGTTGCCGACGATCCGGTGGCTGCGTGAGCACGAGGTCGAGGTGGTCTGCTGCTCCCATCTCGGGCGGCCCAAAGGCATTCCCGACGCCAGGTACTCGCTCGCGCCCGTGGCGCGCCACCTCGGTGAGCTTCTCGGGACCACCGTGGAGCTTTCGCCCCAAGTCGTGGGATTCGAATCGCTTCGCAGGGCGGAGAGCATGCGCGACTGCGACGTCATGATGATCGAGAATTTGCGGTTCGATCGTGGCGAGGAAGCGAACGACCCGGCGTTCGCCGCGAACCTCTCCCAGCTCGGCGACGTGTACGTCGACGATGCGTTCGGTGCCGCCCATCGCGCCCACGCGTCGATCGTCGGGCCGCCCGTCGTGATGCCGTCGGCCGCGGGACGGCTGCTCGCACGCGAGGTCGAGGTGCTCGGCGGCTTGCTCGACGCGCCCGAGCGCCCATTCGTCGCGGTGCTCGGCGGCGTAAAGGTGAGCGACAAGCTCGGCGTCATCGACGCACTGCTGGAACGGTGCGACACACTGCTCGTCGGCGGCGCGATGGCGTTCACGTTCCTTGTCGCGCAGGGTGCGTCGGTCGGCGACTCGCTCGTCGAGCTCGACCACGTCGAGCACTGCCGCGACCTGCTTGCTTCCGACCGCATCGCGGTGCCGACCGATGTCGTGATCGCACAGGAAATGACGGCCGAGGCGAGGGCCCAGCACGTGCGAGCCACCGCGATCCCGGATGGCTGGAAGGGACTCGACATCGGCCCCGAGACTGCAGGTCACTACGCCGACGTGATTACCGGTGCCGCGACGGTGTTGTGGAACGGCCCGATGGGCGTGTTCGAGCTCGAGCCGTTCGCGGCCGGGACGCGCACCGTCGCCGAAGCGGTCGCGGACTGCCGCGGATTCACCGTCGTCGGCGGCGGCGACAGCGCGTCGGCGGTCCGTCACATGCAACTCGCCGATCGCATCGACCACGTATCGACGGGCGGCGGCGCGTCGCTCGAGCTGATCGAGCTGGGCGATCTCCCCGGACTTCAGGCCTTGCGTGGGAACACGGGGGAGCCGAGAGGCCGTCTTCGAAACAAGGAAACCAGGCGATGAGCGATCGTAAGCCGTTGATGGCGGGCAACTGGAAGATGCACCACACGCACCTGGAGGCGATTCAGGTCGTCCAGAAGCTCGGCTTTCGCCTCGACGACAAGGATTTCGATCGCGTGGAAGTCGTCGTGTGTCCTGCGTTCACCGCATTGCGGTCGGTACAGACCACGATCGAAGGTGACCGCCTCCCGATCGGGTTGGGCGCGCAGAACTGTCATTGGGAGACCCAGGGCGCGTACACCGGCGAGGTCAGTCCGGTGATGCTCGCCAAGCTGCACGTGAGTTACGTGATCGTCGGGCACTCGGAGCGACGGGAGCTCGTCGGCGAGACCGACGAGGTGGTCGCCAAGAAGGTGCGGGCCGTGCTCGGCACGGGCATGGCGCCGATCGTGTGTGTCGGCGAGACGCTCGACGAACGGGAGCAGGGCGCCACCGACGAGAAGGTGCGGCGGCAGGTCGAAGCCGCGTTCAGCGGACTGTCGAGCGACGATGCCTCGCGCTGCGTCGTCGCGTACGAGCCGATCTGGGCGATCGGGACGGGCCGTAACGCCACACCCGACGATGCCAACGCCACCATTGCGGTGATCCGCGACCAGGTGGGGCGGTCGCTCGGCGACACCGTGGCCGCCGGGCTGCGCATTCTCTACGGCGGGAGCGTCAAGCCCGGCAACATCGCCGAGCTGATGGCGATGCCCGAGATCGACGGGGGCCTGGTCGGCGGTGCTTCTCTCGACCCCGACGAGTTCGCCCGCATCGTCCGCTACAGCCAGCCATAGGCCTCAGGTATTCTGGTGGGATGTTCCTGAACGCGATCCTGATCGGGTTCCACCTGGCCGCGTCGCTCACGCTCATCCTGTTCATCCTCCTGCACGCCGGGCGCGGCGGGGGACTCTCCGACATGTTCGGTGGTGTGGTCGGCGGGAGCAGCCTGGCCGGCTCGACGGTCGTCGAGAAGAACCTGGACCGGCTGACGGTTGTCGTGGCGCTTGTGTTCACGTTCACGACCGTCTTCCTGGCGATGCGGCTCGACTGACATCACGCAGGGCGAGTTGCCACTGTCCGCAGCGTTCCCCGCGCCCGTTCGCACCGGTCGTGGCGATCGAGTGCTGCCGGGGACAAATCGCTAAGCCCCGGCCGGGACATGACGAGACAAATGCTGGAAGCCGACGTATGTTCGTCGGATTCCAGCCCTGTGTAAAAGCTGGGTCCGGCCAGCAGCAAGCACCGTCAAGAAAGACGGGGGAGGTCTCGTGCAGTTCACGCGGCGGTCAGTGGCCCGCATTGTCGCTCTCGGTGCCGTGCTTGCGCTCGCGCTGAGCGCGTGCGGTGGCAGCGACAAGAAGTCGGGGGTCGGCGACCAGAGGTCGGCAACGACCGTGGCCGGCAAGAAGGGCGGCGCGATCACCATTGCCGCGGAGCAGGAGATCAGCAACTGGAACACCAACACCTCGGCGGACAATTGCCAGTGGTGCACGGAAGTGGCGCGGCTCGTCTACCCGCAGATGTACGTCCAGACGCCGCAGATCACGTACGTTCCCGGGCTGATCGCGGACGGACCCGCGACAATCGTCAAGCAGAGCCCTTTCACCGTTCGCTGGAAGATCAAGCAGGACGCGGTGTGGTCCGATGGCGTGCCCGTCTCGTCGGATGATCTCGAGTACTACTACCTGTCGTGCAACGACAAGGTTGACCCCGGCGAGCCGGTCGATCCCGAGGACCCGACGGCAACCGGGCGTGACTGCGTCGACACCACGGGATACGACCAGATCACGAAGTTCACCAAGGTCGACCAGAAGACGGCCGAGGCCGTGTTCAGCGGACCGATCGCCGAGTACCCGAGCCTCTTCTCGAACCCGATGCCGCCCGCGCACATCGCCAAGACGAAGGGCAAGGATGCGTGGGAGAACGCGTTCGTCACCAACCCGGGGGCGTCGGCCGGCCCGTACAAGTTGAAGGACTACAAGAAGGGCGAGTCCCTCACGCTGGAACGGAACGACACGTTCACGATTGCGCCGCCGAACATCGACACAATCACGATCCGTTTCATCAAGAAGGACACCGCTCAACTCGATGCATTGCGCAACGGTGAGGTCGACCTGATCTACCCGAAGCCACAAACCGACAGCGCGGAGCAGATCCGCGACATCCCGGGCGTCCACTACGAGTTCAACATCGGCCCGCAGTGGGAGCACCTCACGTTCAACTTGCGCAACGCCATCCTCGCCGATCCGAAGGTGCGCGCGGCGATTTCCACTGGCATCGACCGGCAGGACCTGGTGGATCGGCTCATCAAGCCGTTCAACGACAAGGCCACGACGCTCGGCAACCGGATCTACATGAACGACACGCCGGAGTATGTCGACCAGTCGATCCCGTTCAACCTCGAGGGGGCCAAGCAGCTGCTGGAGGGCGACGGTTGGACGGCCGGCGCCGACGGTATTCGGACGAAGAATGGCAAACGGCTGTCGCTTCGGATCATCACAACCGGCGGCGACACGTTGCGGGAGAAGACCGAGGAGATCCTTCAGGACCACTTCAAGGCGATGGGGATCGACCTCAAGATTGCCAACCTGCCGAGCAACGACGCGTTCGACCCGATCTTTGGCGGGAAGGACACCGCGAATCAGTGGGACATCGCACTGTTCGCGTGGGTCGGCACCGCGACACCAGGGCTCAGTTCCAAGGCGGTCTACGCAACGGACAGCGGCAACAACGCCGGCAACTACGCGAACAAGACGGTCGATTCTGACTTCGACAAAGCCATCGCCGAGCTCGACGCCACGAAGCGCAAGGACTTGTTGAACGCTATCGACAAGACACTGTGGGGACCAAACGAGCTGCCCGACCTCCCGCTGTATCAGAAGCCGACGTTCCTTGCGTACGCCGACAAGTTCGCGAACATCATCGACAACACGACGAGCGAAGGCTTCACCTGGAACGCCGAGCAGTGGAGCCTGAAGTAAGGGCTCGAGATCGCGCGTGGAGGTGCGGTGATACAGCCGCACCTCCACGGTGAGGGGAACAGTGTTCGGCTTCATCCTGCGCCGGCTGGCGATCGCGATTCCGATCCTCTTCGTTGCCAGCTTCGTCGTGTTCATGCTCGTGGCGACGTCTGGCGATCCGCTCGCGGGCTTGCGGGCGCAGCCAGGAGTATCCGCGGGGACCATAAAAGCTCGAGAACACGAGCTGAAACTCGACCAACCGCTGCTGCAGCGGTACGGGAACTGGGTCAAGGGTGCGGTTCACGGGGACTTCGGAGAGTCGCAACACTTCCACGAGAGTGTTTCAACCCTGTTGCGCCGCCGCCTCGCAGTGACGCTCCGACTCGTCCTCGTCGCCACAGTGATCGGCGTCTTGATCGCAATCGCGATCGGCGTGTTCTCAGCCGTGCGCCAATATTCGGTGTTCGACTACGGCTCGACCGCGCTCGCTTTCATCTTCTACTCGATGCCGGTGTTCTGGCTCGCGGCGGTGCTGAAGGACGTCGGTATCCGAATCAACCGCGCTGTCGGCCACACGATCTTCTTCACGTTCGGCGAACGCACACCGAATCTCGCGAAAGGGCTCGTCGGCACTTGGAGTGACCGCATCGGTCACCTCATCCTGCCGAGCCTCACGTTGATCTTGATTTCCGTCGCCGGATGGAGCCGGTACCAACGGGCGACGATGCTCGAGGTCCTCCACACTGACTATGTGCGCGCCGCACGAGCAAAAGGATTGTCGGAGGCCCAAGTGCTGCGGCGGCACGCGTTGCGCAACGCATTGATCCCGGTCGTGACGGTTGTCGCGCTGGACTTCTCGACCGTGCTGGGCGGAGCCATTGTGACCGAGACGGTGTTCGCGTGGCACGGGATGGGTTCGCTGCTCATCGAGAGTCTCTTCGAGCGCGATACGAACGTGATCCTCGGGTGGCTCCTTGTCGCGTCGGCCATCGTCATCCTCTTCAATCTGCTCGCAGACATCTATTACGGCTATCTGGATCCTCGTATTCGTCGTGGCTGACGACGGCGATATCGACGCGCTGCGTTCCGCGCCACTCGAGCGCCCGGACGCACCTGGTGTGCCGGAGCCGTTCGCCGCGCCCGCAGGCGAAGGCGAAGGCGAGGAACTCACCGAGTTCGGCGTTGCCGCCCGGAGCCAGACGAGACTCGTTCTGCGACGCTTCGTCCGCCACCGTGTTGCGATGGCCGCGCTGGTCATCCTTGTCGTCATGGCTGCCATGTCGTTCCTGGCGCCCCACTTCTACAAGTACAAGTACGACTTCCAGTCGCGAACCGACGTCTCGCAGGCACCGTCGCTCACACACTGGTTCGGTACCGATGAGATCGGCAAGGACACGTTCGCACTCGTCATGCGAGGGGCGACGAAGTCGCTCCAAGTGGGTCTGCTCGTTGCGCTGGTCGCGACGTTCGTCGGCGTGCTCGTCGGCGCCCTCGCCGGGTACTACCGCGGCTGGCTCGACGGGATCTTGATGCGCGTGACAGACCTGTTCCTGACCATTCCGTCGCTCGCAGTGCTCCTCGTCGTCGCCAATCGGTATCGGGAGTCGTCGGGGAATTGGTTCTCCATCATGCTCGTGATCGCAGCCTTCGCGTGGATGTACCAAGCTCGGCTGACGCGATCGGAATTCCTGTCGCTGCGGGAGCGAGACTTCGTACAATCCGCTCGAGCGTTGGGCGCATCCGATGCGCGCATTATCTTGCGGCACATGCTCCCGAATGCACTCGGGTCCATCATCGTGAATGCGACGTTGACCGTCGCAATCGCCATCCTGACGGAGTCGACGCTCTCGTTCCTCGGATTGGGCATCTCGGCACCGGATACCTCGCTTGGCAAGCTCGTCGCCGACTTTCAGGACGCGGCTCGCACGCGTTGGTGGCTGTTCTACATGCCGGGCCTCTGGCTGATCCTGCTGCTGCTGTGCGTGAACTTCGTCGGCGACGGGTTGCGCGATGCGTTCGACCCCCGGCAAGAACGGACGCGCGCATGACCGAGCTGCTTGCGGTCGAAGACCTCACCGTCGACTTCCTCACGCCCGACGGGACGGTGCATGCGGTGCGCGGGGTCAGCTTCACCGTCGCCGCGGGGGAGACGCTCGGCATCGTCGGCGAGTCCGGGTCGGGGAAGTCGGTCACCATGCTCGCGACGATGGGACTCCTTCCTCGCAAGACGCGCGTCGGAGGGTCCGTGCGCTTTCGAGGCGAGGAGCTGCTCGGGCGCAAACCGAAGGAGATCCGCCGCTTCCGCGGATCGAAACTCGCGATGGTTTTCCAAGATCCGATGACGTCACTGAACCCGGTCCACAAGGTGGGCAAGCAGATCGCGGAAGCGATGCTGGCGCACCAGGACGTCTCGAAGCGGGCAGCATGGGCACAGGCCGTCGAGCTCCTCGACACCGTCGGCATTCCGGCGCCCGGCCGGCGCGCCGACCAGTACCCGCACGAGTTCTCAGGCGGGATGCGTCAACGCGCAATGATCGCGATGGCGATCGTCAACGATCCTGACATCCTCATCGCCGATGAACCGACGACGGCGCTCGACGTCACGATCCAGGCGCAGGTGCTGGAGACGCTGGACAAGGTGAAGCGCGAGCTGAACACGTCGATCGTATTGATCACGCATGATCTCGGCGTCATCTCACGCATGGCCGACCGAGTCGCGGTGATGTATGCGGGTGAGATAGTCGAGACCGGTGTCATCGACGACATCTTCGTCACGCCGCGGCACCCGTACACGATCGGCTTGCTCAACTCGTTGCCACGCCTCGACACGTCGAACACCACGCTCACACCGATCACGGGTTCGCCGCCGAGCATGGTCCATCCGCCGTCGGGCTGTCCGTTCCACCCCCGCTGCTTCTTTCGGCGTGAGAACTGCAGCACGGACAAGACAAACCTGCGCGATATCGGCCTCGGCGCGCATACGTCCGCGTGCCATTACGCCGAGGCGCTGAGCGAGGTGGCACGGTGACCGTGCATGAAACGACGGCAGAAAAGGAACCGGCGAGCACGCCGCCCGGTGACGAGGTTGAGCCGGTGCTCGTCGTCGATCACCTCGTCAAGAATTTCGATATTCGCGTCGGGGAGCTCATTCGCCGGAAGATCGGTTCAGTGCAAGCCGTTTCCGATGTGTCGTTCCAACTGCACAAAGGCAAGACGCTCGGACTCGTCGGAGAATCGGGGTCGGGCAAGACGACGACCGGCTTGTGCGTGCTGCGGCTGCACGAACCAACGTCGGGCTCCATTCGCTACCGCGGGCGCGAGATCACGGACCTGTCGCGGCGGGAGATGCGGCGCATCCGACGCAGTCTGCAAGTGGTTTTCCAGGATCCGTACGCGTCGCTCGACCCGCGCATGTCGGTCGCGTCGATCGTCTCCGAGCCTTTGCGTATCCACAAGCAGACGACGGGTTTGCGTGATCACGTCGACGAGTTGTTGCGGCTCGTTGGCCTCAACCCCGACTATGGCAATCGATTTCCCCACGAGTTCTCGGGCGGACAGCGGCAGCGCATCGGCATCGCGCGCGCGTTGGCGCTCGACCCTGACGTGCTGATCCTGGACGAGCCGGTGTCGGCACTCGACGTGTCGATCCAAGCCGGTGTCGTCAACCTGCTCGAAGAGATTCAGGACCGGCTCGGCGTCGCATACCTGTTCATCGCGCACGACCTCTCGGTGGTACGTCACATCTCGGACGCGGTCGCCGTCATGTATCTGGGCAAGATCGTTGAGCACGGAACGCGCGACGACATCTACAACAAACCCGCGCATCCATACACTCAGGCTCTTCTGTCGGCGGTTCCCGTTCCCGACCCTCGGCTGGAGCGGGGCCGACAGCGAATCGTGCTCGAGGGCGACGTGCCGAGTCCTGCCCACCCGCCGAGCGGCTGCAGGTTCCGCACGCGGTGTTGGAAGGCGCAAGACATCTGCGCGACCGAAGAACCCGCGCTGATCGATCGCGGCCAAGGCCATCCCGTCGCATGCCACTTCGCCGGCGAACAGAGCAGCGCAATCGTTTGACGATCGAACCAAGCGCCACCCGGATTCGGTAACGTAGGCGGCTGCAAGGCACACGTCGGAGTGGCGGAATAGGCAGACGCGCTAGGTTGAGGGCCTAGTGCCCGCAAGGGCGTGGGGGTTCAAGTCCCCCCTCCGACACGCACTCTGACCAGCACAAACAGCGACGCCGGCCCTTCGGGGACCGGCGTCGATTCGCGTTCTGTCTAACGGTTGTCTAACGAGGGCTGCTCCGACGCTCTTGCCAGCGGCGCACGGTCGCGTCTTGCCATTCCTGGAGCACCGCTCGAAACTCGTGTGCGGTCAACGATCCTCGGGCGAGCAATGCGTCGGCGACATATTCGATCTGCTCCCAAACGAGCTCGTTCGTGATGAGGGCCGCTGTGCGCCGACGTAGCCATTCGATGTATGCGTCGAATTCCTCGGATGAGTAGCACACGGGCTCGGCCAGGTCGCAGATCATCCGGTAGTCGTGGCTCGCGCCCTTATGGTTGTTCCGTCCGGTGAACCGTTTCTCTGCGAGCGCACCGGCAAACCCGGCCATGGCGTGCTGCTCGACGAAGCGACGAACGCGGCCGTCTACACGCGCCATCTCGGGCTCGAACCACGAGGCTGGGGGTCGGCGCTCGACGCGGCCGTAGGAATCGTCATCCTCGATGGTGGTGATTAGCTTTGGCGACGCGAGCCCTAGGTGACGGCCCATCACGGCGTGTCCTGCCTCGTGAATCGCAGTAGCCCGCTTCGCTCGGCTGATCATGCTCGTCCGAACATGGCTGAGGCGACGCGTTCGGACGCGTCGCGGGTCGAGGGTTCGGTCGTGTGCGAGTAGAGGTCCGCGGTGATGCTCGCGGACGAATGACCAAGAACGTCGGCGACAACTTTCGTGAGCACTCCCTCTTCGAGGGCGACAGTTGCGAACGTGTGACGGAGACCGTGTGGTGTCAGCTTCGGCAGTCCGGCACGTTCCACGGCGCGCCCGAACGCTTTCGTAACACGCTTCGGCGGTACCGGTGATCCGTCCTCGAGCGAGAACACGAGCCCGAGGTCCTTCCACAGTTCGCCGGCCGCGAGTTGTTCGGCGGCCTGCCGTTTGCGATGCGCTTTCAGCACGGTGACTGTTTCGGCGGGGAGTGGCACGGTGCGTCTGCCCGCTTTCGTTTTCGGCTCGCCGAATGCCGGCTGTTTTCTCACCCATGCGAGCGAACGGTGAACGCTGGCGCGCCCGTGGTCGAGAGAGAGGTCGGGCCAGCGGAGCGCAAGGGCTTCGCCGCGCCGTAATCCGGTGCTGGCGAGGATGAACCACAACGGCCCGAGCCGATCGTCCTTCGTGGCGGTGACGAAGGACGCGACCTGTTCGGCGTTCCAGTGCGCCGGCGCGGTCCATTCGACCTTCGTCAACCGGACCGCGTCGGCCACGTTGCGGATGACGAGCTCCTCCTCGACGGCGTCACGCAGGGCCCGATGTAGCGTCGTGTGGACGTTCCGGATCGTCTTCGGGGCGAGTGGCTGCCCTCCGCGTCGGCCGGACGTCTGGAGCGTCTTGTAGAGGCTCTTGAGATGCGCCGGCGCGAGCTCTTGCAGTCGGACGGTCCCGATGTGCGGTACGACGTACGCGTTGACGATCGTCTCGTAGAGCTCGGCGGTGCTGGCGCGCACGTCGAGGCTCGGCAGCCACGACTTGAGTAGGTAGTCCCTGACGGTCGTGCGGCTCGTCGCGACGTACACGCCTCGGTGGACCTGCACGAGCAGTTCGGGAAGAAGTCGTTCGGCGTCTTCCTTGCTTCCCGCGCGGTGCCACTTCTGGCGACGTTTCCCCTCGGCATCGGGCGGCAACTCGATGACGACGTAATACGTGCCGTTCTTGCGTCCGACGATGCTGCCTTTACCGCGCATGACTCCGCCTTTATTGGTCAGATGATCTTCGGGTCGAGAACTTTCGCCATGGTCTCGCGGTAGGTGCGCTGGAACTTGGCGAGGTCGTCGTATTTCCATTCCGGGTTCGCGCGCTGAGTCTTGTTCCACTCTTTGCGGACGGCTTCGGTCGGTTCGCCATTTCGATTCGCGACGAACTCGACGACTGCGAGTGATTTCTTGTCGGGGAGACGGAACCGTCGCCGGTTCGTCGCGTCGGTGCGCACGCGCTGATAGATGTCGGCGAGCCGACGTGGATCGGTCCACGGGTCGGCCTCCAGGACGATGCACGATGCGGCCGGAGATGACGACCGGCGCACCGTCACGCGTACCTCGGGAATGACCGGCACTCCTCCCGTCAATACGAACACGACGGCTTGTGCCGGCTGCCACCGGTAGTCGCGCGCGAGGTCGTCGGCGACCACGCGCAAATCGTCGAGAACGCTCCCCGGTGCAACGGCCACCCGACGCACAAATGTCGCGTCGGGTGTCGAGTACGCCAGGAGCTCTCTCGGACCTTCGATCGCGGCGCGATCCCTGAGCCACGCCTCGAGCGTCTCGTCGTACGGCAAGAGCGTCCCGTCGAGGACCTGGGTCCGCCACGCGTGCACGTCGTCGCGGTCGTGTGCTTCAAGTGCGCACAGCGCCGACAGTGCCGCTGACCGGCTCGTGCCGCCGGGCCCGTCGCCACGTTCGACGGGCTCCCGCGTCTCTTTGGTGGCGAGGGGGGAGTCGGCGAGGTCATCAACGAGGTCACCCGCGAGCTGGTTAGTGATCTCGTCGCCGTATCGCCACTCGAGCCACTCCCATTCGTCATCGCGGACGACCGCGCCGCGGATGCGAGCCATCTCCTGCCTGAGGCGATCCATCGGGCTCCCGACCTGTGACGGCTTTAGGGGACACTAACGCGTTGTCGTACCGTGACGGCCGTAAGCGTACTCCAAACCGGGAGATACAGATGAGTGCCGCTGAGGCCATCACCGAGAGGCTGTTTCTAGAAGTGCCGGAGGCGGGCCGGATGGTGCATCTCGGACGCACCGCGAGCTACGACGCCGCCCGGCGTGGCGAAATCCCGACCTTGCGGTTTGGCCGGAGATTGATCGTGCCGCGCGCGAAGTGGCTCGCGCTCCTCGGCATCGACGAGGTCCGCACGAGCTGAGCCGCGTCTCACATAGCGGCGAAACGCGCCATCACGAGCGCGTCGTCGGCGAGTGGCGTCGTCGGCCTGATGAGCCCGCCAAACGAAACGGCCCGGCCGTTGTGAGCGACCGAGCCATGAACCCGAAAGGACTATCTGATATGGCAACTCTAGACGAACGACTTGCGAGAGTGAAGGCGCTCGCAAGTAAGCGATTGACCGAGTTCGATCACAAGACGCCGGGAACGGTCGCGGTCGGCGAAGTGGTCGACCTCGGCCAAGGTGAAAGTGAATGGGGGCCTTTCCCCATCGTGACCCTCGACACCGGCGAACACCTCGTCCAAGTGCCGGCCGCACGCTCGAACTTGCGTAAGCAGATCCTCGGTGTCGATCTGCGTCTCGGTGACGCGTTGTCGATCGAGTACGTCGGTGAACGGCCGATGGCGAACGGCAAGACGTACAACGCCTACCGAGTCCATCACGAGCCGGCCGAGCCGGCATCAGAACCGCCGCGTATTCCGACCTTCGAAGAGCCCGACGCCGACGATGACGGGAGTTTCTGAGATGCGCTGCTGGATCGAACATTGTCAGACGCCCACGCCGGACGACCACGAAGAACTGTGTTTTGTGATCCCCGTCGACGAATTGGAGGAATACGGCGACACCACCCTGTTCGCCATTGGGGGGGAACTCCTGTTGCGTACCGATCGCGGCCGGAAGATCGCGGCCGTGATCTTCGCCCACAACGAGAAAGCGGCGCACGGCACGTTCAATCTTGACGAGCTCGACGAGGCAACAATCGAGCGTTACGTCAGGGAGTACGGGTGAGGATGCCTCGACGCCGCGCTCGAATATGCCGGCCGCGGCTGGCCCGTCTTACCGGTCGCCCCGCGCGGAAAAGTGCCACTCACGTCGCACGGATTGCACGACGCGACCACCGATGCCGACGTCATACGTCAATGGTGGGAAGAGACACCCGATGCGAACGTCGGGATTGCGACCGGTCCTCCCGGACCGACAGTGGTGGATTGTGACGGGCCGATTGGCCGACACGAATGGCTGAAGTTCATCGACGGCATCGGCTGGGAGGACACGCCGTGGTGCTGCACCACCAATGGGGGCTGGCACATCTACTTCGCCGGCGACGACGCAATAAGGAACAAGGCCGGTTGGCTTCGCAAAGTTGATGCGCGTGGTCTTGGGGGCTACTGCGTCGCACCGCCGAGCGTCGGCGCATCCGGCGGTGCGTACTGGTGGGTTGCCGGTCCCGACGAACGGACGCTGGCACCTATACCCGGCATCGTGCACGACGTGCTCACCCCGGTGCTCGCGAGCACCGTTCGCTCACTGCGAAGCGTGCGCAGCGTCGGAGACGGCTATGCGCGTGCCGCACTCGCGGGAGAGCTCAGCAAGGTGCGCGCTGCGCCGATCGGTAAGCGGAATCACACGTTGTGCGCGGCCGCGTTCAGTCTCGCCCAGCTCGTCGCGACTGGCGCCCTCGATCGTGAGCACGTCATCTCCCACCTGTTCAATACCGCGTGCGCGTCAGGGCTCAGTGAAGTCGAGACTCTCCGCACCATCGCGTCTGGCATGCGTGCCGGTACCGAGAAACCGAGACACCGGTGATCGATGACCCGCTAAACCCGGTCGCCGAAGTGTTGCGCATCTGGCAGGCAGACGGCTTCGACCCGGACGCGGTACCGAGCAGAGGGCAAGCCATGCACGCGCGGCTACTGGACCGTGCCGCTCTCGCCAACCTGCCACGCCCCGAGTGGTTGGTCGGTTCGTGGGTCGCGACCGGTTCCCTCGTCTGCACCTACGGGAAGCCCGGCGATGGGAAGTCGTTCGTGGCGCTCGACGTCGGCTGCTCGATCGCGACCGGTGGTTGGTGGCATCACAACCGCACCGAGCCTGGCACCGTCTTGTATGTCGCCGCCGAAGGTGCGGCGATGTTCAATGCCCGTGTCGCGGCATGGGAATCGCACCACGACACACCCGTCAAGCACCTGTACGTGCTGCCCGACGCGGTGAACCTCCTCGACCCGACCTGGGCAGATGCGCTCGCGTACGTCGCCGTCCAGATCGGTGCGGTGCTCGTCATCGTCGACACGTTGAACCGGTGCATGATCGGCGGTGACGAGAACTCGGCCCGCGACATGGGACTCTTCGTCGCCGGTTGCGACACCGTCCGCCATACCGCCGGCGCGACCGTATGGATCGTCCACCACGACTCACGGGCTGGTGGCAACCCGCGCGGTCACTCCTCACTCGATGGTGCCTGCGACACGATCATGGCAGTCGCCGCTGATAACGGCATCGTCACCGTGCGTTGCACCAAACAGAAAGATGCTGAACCCGCACTGCCACTCACGTTGAAACTCGTGCCCGAAGGTCTGTCGGCCGTACTCGACGACTACGTCGACCGCGGACAACTCGAAGGACCGCGCCTCGAAGTACTGCGCGCACTGTGCGACATCGCCGACACGAAAGGTGTCGCGTCAGGTGTGTGGGAACGCGCGAGTGGCGTGGCAGAACGTTCGTACCACCGGCACCGGAAATGGCTGCTCGAACACGACTACTGCCACGACGTCAGTGGCAGCAAAACACCCCGCTACGCCGCCACAGAACACGGCCGGCTCGCAACTGCCAACGAACTGCCACCCACTGACATGGCAGCCGGTCAGGAACTGCCTGCCACACACACACCCTTGGGGTGTGGCAGTGGCAGTGACGCGCAGACAGACAAGAGCCGATGAGCACCCGGGGGGAGAGGGTCAAGCGGGCCACCTCGAACCACCAGCGAGACCCCACCACTCCAACGCACATCGTCGTGCCCCCGATTCGATCGAAAATCGAAAGGTGAACTGTGAATGCTGCGAAACCGCCTGAGGGCCTGTCTGAGCGTGCTCAGGCGTTCTGGGTCGAGGTTGTCGGGTCGTACGTCGTCGACGACGCGCCCGGCCGTGAGTTGCTGCTGCGGGCGTGCCAGGCCATTGACCTGGCGGACTCGGCGCGGGCGGTCTACCTCGCCGATGGCCTGACCGTGACGACCCGGCTGGGTGAGGTACGCGCGCACCCGATGGTGGCCGTCGAGCGTGACGCCCGGCTCGCCATCGCGCGTCTGTTGCGTGAGCTGAGGATCACGGAGGAGCCGGACGACCATCGTCCGCCGAAGCTAGGAGGACGACGGTGACGAAACCGAGAGCATCACGTGGCGAGCGGGCGAAGCGTCTCGGCGTGCTTGATGTGCTGATTGGCGAGCGCGACTGCAAGTGGAGCGGCCAGCCATTCGCAGAATGGGTCGAGGAGCACCGTGCCGGCATCGAGGCGGGGATCGAGTACTTCGAGGCACAAGGGGATGAGGAAGGCCGTCGCAAGGCCGCGTCGCTGCGCGAGACACTTCAAAACCCCCGGAGGAGGCGCACGTGAACCGGGCAGAGCGGTTCGACCGCGCCAAGCTCATGTTCGACTCGGCGGTCAAGTTCCGGAACCGACCCCTCGCGCTCTGGGCGCTGCGGATCATGCACAACCTCAACGAGGATATGGAGGACGCGCTCGTCGACGCGCAAGTCCCGCGCGGCATCGCCGAGATCGAGCAGTTCCTTCGCGATGTCTCAGATGACGAGTAAGATGGTGGCTGAAGTCGCGAGGCACCTCACCCCGCCTGAGTCCGTTGCGAGGTCATCGGCAGGCACGGTCGAGCCGCCCGGACTGCGCCCCATCGTTGCGCGTTCGTAGGTGGTTCCCGATGCCGGTCTTACTGCACCGAGCGATACCTGATCTGTCTGTGCGTTCCGAAGGTGACGGCCGGACCGTGTTTGGCTACGCGGTCCGGTACGGGCAGGCCGATCCGGTTGTCGACGAGCAGGGCCGCTACCAGGAGACGTGGCAGGCCGGCGCGTTCGCCCGCTCGATTGAGCAGCGGGGTCGCAAGATCAAGTTGCTCGGGAACCATGAGTCCCGCAAGATGCCGCTCGGGGTCGTCACTGAACTGCGCGACGAATCCCCGGGCCTGTACGTGGAGACGCGCGTCTCCGACACTGCCGCTGGAAATGATGCGCTCGCACTCATCGCCGATGGAGCGTTGGACGGCTTCAGCGTCGGATTCTCGCCTATCCGCGACCAGTGGTCGCGCGATCGGCGTTCCGTGGTGCGCGTGGAGGCCGCACTCAAGGAACTGTCCCTCACCGCGTTCCCGGCGATTTCCGGGGCGCTCGTCGCGGGCGTGCGCAGCACGACTCGCATCATCTCCGCGGAGACCGCCCGCCGGCGGCTCGCGATACTCGAAAGTAGATATCGATGACACAGCAAAGCCCCGTACCGACATGGCTCCAGACGCTCCGGGCCGAGCGAGCCACCCTCCTCCAAGAGGCCGAAACGCTGACCCGCGATGGCGGCGACCTCGAGGGCGAACAGGCCGACCGCTTCGACGCGATCGAACGCGCACTCGCAACGAACGCCACCCAGCTCGACGACGCCGAGGCGCGCTCGACGCGCATGGCTGAAATTTCGGGGATGCTCGAGCGCGGCGAGCTCAAAATCGAGCACGGAAGCGACGTTGGCCCCGACTTCGTCCCGCAATCGTTTCGCGGTGACCCGTGGAGCTCATCCGAGCGGATGGAGATTTCCGACCGTGCACGCCGTTGTCTCGACGCGGTAGCCCGTGACGCGGTCGTGCCTGGCGTCGAGCGCGCGTGCGAGCGTGTCGAGCGCGCCTTCACCGGACTTGACGGCGAGATCGACGGCGACGAGATGTCGCGCTGGGTCGCGACGACAAGCGATCCGAACTACATGCGCGCGATCGTGAAACTCTTCCGTGACCCGCAACTCGGTCACACCGAGTTCAACAAGGACGAGCTCGCCGCCTACCAACGGTCGAAGCATCTGCAGAGGGCGATGAGCACGAGCGCCGCTGCAGGCGGCTACCTGATCCCGTTCGCGCTCGATCCGTCCATCCTTCTGACGTCGGACGGTTCACTCAACCAAGTGCGACAAGCAGCCCGCACGGTCGTCACCACGTCCGACCGATGGCATGGCGTCTCGTCGGCCGGAGTCGTCGCAAGCTGGGACGCTGAAGCCTCCGAGGTGAGCGACGACTCGCCGACCCTGAGTCAGCCAACGATCACCACGCATCGGCTGACGGGCTTTGTACCGATCTCGCTCGAAGCAGCGATGGATGAGGTGAACGTCGCGGAGGAAGTCGCGAAGCTCATCATGGCGTCGTTCGACGAACTCGAGGGACGTGCGTTCGTGGTCGGTGCCGGTGACGCCTCGAATCAGCCGGTCGGAGTGCTCACCGCATTGAGTGGCGTCACCGCGAGCACGGTGAACACGACAACCGCCGACACGTTCTCGTTGGTCGACATCTACAAGTTGGACGGCTCACTGCCGGCCCGATACCGGCAGCGTGCGTCATGGTTGGCAAATCGCGCGATCTACAACTTGTCCCGTCAGTTCGACACGTCCGGTGGTGCCGCGTTGTGGACACAGTTGCAGGCTGACGTTCCCGGCCAGTTGCTCGGCAGTACGACACTCGAGAGCGAAGTGATGGCGGCATCGCCAGTCGGCACCAACGCGAAGTTCATGGTGCTCGGTTCGTTCTCCGACGCTTACACGGTCGTCGACCGAATTGGCAGCACCATCGAATTCATCCCCCACCTCTTCGGCGCTTCTGGGCGTCCGACGGGCCAGCGGGGTTGGTTCGCGTTCAAGAGAGTTGGCGCCGACGTGGTGAACGCGGGCGCGCTGCGCCAGTTGAACGGTCAATAGGTTTGGCGGGGCGCGCGGGGCTATCTCCTTGGCGGCGTGCGTCCCGTCAGCGCGGTGGGACCGCGTGTGGATTGCCGGTCCCGCCGCGCAACTCCTTTGACAACATCTGCCGGGCGTGTTGGGTTTTTCCGCCGCCGGCCTGGGACATCAGCCCGGCGGCGGCTCCTCCCCCAGAAGGCGCATCTCCATCGCGTGCGCCTCGCGTCCGGCAATAGGGGTGTCCGCCGCGCTGCTCCCGCCCGTGCGCGCGGCGGGCATCCCGCTCCGTCAGCCCGCTGTTTCGTAATGAGTGAAAGGTCCGCCGCATGAAGCGATGCCGCCGTGCAACCGCTCGCGCGCTGCGCTGGCTCGCGTGCACTATTGAGGGAGCGGGATTCGCTGCTCACACGACGGACATGTGGGAGCGCGTGTGGCGCGAGCGGCGCACGTAGGTCATTCCTCGAAGTCTTCGCGACGTCGCGCCGCGTCCAGCGCGAGCGTCTGGAGTCGATCCAGCTCGCGTCCGTGATAGTTCTCGATGAGCAAAAGATGGACGAGCGCGGCGAGTGCCTCCACGACTCTGCGCGCTTCGTCGACCCCCATCTCGAGGACGCGCGCATTGGATGGACTCGTCCCTCGAGTAGCGGCGCTCCGCGGAACGTCCGGGAACCCGAGACGCAGAATCTCGACGGCCGTCGCAAAGGAATCGAACGGTTCCATAAACGGCGTGCCTCCGTCCTAACCGGCGACGGGGTTGACGCCCGCAGTCCCCACTCGCCTCCGTCAAGGGCACAGTTGAACCGATGCCGTCGCGGTCAGGCAAAGGGTGAACTGCGATCAAGGCTCAGCGGTCGCTGTCGTCTCACCGTCGTCGTAGCGTGGCGTCGTGGCGACTTGTCCCGGCGGGCTGATCGTGCACACTGACGGCACCATCGCCGGCTGCACTGAGGACGAGGAACCCGACGGCTGCGCCGGCCGCGACCTTCGTCACATGGGCGACCCGATGCCGTGCATCGTGTGGACACCCGCGGGCTGCGACTATTGCGGAGTCCACTGACATAGGCGCCGGCCAGGGCGCCGCAGCACACGACACCCCGACCGACACGCTCACGTTTCGTCGACGCAGAGCCTACGGAAGGGGACCGATGTTCGACGTGGACCGGTACGCAGACGGTGTCGGCGCGGGCGACAGGGCCGACTGGCGCGACGAGCTCGACGCGTTGCTCGAACGCCCCGAATGGCACGAGCGGGCGGCGTGCCGCGGGAAGGGATGGGATGCCTGGTTCCCTGAACGGGGACAGTCGCACGAGCCGGCAAAGACTGTCTGTGCGGCATGCCCTGTCACGGCCGAGTGCCTACGCGCGGCACTGGAGGACCGTGACGGGACACATGGCGTGTGGGCGGGCACCAGCTATCGACAGCGGCGCAAGATGCCTCGTCGTTAGGGTCCGATGCTCGGATGACGTCTAACGGCTGTCTAACGAACGACGTTGGACGGGGCGCAATGCCAGACACGTTGACGCGCGCGCGTACGTCGTTGACCTGCACGTACGCGAACGAGGTCGAACGTATGCGCGTGTAGTTGGACTGGTGGGCAATGTTGAGGGCCTAGTGCCCGCAAGGGCGTGGGGGTTCAAGTCCCCCCTCCGACACGGCGGGACCTGCGAAAACGCGCGCAGGTTGTTGTGCTGCTCAGGCCGCACCTAAGCAGTCGCCTAAGAAATTGCTTAGGTCCTCGGACACGAGGCGGTGCTCGGGTCGATAGTCTCCTCCTCATAACCCCTGCATAGCGCGACCGGAGATACGAACGCGACTCGGCATTTGATCTGGCGGTGCGAGTTCTTTGTCCACGGGGTGATCGCCTCGCAGCATTCGTCTCGCTACGCAAGGCATGGGTTCGAGTCAAGCTCACACGGCGCTGACCATGCACGGCCAGACGTCATCAGTTCGGCCCATCGTTCGACCCTGCTCTCGACACCTTCGTGCGGGGGTTTGCGTCGGAGCGCCGTGTGTCGGGTCGAACGCGGTCGTCGATCGCGTCGTTGGTTGCGCTAGGCCGCGGGTCGGCTGCCTTCTTGGACGAGGGTCTCGGCTCGAGCCTTGATCCCGCGGAGCATTCGTCGTTGCATGGCGAAGTCGCCGAATTCCATGAGAAGCGCGCCTAAGAGCGCTGTCAGCGGGTGCCGCCAGTCGTAGACGGCGTGGACGCGCGTGAGGAGGCGGGTCCCGTTGCCGTCGGTGGGTGTCAGTCGCCACGACCACGTGCTGTCGGGCTTGGTCCACAGCAACCATTCGTTCGCTTGGAAGGACTGGACCTTCAAGGCTGTGCGATCGGAGGGGGTAGTCGACGGCGACATCGGTACCCACTGGCCGATCTCGAGGTGCTGGAGGTCGGGCACGATCGTGGTCGCGCTGGGATGGGCGAGGTTGTCGAGCAGGTCGTTGCTGTACCAGCCGGCACGAAGGCAGCCGACCTGCACGAGCCACGGCCAGACCGCAGAGGGCGGGGCGTCGATCGCGATCGCTCTGGTCGACTGGAACTGGGCGTGCTGCAGAAGCTCGTCGCCGGGAAGACATGCGTCGACCTCGGCGGGTGTGGCCCCCCAGTGGCGGTGCCATTTCCTGTAGAGCGGGGCGGTGAGCAGGGCGGGGAGATCGTGGACGACATCGCCTATCTCACCGAGCAACTCCTGCTTGGTTGGCCGTGCGGGTTCGGTCATCTCAACCTCATCTCGGCGGGGGATATGAGGTCCCCCCGTTGTTCCCGACGGGGTACCCGCAAATTCCTTGACACGACAGGCTCGCGCCCGATGCTCGTCCAAATCGGCTCAGACTGTGACCTCGCTGCAGTTGTCTATCTCTTCACGACGGGTGTGATGCGAACACGCGTGGCACGCGTGCGGCGGCATGCGATGGACATATCCGAGTTCCACGTGCCAGCACTGTCGGCAGCTTGGGCACAAGAAGTGGACCTCGTCGGTCACGAACTCGACGACCGGTTCTAATTCTTCGGAGCCGCACTCTGGACACTGTGCCAGGATACGGGCGAGCGGATGTAACTCGAAGCGCTTCGCGTGCGTCGACGCGTTCATCGCTGTTCCCTTCGCAGCGCCGCGTTCGGTTTCGAGAAGAGACCGTCGCGCTGGTGGTCAGCCACCGTTTCTCCTGTCAAGTGGGTGCGGAGTGCGTGATCCGGCGTCCCGTGATTGCGCTGGTGCCGATGCGCATCCAGTGGGCCGTCGCTCCGGGGCACCACGGCCCGAGCGGCAGTCGGGCCATGTCGCGCAGCCGTGTTGGTTCGAGTTCTTCGCTTGCAGTTCCGACGACGAGGACGCTCCACCCTTCGTGGTATTGCGTGTCGGTGCCGTCGATCTCGAACGCGACGCGGTGACCGTTGGCCGCGTGCAGCTTCGTTCCGGGGTCGGTTCGGAACACGATGCTGTGACTGGCGAGCGCGTAGTTCACCGGGAACACGAGTGGCTGATCGTCGACGACGACGGCGAGGCGGCCGAGGTGATGGCGGGCGAGGAGGCGGAGACATTCGTCGCGGTCGAGCACGTCGAGCGTCGTGCGGACTTCGATGGTGTTCATGATCTGACTTGTTCGACGTGCGCGGTCCGGAGGGCGCCGAGCCATGACGGTCCGCCGAAGCCGATCGCTGCGGCGAGTGTGAGGAGTCCTACCGGCCGGCCCTCGTCGACGACGAGGAGGCTGCGGCGACCGCCTGCGATCATGATGCTCGTCGCGTGGTCGATCGCCGTATCGGGCCTAACGAAGTCGGGGGCGTCGAGCCGGAGGTCGCTCAGCGCAGTGTCATCGGTGGCGCCGATCGCGGCGGCACGCACGATGTTTTGCTCGGTTATCTCGCTGACGGGATCGGTGTCGACGAGGAGTGTGCCCTCGCCGGTCGTTGCCAGGATGCGTGCGGCTTCTCGTAATGAGGAACGGGGCGACACTCGCACGGCGGGTACGAGTGCAACATCGTCAATGAGCATGGGACAGATGCTCTGCACGCCTGAGCCATTGAGGCCCGCGACCAGTGTGACCGGAGCTGCGGTCATTTAGCTGCCGTCTTCAGTTGCCGCGTCGGGAGTGATGACTACTTTGAGCGCGCCGGTGTCGGCTGCTCGGGCGAACGCGTCGTACGCCGCGACGAAATCGTGCATCGGGAAATGGTGGGTGACGAACCGCGCGACGTCGAGTTGCCGACCGGTCGTGAGTCGCAGCAGCGTCGGCGTCGAGTAAGTGTCGACGAGGCCGGTGGTGATGGTCACGTCCCTGCCCCAGAGCTGCTCGAGGTGCAAGCTCGCCGGCTTGCCGTGCACGCCCATGTTGGCGACGTGTCCGCAGGGGCGGATCAAGGTCGTGGCGAGCTCGAAGGTATCTGCGATGCCGACCGCTTCGATGGCGACGTCGGCGCCGAGACCACCCGTGAGTTCCTGTACAACGTCGAGCGCGTCCTCGCGGCCGTTGTTGACGACCACGTCGGCCCCGAACAGTTTCGCAGCGTCGAGGCGACTGTCGGCCAGGTCGATCGCCACGATGTGGCTGGGGCTGAAGAGACGGGCACCCATGATCGCGGAAAGGCCGATGGGACCCACGCCGACCACCGCGACGACGTCTCCGGGTTGCACGCGGCCGTTGAGGACGCCGACCTCGTACCCGGTGGGCATGATGTCCGCCAGCATCAGGATGTCTTCGTCAGCCACGCCGGCAGGGATCGCGTAGGTCGACGTGTCGGCAAAGGGCACCCGCACATACTCGGCCTGAGTGCCGTCGATGAGGTGACCCAGAATCCAGCCTCCGCCGCCGACACATTGGCCGTAGCGCGCTTCACGACAGAACCGGCACGCGCCACACGCTGTGATGCACGAAACGAGGACCCGATCACCGGGCCGTACGTTCTTCACTGAAGGGCCGACCGCGTCGACCGTGCCGACAGCTTCGTGGCCGAGGATGCGCCCCTCCGTCACTTCGGCGACATCGCCTTTGAGGATGTGCAGGTCGGTTCCGCAGATCGTGGTCGCGTCCACCCGCACAATCGCATCGGTGTCGTCGATGAGCGCCGGCTTCGGCACTTCTTCCCATGCCTTGACGCCAGGTCCGTGATAAACGAGTGCGCGCATGACCGCTCCTTATGTCGTCGCGAGGTGACGAGCAGCAATTCTCGGGTCGGCGATGAAGTCGCCGATCGTGACGAAGAGCATGATCACGAAACCGAGCAGGGCCGCGATGCCGGCGTAGAGCGCGATCGTGCTGACCACAGACCAGCCCCACGCGTACAGCAGCAGACCGCGCAGCGTCTCACCCTTGAACATCGTGGCGACCTGACCCGTCAATTTCGCATCGTTGGGGTTGGCCCTCGAGAGTTCGCTGACCTGCGAGTAGGTCTTGCCCTCGGCGACGGTCGCCAGGTGGCGCTTGATGTAGCCGTTCGCGTACGCCTTGGCCTTCGGACCGTTGTCGACCTTCTGACCGGCATATTGCTGCAGGTCGGGGAACTCGGCCGGGCTCAGCGCGGGGCTGCCCTTGGCGGGAAATGCGACGTCCTGGCCAACGAGTTGGCTGTGGACCATGTTCAGGCCGAAGTTCGCGCCGAACAACAGCAAGCAACCGCCGACCCCGAGCATGACCGCGAGGATGATCTCTACGACCCGGCGGGTGCCGACGAAGCCGAGCAGCGTGCGGCGAGGACCGGGCACAGCGGTCGCGTCGGGTTTCGTGGCGGCGGACGGTGTAGGGGGCGCAGGCGGTGCGAGGGTAGACAAGACGTTCCTCCGTGCGTTGGGAGGCGTCGAGCCCGAACGGGCGACAACCGTTGCGGTCGTCCGGCCCGAACCAAGCGTCTCTCGAGCGTGCGGGCGCCACGCCGGCGCTCACATGCAACATACTCTGGAAGAGCAATACTAGCAAACTGATTCTGGTATCGAGCAGGCTGACCCGTGCCTTCAAACTGGTTACGTGCTGCGGCGCCTGCTCGCGATGGTGCAGGATGAGCGCGCGTCCTGTGCCCGATTGGAGGATCGAGGATGGCGTTGCAGGAGGTCGAGGTTCGGGCACTCGCTCGTGGTCGGCTGGCGGCGCTGCTCGGTCCCGGGCGTGCCCAGCGGTTCGAGACGACGGCCGCGACCGCACGCGCGCTGCTGCAGGGTCGTGCGGTCATCAATGTGAACTCGACCGCGACCGGGGGCGGTGTTGCGGAATTGTTGCAAACGTTGCTCGCGTACGCGCGCGGCGCGGGCGTGAACGCCCGATGGCTCGTGATCGAGGGCGACCCGCGCTTTTTCGAAATCACGAAGCGGGTGCACAACCATCTCTACGGTACGCCAGGAGACGGAGGTCCGCTCGGAGGCGACGAACGTCGCGACTACGAGGAGACGCTCCGACAGAACGCCGCGGCATTGCTGGACCTCGTGGGCACCAACGACCTCGTCGTGTTGCATGACCCGCAGACTGCAGGACTGGCCGCCGACATGCAGCGAGCCGGTGCGAACGTGGTATGGCGCTGCCATGTCGGCATCGATTCGCCGAACGAGTATTCCGAGCGCGGGTGGGAGTTCTTGCGTCCTTACGTCGGCGGTGTGGATGGTTACGCCTTTTCCTGTGAGCGGTTCGCGCCTGCCTGGGTGTCACGAGAGCGCCTTGCTGTCATCGCTCCGTCGATCGATCCCTTCTCGGCAAAGAACGAACCGATCGACCGCGCGACCATCGTGCCGCTGTTGCAGTACGTCGGGCTGCTCGTTGGCGGCGGTGACGAGCCGGTCGGGACCTTCGCGAGACGCGACGGCTCGCGCGGTCGTGTGACGCGACGCGTCGATCTTCTCGGTACGGGTCCGCCGCCGCCTGTCGATGTGCCGGTCGTGTTGCAGGCGTCTCGCTGGGACGCGCTGAAAGACATGCCGGGCGTACTCACGGGTTTCGCCGACGACGTCGTCGGCCGTAGCGATGCGCATCTGATTCTTGCCGGCCCCCAGGCAAGTGGCGTCGCTGACGATCCCGAGGCCAACCAGGTGCTCGAAGAGTGCGTCGCGCTGTGGCAGAAGCTCCCGCCGTCGGCGCAGCGCCGCATTCATCTGGTCTGCGTGCCGATGGACGATCCCGACGAGGCGGCCGCGATTGTCAATGCGCTTCAACGGCACGCGGCTGTCGTCGTGCAAAAGAGCCTCGCGGAAGGCTTCGGGCTGACGGTCGCGGAAGCCATGTGGAAGTCGCGACCGGTCATCGGGACCGCGGTCGGCGGTATCGTCGACCAGATCATCCCGGGCGAGACCGGCTTCCTCCTCGACGACGCCCGCAACCTCGAGCGATACGCCGACGCGGTCTGTTGGCTCCTCGAGAAACCCACCGAGCGAGAACGCATGGGCTCCAACGGCCGCGAGCGAGCCGCCGAGCAATTTCTCGGTGACCGTCATCTCGAGCAGTGGGCGCAGCTATTCGCGCGACTCCAGCGGGGCTAAATCGTCCGCCAGTAGCGTTGCTTCCGACCGCTGCACGGAGGTAAAGGCGCCGAATGAGCGATGCCTGGCTCGAAGACCTCGACGCAAAGACCTGTCTGAGTCTGTTGCGCGAAAACTCCGTCGGCCGGATCGCAGTGGTCGCCGACGAGTTCCCAATCGTATTGCCGGTGAACTACCGGCTCGTCGAAACAAGCGGTGTGACCTGGTTCGCGGTACGGACCCGCCCCGGAAACGTCCTCGACCGTGCGCCGATGCCCGTCGCCTTTGAGATCGACGCCATCGATCCTGCCCATCGCCAAGGCTGGTCAGTGCTAGTGCGCGGGACGCTGCAACACGTAAATCCCGACGCGGCCGACTTTCGCGCGCGGTTTGATCCGGAACCGTGGCTTGTGTCGGAGCGCGACGCTTGGCTCGTGATCGAGCCGTTCTCGATCACAGGCCGCCGGCTGCACGGCGCAGAATCGGAATGGGCCTTCCACCCGGCGGCCTACCTCTGACGAGAGGCCGTGGTCGCTCACGTTGATTGACGCGCTCCCGACTGCCCATGACATTCCGGGTTGTGCACGAGCAGCTCTCAACCGAACTCGCGCAGATTGTGGCGGCGCGACGGGTCGCTGATCCTGCGGAACCTGTCCGAAGCGGCGCGGCGAGAGCTCACCATGCCCCGGGCTGAGCGGCTCCTCCAAAACGTCGAAGAGCGCCCGGCCTGTAAGCGGGCCACCCGGCGTTCGAGGCGCTCCGACTCGGATCCCGAGCGGGCGGTGAACTTTGGCCCTCCCAGCGGACACCCGTCGCGTGATTAGCTCATCTGGTGAGCGATGACCTGTCGGAGCGCGACGCTGCAAACGACTTGAACCAATGGGGAGCCGTGGACCTCTACTGGATCCCATTGGGCGCTGGCGCGCACGTCGTCCGGGTCAGCGGCAAGCTGTTCGAGGCGATCTCGGCGCTGTTTCAACGGCGACGACGCTGCGATCTCTACCACTCGGCTCTGGAGGTCCGCGTACCGGAAGGCCGCTTTGTGATCGAGCAGGCGCCGATTCCCGACCTGCACGGCGAGCGGCGAGGTGTGGTAGCGGAGGGCCCGGTAGGAGCGCGATGGGCGGGACGCTTTCGGTGTTTCCGCTACGAGATCCGACGCTGGCGAGGCGGCCGGATTCCTGACGTCTCCGAAGCGACCGCGAGTCCCGTGAGGTTGGCGCGTGAGCTTGACCTGGCGCGACGAATCCTTGATGTCCTGCCGTCGATACCCACTCCCGTTTGGGGCCGTGACGAGTGCAACGCCGGCGAAATGTGGAACTCGAACTCGGTCGTCTCATGGGTGCTCTTACAGAGCGGTGCTGACATTGCGGCGGTGCAACCACCATGTGGCGGTCGAGCGCCTGGGTGGCACGCGGGTCTTGTCGTCGCCGCGCATGGTCTCAAACGCGAGGACGGCGCCCCGCTCGCGCCCCGACGACCTCGAGGCTCTTGGCATATCTGATGCGATGAACGAACGCAGCGTCCGGTCCCCGGTCTCGCGGACCCGGGACCGTGCCGCGGTTGGGCGTTCCCGCGGACCTGGGTGCTCCCTAGTCGAGTCCGAGGACTGTGAGGAGCGCTTCGTCGACCGACCACAGCTCTTCTTGGGAGAGGTGCCCCGCTGATCGTCCGAGTCGATGCACGTCGACGGCACCGACGTGTTCGACAAGTACTCGGGTTGAGACTCGTCCGACTCGGATCTCGGGTCGAAAGGATGCGGGCCGAGCGCTGGTCGATGTCGGCGCGATGATGACGACCGAGCGGGGGAGAAGCGCATCGGCTTGCAGTACGACTGCGAAGCGTGCGCCGCGTTGCTCCTGGCCGGGACGCGAGCCCGGCTTGAACCGGAGTACGTCACCTCTTCGCACGCACGGACTCCATGAATGCTGCGACTTCGCGCATCTCCGCGCGGTCAGCTTCGTCCGCCTCAAGGGCTGCGGCCTCGGCGGCAAGGTCTCGCCGTTGACGGAGCCGTTTCGACGCGTCGACCAGTGCGGTGCGGATCGCTTCAGATCTGGTCATGCCGGAGGCCTCTAACGCGCGGAGTGCTTTGATCGCTTCGTCGTCGAGCCGGACCGAGATCGCTTGCGCCACGCCTCTGAGTGTATCGCGAAATGTCTTACAGCGAGCTTCGACTGACGGCCGCGTCACCTAAGGTTGTACCTAAGAAACGGAGCGGGACGTGGTGAGACGGAGCGAGATTCGCGCTCGCGACGTCGCGGAACGGTCAGAGCGAATGCCCTGCTCAGAGCGTTGAGGCGGTTCGATGGTGAGACGTACCGAGATTCGGCAATGAAATTGAGGGCCTCGTGCCCGCAGGGGCGTGGGGGTTCAAGTCCCCCTCGGACACCCCGAACATATGCTCGATACCGAGCTCGGGCGGGAGTAGTTCCGGGACTAGTCACGGGAGTATTCCCGGGAGTAGTTCGCTCGGCGGGTTCACTGCTCTTCCTGTGCGCGGGGCATCGCGGGCAATCGCGCGTGTCCCAGTACGGCACTTCGGGGATGGCCGATACCGAGGGCGTCAAGCGCGATCTGGGCACCGCGCTGGCATCTGACACTCGGTGTCGCTCGATGGTTTACTGATCGAGTCCTGCGTGGGACGTCGGGGGTGTGGGTGGCTGAGCTGCCGTCGGGGACGGTGACGTTCTTGTTCACCGATATCGAGGGTTCGACGCGTTTGTGGGAGGAGCACCACGACGCCATGCGCGACGCGTTGGCGCGTCACGACGAGATCCTGCGGGACGCGGTGAAGTCGCACGGCGGCAACGTGGTCAAGAATCTGGGCGACGGTGTGTTCGCGGTGTTCGCGGCGGCCCATGACGGGGTGGCGGCCGCGGTGGACGGTCAGCGGGCACTCGAAGCTGAGCCTTGGGGTGAGGTCGTCCGGTTGCGCGTGCGGGTTGGTTTGCATACGGCGGAGGCGCAGCATCGTGACGGCGACTATTACGGTCCCGCACTGAACCGGACGGCACGGTTGATGGCGGCCGCGCATGGCGGCCAGGTAGTCGTGTCGCACGCGACCAAGCTCCTCGTCGCCGACGCGTTGCCCGAAGGTCTCGAGCTGGTGGACGTGGGTGAGCATCGGCTTCGCGACTTGTCTCGTCCCGAACACGTCTTCGAGGTCCGGACGCTGGGCGCAGTGGAGTCGTTCCCGCCCTTGCGGTCGCTGGATGCGTTCCCCGGGAACTTGCCGGTGCAGCTGACGTCGTTCGTAGGCCGCGACGACGACGTGGCTGGGGTCGCCAAGGCCCTCGACGAGTCGCGCCTCGTCACCCTTACGGGCGTGGGTGGCGTGGGTAAGACGCGACTCGCAATACAGGTCGCCGCGGAGCTGCTGCCGCGGTTCACCGATGGTGTGTGGTTGTGTGAACTCGCCGCGACGAACGATCCCGACCTGCTCGCACAGGTGATGGTCGCGGCGCTGGGCGTGCACCCGCGCGCGGGGCGGTCACTGGCCGAGAGCGTGTGCGATTACCTCTCTGGGAAGCAGGCGTTGATCGTGCTCGACAACTGCGAGCATCTCCTCGACGCGGCGGCCGAGATGGCCGAGGCGATGCTGCGCGCAGCGCCGGGGGTACGCGTGCTGGCGACCAGCCGGGAGGGCCTCGCCGTGGCGGGCGAGCAGGTGTGGCCTGTGCGATCACTGCGTGTCGCGTCCGAGGTGAGTCTGGAGGCGATCGCGGTGTGTGAGGCGGTGCGGCTCTTCGGGGCTCGGGCGGGAGCGGTGCAACCGAGCTTTGCGTTGGACGAGTCGAATGCGACAGCCGTCGTGGAGATCTGTCGCCGCCTGGACGGCATCCCCTTGGCGGTAGAGCTCGCGGCGGCACGGGTGACCAGCATGCTCCCCGGCGAGATCGCGGGCCTCCTCGACGACCGGTTCCGGCTCCTCACCGGCGGGCGCCGCCGAGGCGTCGAGCGGCATCACACGTTACGGGCCACCATCGAGTGGTCCTATTCGCTGCTCGATGAGCGCGAGCGCGTCGTCTTCGACCGCCTGGGCGTGTTCGCCGAGAGCTTCGACGCCAATGCTGCCACCAGCGTCGCGGGAAGCGACCAGCTCGCGGCGTGGGATGTGCGAGACGCGCTCGACGACCTGGCCGCCAAGTCGATGATCGTCCTCGAAGACGGCCCGCAGGCCACGCGACGCTTTCGCCTGCTCGAGACGCTGCGTCAGTACGCGCTCGAACGCCTCGACGACTCCGGCGACACCGAGGATTACCGCCGTCGCCACGCCGAGCACTACGCCACGTTCGCCGAAGCCGCCGGACCCGGCCTGGAAGGGTCCGACGAGGCCGCGTGGGTTGGGCGGTTCGGCGCCGAACTCGACAACCTTCGCGCCGCCGTCGCCTGGGCCCTCGACACCGAAGCACCAGCCGACGCCGAGCTGGGTCTGCGGATCATCGCCCCGCTCGTCGGCCAGTCCTTCTATCGCCCGTCGGCCGGCGTCGGCGAATGGGCCGGAGCCGCCCTGGCGCGCGCGGAAACCTCGATACCCGGTCGGCGCTGCGCAGTGCTCACTGCCGCCGCCTGGAAAGCGGTCCTCGAAGGCGACCTCGACCTCGCGCGCGCGCGTGCGTCCGAGGCGCTGCGCGACGGGCTTCCCCCTGACACGCCCTCCCCCGGATGGACGCATAGCGCACTCGCCGCTGCTGACTCTTTTGCCGGAGACCACACCGCAGCGCAGCAGACGCTCGCCGCGGGCCGGCGAGCCCTCGACACCATCGGTGCCCCCGACTACGCCCACCTCGAGCTCGACCTCAACGGCCTCATGGGCCGCTTTGTGGCCGGTCAGCTCGAGGAGGCCTGCGCGCCCGCCGAGGACGCCCTCCGGCGGGCCCGCACGCTCGCCAACCCGAGCCAGCTCATCGTCGCGCTCCGGTGGTTCGCAGGGACGCGTCGAGCCAACGAGACGAACGAAACGATCCAGGTGCTCGAAGAATGCCTGGCCCACAGCCGCGCTGTCGCCACCCCCGACGCACCCGACGTGCTGCAACCTCTCGGGCTGCTCGCCAAGCTCCGTGCTCGCCGCCGCGAACGCGGCCCAGCCGTCGAGGCGTTACGCGAAGGGGTCGTCCGCGCCCACGACAGCGGACAGCGAGTCATGTTGGCCTTCGTGCTCAGCTGCGGTGTCAACGTCGCCGCCGATCTCGACGCTCCGGAGCTCGCGGCGACGCTCGGCGGTGCCGTCACCGACGGGCCTCTCGCTGAGCTGACCTACTTGGTGGACGCCTTACTTCGCGCCGACCGTCAAGCAGCACTCGACCACGCCCGAGCCCAACTCGGCCCCGATCGCTACGACGCGGCGCACGCGACCGGCATCGCCCTGTCTTACGACCGTATCGTCGAGTACACCCTCGCCGAGCTCGACCGACTCCTCGCCGAGAACAAGCAACTGACGGGCACATAGCAAGCAGCAACGAGAACACCAACGGGCTCTTACGTCAGTACTTCCCGCTCACTTCGCAGTCTGAAAGGAACCCGTAGTCGCCCCTCCGACACGCATGTGATGTCGCGAGACGGCCGCGCATCGGCCTTCCTAGGGCGCGAGCTCGCGCAAGCGCGCGACTGCGTCGGAGGGGTCCTCTGGGTCGAAGATGCCGAGAATCGCCGCTCTCCCGTGGCTATCCCACCGAGAGAGAGTGACATGCAGCGACTCGAACGGTGAACCTTCGGTCGTCGTGCCGGAGATTCGTGTGAGCACGGAGTGTCCCCACGGCTCGGCTGCGAAGCAACGCAAGATCTCGCAGAGGTAGTCGGGCACCATCGCGAGCGTCGACGCCATGATCTCGAGCCATTCGTCAGCACTGTGAAAGGCGACGACCCGCAGTTGGCGGTGATCCTCGACGATGCACGAGTCGGCGAGTGCATCGCGTGCTCCCGCGAGGTCGTGCGCGTTGAGGCTGGTCGTCATCGCCGAGGCGAGAACCGGCACGTTGTGTTGCTCGTGAAAGCGGCGAGCGATCTCGTTGGCCGCGGCGCGACGGTTGTCGGCGGTGTAGTCGATCTGCGCCGCGACCTTTCCCGATGCGTCTACCTCGTGAACGACGAACCCGTCGGTCGTCGCGTGAAGGCAGAGATTGTCATCAAGCGCCGAGATGAGCGTCCACCCATCCTGTTGCACCGTGCGCACGGCCCGGTTGCGCGGGATCGCGAGCGGATCGCCTTCGAACTCGAGCGCGGCGGCGCGAGCGTCGAGCTCGTAGTAGGCGCCGGCGAGATCGTCGATGTCGAACTTGGTCAAGCGGGTCAAGAGCCCGCGCTCGTCGACCTCGAACAGATTGAGGCTCACGATCTCAGCGGGGCCGGCGACGCCATCCTGGAACGTGACTGTGCTGCGCATGAGTGCCAGTCGTTCGCCACGAGTGGCGAGGAGCTCGCGCGCCTGCCGGCAGCGATCCAACTCGAACATCACGCGATACACCGAAAGTGCGTGCTCGCCGCGGGTGACGAGCCCAATCCCGGTACGGCGGTCGTTGTCCTCGAAGCCAGGTGCGACCGAGGCGGTGAACGTCTCCCAGTCTCCCGTGTGAACCATCTTGGTTTGGGCCTGCGCGGCCCGCCAGGCGAGATTCGCGGCGGGCTCTGCTTCGCCGTCGAGTGCTGCGGCGCGCGCGTTGAGCTCGTCGTGGGCTCCCGCCAGGTCGTCGGCGTTGAACGAAATCATGTGAGTGACGCGTCCGTGCGGCTCGACCTGGAACACGTTGAGGTACGTGACCTCGGCGGGCCCCGCGTCGCCGTCCTCGAACGTCACCGTGGCGTGCGCAAGCGCCAGCCGGTCGCCCCGCGTGGCAACCAGTTCATGCATGAGTCGTTTCTGGTCGAGCGTGAACAGCACGTGGTGGGTCGCTCGCACTTCTTCCCCGCGAAGGATCAGCGCGATGCCGCTCCGGCGATCGTCAGCCTCGGCCTCCGGAGTGAACGTCGCGGCGAATGACTCCCAATCGTCAGTGTTGACGCTTGTTGCTTGTCGCTCGGCCGCCCGCCATGCGAGGTTCGCCACGGTGAGCGCGGCGTGGCGGGCGTCGAGCTCGTTGCACGCACTTGAGAGGTCGTCGACGTCGAAGGCGAGCATCGTGGTGAAGCGTCCGTGTTCGTCGACCTGGAGCACCTGGAGGCAGGTGACCTCGGCCGGCCCCGCGTCGCCGTCCTCGAAGGTCACCGTCGTGCGCGTGAGAGCGAGCCGGTCGCCGCGCGTCGCGAGGAGTTCGCGGTCGAGCCGGCACCGGTCGAGGGTGAACGCGATGCGGTGGACCGACCGCAACGCTTCCTCGCCGCGGGCGACGAGGGCGATGCCTGTGCGGCGATCGTCAACGTCGCAGTCCGGCGCGAGTGTGGGCGAGATAGGACTCCCAGTTCTGCGCCGCGACGCTCGTGGCTTGTTGTTCCGCCGCCTGCCACGCGAGGTTCGCGACGGGCGCGGCGGTCTCGGCGACAACGAGCTCCGCGAACCGCTCCTGCGCGCGCGCCATGTCGCTGAGTTCGTAGTTCTCGACATGAGTCGTGCGATAGTCGGTCCGGCAGACGCCGATCGTCACATACGCGATCTCCCACGGGCCACCGGTGCGGGTGCCGAAGGCGCGGCCAGCGGAGATGTAGACGTTGCCTCGTGAACGGGTGTGGTCGGCCCAGAGCTGCGTGTCGGGGGAGAGTTCTCCGACGCTGCGCTGGTAGTCGACGAACGCATCGCGGGTGGTCAGACCCCACCCCGCGGTGCGGTAGTCGGCGAACGTGCAGTCGGGAGTCATGAGCGAGCGGAGGGTCTCCCAGTCGCGTGCGGTGACCGCGTGTCGGAAGGTCGCACCGAGAGGGTTGCCGCCGTGCGCGACGTCGCGGGTGTCGAGCTCGTCGAGCGCTCCGGTGATGTCGGCGGCGTCGAATATCACCTGGGCCGCGAGACGCCCGTTGGCATCGGTTTCGTAGACAGCGAGGCACTCGATTTCCGAAGGTCCGGACGCGCCGTCGCGGACCCTTGTCGTTGCACGGTGCAGCGCGAGCGCCTCACCACGCGTCGCGACGAGCTGCAGATCGAGCCGGAACTCGTCGAGTTCGAATGACAGTCGAACGATTGAGAGAGCCTCCTCACCGGTGCAATCCAGTGCGAGGCCCGATCGCCGGTCGTGCCATGAGAAGTTCGGGGAGACCGAGGCGACAAACGCCTGCCAATCCTGCGCGTTCGAGATGTCCTCTTGCTGTTGGGAGGCGCGCGTCGCGGCGTTCTCGAACAGGTCGACGACCAATGGTTTCGTCAACCGGTCGTACTCGGCACGCGCGTCGTTGAGGTCGTCGATGTCGAACAGGGTGATTGCGGTCGTGCGACCGTCGGGTGCCGACTGACTGAGAGAGATGTACGGCATCTCGAACGGGCCGTCGTCCTGCGTGCCGGTGATCGCACCGACGACGAGTGTCGCAGTCGACTGGGCGATGACGTGGTCGACGCGCAGCGTGAGGTCGGGCGCCATTTCGAGCATGGCACGCTCGTACGCAACGAAGCCGTCACGATCGAGCTGTCCGTAGCCGGCGGTGCGCCGGTCGTCGACCGAGGCGTCCTCGGGAAAGAATGTTGCGTATAGGTCCCAGTCCCGTGTGTTGAACGCATGACGGGGCGTCCGTAGGTCGAGACCACCGAGCGCGACGTAGCGAGCATCGAGCTCGTCGAGCACACCGATGATGTCGTCGTTGTCGAACATCAGCTGCGTCGCAATGCGGCCTTGGGCATCAGTTTCGACGAGCACCAGGCACTCGATCTCCGAGAGCCCGAACGCGCCATCGCGGATCGTTGTCAGAGTTCCGTAAACCGCGAGCGACTCGCCGCGCGTCGCGATGAATTGTCGCTCGGTCCGGACTTCGTCGAGATCGAAGGCGATGCGATGCGCGGAGAGAGCATCGTCACCTGTGTAGTCCGTCGCGGTTCCAGATCGCCGATCCGAATACGCGTAGGTCGGAGAGACGTTTGCGACGAACGCTTGCCAATCCCGTGTGTTCAACGCGTCGTGGTGGCGGCGGGCGGCACGTGTCGCGGCGTTCTCGAACAGGTCAACGGCCGATGGTTTCGTCAACCGGTCGTACTCGGCGCGAGCAGTGTCGAGGTCGTCGATGTCGAAAGTGGTGAGCGCCGTGATGCGGCCGTCGGGTGCAAACCTCCCGAGGATGACCTGCGGCACCTCGAACGGTCCGCCGTCGCGCGTACCGACCAGTCGGCCGACGAAGAGCGAAACGCCTGGCGCCGCAACGACATGATCGCCATAGGTCGTGTGCGTGACATCGGGGCCGATGTCGAGGATGGCGCGCTCGTACGCGACGTAGCTCTCGCGATCCAGTCGTCCGTAGCCACCGACGCGCCGGTCTTCGAAGACGGCGTCCTCCGCAAAGAACGCCGAGTACTGGTACCCAATCCTGGGAGCCGAAGGCTTCGAGATACGGCCGAAGATCTAGGCCGCCGAGCTCGACGTATCGAGCGTTGAGCGCGTCGTACGCGGCGTCGAGCTCGTCGGGATTGAACGCGGTGTTCGAGACGACCAGACCCTGCGGCGTGCACTCGACAAGCGCGATGTTTTCGATCTCCGCCGGTCCTGCCGCGCCATCGAGGAGCGAGGCGCGATCGAAGGACAGTGCCAGATGCTCGCCCCTCGTCGCGACGAGTGTGCTCTTCCATGCGAACTGATCAAGAGTATGCGCGACGCGGAACACATCGAGCGCGTCGTCGCCTTCGAAGCGCAGCTGCACGCCCGAGCGGTGGTCGGCCTGTTCGAAGCCGGGCGCAAGGACAGCGAGAAATCCGTCCCAATCCTGCCGGTTGCACGCATCGCGAAGACGCTCGCCCGCGCGCCACGCGGTGTTCGCAAACCGCTCGGCTCCCTCGCCTTCCCGATACAGCCGCTCGAGTTCCGCCATCGCGCCATCGAGGTCGTCGGCATCGAAGAGAACGGTCAGTTTCTGTCGTCCCGCATCGTCGGTGCGCGTGACCCCGAGCACAGACGCGGTCGCGTCGTGGGCGGGGATACGCAGCGTGGAACGCGCGACGGCAAGCGAGCGACCGCGCGAGGCGACGGTCTCGCTCTCGATCCATCCGCGGCCGTCGAAGATCATGCGTATGCCGGCCAGCGACTGTTCGTGGTCGAGTGGCCCGGCGACAACCGATCGGCGGTCGTCTTGGGTCCAGTCGTCGGCGTAGCACGCGATGAGCGCATCCCAGTCGTGCGCCTTGTGCGCGGCGTGCACCCGGGCGGTCGAACGTGTGACGTCGTTCTCGAACGGTGCAGGTGTGGTGAGCGTCGCGTCAGGTGTTGCCGCGGCGAACTCGTCGAGTAGAGCGATCGCGTCGTCGATGGCCTCGGGCTCGAATATCACGTAGTCGAGGCTGCGGCCGTGCTCGTCGACCTGGGTGACCGCGAGGTATTGCAGCTCCGATCCGGGCGCGTGCACGAGCCACCGGCAGAGCGCGAGCCGAGTACCACGGATTGCGAGCAGCTCGGGGCGGTCGAATCGGAAGCCGCCGGCGTAGAGGATCTCCTCGGAGCGTCCATCGTTGTCCCCACCCTCGACGATCATTCCGACGAAGTGGCGTCGATCTTCCATCTTGATCGTCGGGGCTGTCTCATTTGCGCGAACCGCGGTCCAGTCGCCGCGGTTGAACGCTTCGACAAACCGCAGGCAGCTTTCGAACGCGACGTTCGGGGTAGGCGAAGAGCGTTCCGCGCCCTCAGCGCCGGCGGTGACTTCTTGCGCGGCCTGTGTTGCTTGTCCGGCTCCTGCGCGCGCCGCGAGCACGGTTGCGCCCTTCAGTTCGCAGGCCTCGGCCGCACGGTGGGCTTCGGCATCGGCCGCGACCGTGTCGCCCGAGGCGCGCAGTACAGACGCCAATGCCAGCCGGGCGTCGGCAACCAACAGGAGCGCGTCGGTCGCCGCTGCGAGCTCGACGGCTTCGCGTGCCAGTGTGAGCGCTCGCTCGGTGTCTCCTCGCCGCGCCGCTACCTCGGCGCGCACCCCGCGCCACGCGATCGCGGCTTTCAGGTCGGAGCCCGCGAGCGTCTCCGCGACGGCGGCGACTTCGTCGGCGTCATCGATCCGGCCCTGCATCAAGAGGGCGCGCCCGAGGAAGGCGCCCGCCTGCGCGGCCTCACCGCCGAGTCCCCGCTCGCGCAGTTCGTCGTACGCGATCCGGAGGTGCTCCTCGGCTGCCGCGGCCTCGCCGTCGAGCAGCTCGATGAAACCGGCGGCGACTTCGGTTTCGAGACGCCGGTGCGTGAGGCCGAGTTGCTCCACCGTCCGGTGCGCCGATCGGATCATCCGGTGCGCGGCATCCATTCTCCCGCGCAACGCTTCGAGCACGGCCTGGCAGCGCAGCGCGACCGCTTCGACGGCGGGCGCGCCCGAAGTGATGCGCAAGACGCGCACGACATCGAGGCAGCGCCCGCTCGCGCGCGTCACGGGGCTCGGGCCCCACAGCGCGGCGGGAGGTGCTTCGGCGAGGATCGCGTCCGCGAGCCGGCGGTCGCCCGCAGCACGCGCCGCGGCCAGCGCCGCGTCGAGCGCGCGTTCAGCTGCCCCGATCTGTCCGAGGCGTTCCAGCGCCGAGGCGTGCACGTAGTGCGCCTTTGCCTGACCGGTGAGGTCGCCGGCGGCCGTCATGGCGCCGGCCGCGGCGCCGATCGACCGCACGATCTCGGTGAGGCGGTCGGGCTCGGCGAGCACCGCGAGCAACCCTTCATAGGTCGTGTACCAAGCGGCCAGCCGTTCGGAGCCCGCGGCCGCGAGCTCGAGCGCGTCGATCGCGCTGCGCGCGCCCGCGACGTCGCCGGCAGTCAGCAGCGCGTCACAACGTGCGAGATGGAGCTCGGCGCGAGTCTCGGGGTCGGCGTCGTCGATCCACTCCAGCGCCTGGAGCGCCATGCCGTACAGGTCGCCCGCCTCTTCGTACGCGACGCGTTCCATCGCGCGATCGGCTGCGCGTCGGCACGCGGCAACGGCGCGGTCGGCGCTTCCCGCCGACGCACACTCGAACCAGTGATACGCGAGGTCGGCGAGTCGCACGTCCGCGTCGGCGGCAACGGGCGCCGCCTCGAGGAGCTCGGCGATGGTCCGGTGCAGGCGCACGCGCTTCAAGGACACGAGCTCGGCGAGCAGCACCTGCCGGACGAGTGCGTGTGCGAAGCGGAACCGGCCGAGCGACCCGGTCTCCTCGATCACCAGCCCTGCCCGGCATGCCTCGGCGATCGGGTCGACGAGTTCCGCGCCTTGCACCTGCTCGACGAGCGCGAGATCGAAGGTGGTGCCGGCAACCGCGGCAACCGCGAGCGCGTCGTTCGCGGCATCCGACAGCCGCGACAAGCGACGACCGGTGGCCTCGCGCACACCTTCGGGCAGCGTTCCCGGTTGCCATTCGCCGCCTGATTCCTCGACGTGGCGGACGACTTCGATCAAGAAGAATGGGTTGCCCGAGGTGACCTCGGCCAGCTCGCGTCCGAGCGCGCGGTCGTTGTTGCCGATCGCGGCGAGGTAGTGCTCGACATCCGCTGCGGCGAGGCCACCGAGCGCGATGCGGTGAGTATCGGAGTCGCGGCGGAGGTCGGCGAGCGTGGCCGCGAGCGGATGAGTCCGCGCGAGCTCCGTGTCGCGATAGGTGCCGACCACGAGGAGGCGGCTGTCTTTCGCGCCTCGTAGCACGTGCCGCAGCAGCGACAGGGTCGTCTTACCGGCCCAATGCAGGTCGTCCAGCACGAGCAGAACCGGGGCCTCGCGTGACGCGCCGGTGAGCAACTGCGTGGCCGCGTCGAACAGGGCGAGCCGCTCGGTATCGGGATCGGCGCGCACCGCCGGCACGGCTTCCGGCAGCAGATCGGCGACCTCTGGCACGACGCGTGTGAGCTCGTCGACGCCGCGGATCGCGCGCAGCCGCGTGGTGCCGAGCGCCGGCGCGAGGGCCCTGACCGCTTCGATGAACGGTTGCAGTGGTGCGGCGAGGTCTTCGTCGCAGCGTCCGTAAAGGACCAGGGCGCCGGCGGCGTGGGCGTGTTGCGCGATCTCGCCCGCGAGACGCGATTTGCCGACGCCCGGTTCGCCGCCGATGAGCGCGGCGCGCAGGTCGCCCGCGACGCACTGGTCCCAGAGGGCGATGAGCTCGCCGAGTTCGTCCTTGCGGCCGACGAAGGGCCCCGCGCCCGCGAGTACTGCCGGTACCGGCGGCTGGGTGATCGCGGGCTCGGTGTGACGCGGCCTGGCCGGTGCGTCGCCCGGCGCGGACCGTACGAGTTGGAAGATGTTCTCACCGCGGGACAGCCCCCGCAGATTTCGATGGCCCCGATCGCGCAGCACTGCATCGGGCGGCAGGGCATCGCGCACGAGCTCGGTGACCGCTTGCGACAACAGCACCTCGTCGGCGCCCGCGAGCCCACGGAGGCGAGCCGCCCGATTCAGCGCCGGACCGAAGTAGTCGCCGCCGCGTTCGAATGCCTCACCGGTGTGCATTGCCATGCGTAGCCGCGGCGCGGCGCCCTCTGGCCACTTCTCGGCGGCGAGCGCTTCCAGCAACGCCAGTGCGGCGCCGGCGGCACCGGTCGCGCGCGTGAAGACCGACACGGTTGCGTCGCCTTCGAGCTTCGACTTCAACAGCGTCCCGCCGTGCGCGGCGACGATCTCGCCGACGATCGCATCGTGCCGCTCGAGCGCTGTCGCCATCGCGTCGGGCGCGTCCTCCCACAGCGCCGAGGACTCGACGATGTCGGTCAACAGGAACGTGACGACACCGGAGGGCAGTTCCGTTGTCGTCGGCGATTGCCTCGCGTCGAGCAGTTGGAGATAGACCGCCTCGGTTTCCGGTGACGGGTCGATGCCGAGCTCCTCAACGAGCGTGATACGGCAGCGTTCCCAGACGCGCAGCGCTTCTGCGCGTTCGCCGGCCGCGGCGAGGGCGCGCATCGATTGCCGGTATGCGGCTTCCTTCGCGGGGTCGAGATCAAGGGCGCGGCGCGCGGCGTCGATCGCGCGCCCGGCCGCACCCGCACCGAGGTGCGCCGCCGACTGTGCAATCGCGGCGCGCACGCGCAGGTCGCGAACGGCCTCGCGGCGGTTGTCGACCCACTCGCAGTCGTCGGCGAGAAAGCCCCGGCCCGCCACTGCCTCGGCGTCGGCGGCGGTCGCCAGCGCCCGATCGAGGTCGCCGGCGGCCGCCGCGTCCTCGGCACTCGCGACGGCGGCCGTGAGGTCCTCGAGGTCGACGCGACTGCCCGCGGGCAACATCAGTTGGTACGCGCCCGGCGTCGACGCGATCACTGCTTGGCCGTCGAGGCCCGCCTCGCCGAACAGGCGTCGGAGGCGCGAGATCACGGCGCTCAGGGAAGCGGTCCACGAGTCCGGCAGCTGGTCGGGCCAGAGCAGATCGGCGAGTTCTTCGCGTCGCACGGCCCGTTCCCGCTCGCACACGAGGTAGGCGAGTACCAGCCGGCCTTGACGGCCGCCGATCAACGCCTCGGGCAACACGCGGCCGTCGACCTCGACTTCGACGCCGCCACACACCCGCACGTCCAACACGCCGCGCCTCCTGTCTCAACGCTCGCCCAGTCTCGCAAATCGTCGTTGGCGTTGCTTTGGGGCCGGTGCGCCGCGTCACAAAGTCCGGCCAAGGGCTCATTCGTACGGTCTCGTCAGGACCGCTCCACAGGAGGACACGCCATGCTGACTGCCCGTCGACAGTTGAAGCGCCGGATCGACGCGCTGCGGCGCATCCGTTGGTCGCGGGGTGCACGACCGCCGAACTCGCACGTGTCGACCGCCTGGGAATGCAGCTCGACGTCGCTGCCGGCCGCAGCCTCACCTATGAGGGAGACGCCGGCCTCGAGTGCTTCGTCGTGGTCGACGGCATCGCGACCGCGCACCGGGACGCCGAGCACATCGGCGTCGTCGGGCCCGGCTCGATCGCCGGAGAGATGGCCCTGCTCTTCGACGTGCCCCGCACCGCGACGGTCGTGACCTTCACGCCGATGCGGCTCTGGGTGCTCGACGCGCGCGAGTTCACGCAGCTCCTCGAGGTTGCGCCCGCGATTCGGAACAATGTCGGCCGCATTGCCGCCGACCGCCTGGACCACAACGTCAAGATGCACGGGCATGAGGGATCTTGCACCGGGCATCACACGCCAGCGCTTGCGCAATCGATTCCCGTATGAGGCCGAACAAAGTCGGGGGGCCGGTCGATCGGTTGCGAAACGAAGACCGTCAGGACGCATGCGAGACCACGGATCCGCCGTTAATGAACCGGCTCGGCAGCTTCGTCGCGTTCTCTGGATCGCGTGCTGGCACCGCCCGCACGGGCGAGCGCAGTAGTGGCCGCGAGCGCAGTGGACAGCAAGATCACCGCGGCAACCTCCGTAATCACCGCGACGGCGATGGCCGCACGAAATCCGGCTAGGCGCCGGACTACGACGAGAAGCACCGCAACGACGACGACGTCCGGACGAGCCACGAGGAGGCCTACGGCCCCTTCGCCCGCAAGGGTTAACGACGTCCGCAGGGAACCCGGCGACCCGCGCTATTGCTGTGGCACGTGGGGGATGACGCAACGTTGGGTTTTACTGTCGGCTAGCGCAGCGGCCGGAACGCGGCGCGCAACTCCTCCGAGAAGAGCTCCGGTTCCTCCCAGGCGGCGAAGTGACCGCCCTTGTCCACCTCGTTGAAGTAGATGACGTTGGGGTATGCCCTCTCGACCCAGCTGCGCGGGGTCCGCCAGATCTCCCCGGGGAACGTGGTGAAGCCGACTGGAATCGAGACCGGCGTGGGAGCCTGGCCGGCCGCCCGAGCGTTCTCTTGTCCTTCCTCCCAGTACGACCGCGCAGCCGAGGCCCCGGTGCCTGTCAACCAATACAGCGTGATGTTGTCGACGAGGTGTTCGCGGGTGAGATTGCCCGAGGGTTGCTTGTCGACAAAGGCGCGGGCGATCTTTTGGTAGCTGTCCGTATCGTGATCGATAATCCAGGCCGCCAGGGCGATCGGTGAATCCAGCAGGGCGTAGCCAATCGTCTCCGGGCGCGTCGCTTGCTCCACGAAGTAGCCCGTGCCGGTCGCGTGGAATGCGTCGAGCTGGTCGAGCGCAGCACGCTCTTCTTCGGTCGGTGGCGACGCGCTCAGGGCATCGACGTCGCCCAGCGCCGGCGTCAGCAGGTTGGTGTGGATGCCGAGCAAACCCTCGAGTGCGAGGCGGCCCATCGCGTCAGTGACCTGGGAGCCCACGTCGCCGCCCTGCGCGACGTACCGGCTGTAACCGAGGCGCCGCATGAGCTCATGCCAGGCCTGTCCGATGCGGATGGGGCCCCACCCGACCTCGGTCGGCTCCTCCGAGAAGCCGTAGCCGGGGATCGACGGCAGCACGAGGTGGAACGCGTCGTCGGCGCGTCCGCCGTGCGCGGTCGGGTCGGTGAGCGGGCCGATCGTCTCGAGCAGCTCGACGATCGAGCCCGGCCAGCCGTGCGTCATGATCAACGGCAACGCGTTCTCGTGTGTCGACTTCACGTGGATGAAGTGGATGTCGAGCCCGTCGACCTTGGTCTTGAACTGTGGCAGCGCGTTCAGTCGCGCCTCGCACCGGCGCCAGTCGTATTCGGTGGTCCAGTAGCGGGCGAGCTCCTGCGTCGCCGCCAACTGCACACCCTGCGACCGATCGGCGACGAGTTCCTTGGTCGGCCAGCGGGTCGCATCGACGCGGCGGCGCAGTTCTTCGATCTCGCGCTCAGGAACTTCGATTCGGAACGGGCGGACTTCGATCTCTGCGCTCGCGGTCGTGGTGTCGCTCATGATCGTGTCCTCCCCGTTGCGTCGCTCGTGTCTTGTCGATCGCTGAGTGTCGCGACGTCGAAGCGACATCCCTCGGTGAGCGTAGAGCCGAAGGCCCGAGGAAGCGAGAAGCGGTTTGTGTGGCTCCTCCGGCACCGCTGGTGGGTTCGACTTCTTCCCAATCGGGAGTACTTCCGGGGGTGCGAGCGGGAGTGTCTCCGGGAGTTGCGCGGCGCATGACCGGGTGCAACGCCGACGCTGAGCCGCGCATCGTCGCAGTATCTGCGTGCGACCAAGCGGCGCAGCAGGTATTGCGGTGTGCGTCGAGCTCGGCGAAGCTGCGGATCGCTCAACCGGGAGACGTGTCTGCCCCGACGCCTCGAGCGAGATCGGAGCCATTCATGCTTCGTCATCGCAATGAGTTCCCCGTTGAAGGCAAGCTGCCGGCGTTCGACGGGGCGACGGCGTGGCTGAACGCCGAGCGGCTGACAGCTGCGGACGTTCGGGGTCGGGTCGTGCTCGTCACCTTCGGCACCTACACGTGCATCAACTGGATCCGCTCGCTTCCCTATGTCCGAGCGTGGACGGACAAGTATGCGAGTGAGGGACTCGTGGTCGTAGGCGTGCAGACGCCAGAGTTCGATTTCGAGGGCGATGTCGACAACGTGCGCCGCGCCATCAAAGAGATGGATGTCCGCTATCCGGTGGTGGTCGACAACGACTACGCCGTCTGGCGCGCGTTCGACAACCAGTACTGGCCCGCGTTGTACTTCGCCGACGCGCAAGGTCTGATCCGGCACCATCATTTCGGCGAGGGCGAGTATGAGGAATCGGAGATGGTCCTCCAGATGCTGCTGCGCGAGGCGGGTGCTGACGTTGAGCAGGGCCTCGTGCGCATAGAGCCTGCCGGTGTCGAGGCGGCCGCCAACTGGGCAAGCTTGGGCTCACCGGAGAGTTACGTCGGCTACGAGCGCGCCGTGGGTTTCGTCTCGCCGGGAGGCGTGGTCCCCGACGAACATCACGTCTCGGTCCGGTTGAACTTCCGGCGTGCGTCTTCGTCAGTGCTGTGCAGTCGGACGGTTATCGTGCCGCCGCCAAGATTCTTGGGGAGCTGGTAGTCGTTATACCAGCGGTACTTGCCGCACTGGTCGCGGTTGCGGTGGGTGCGGACGCGTTCGAGTGGCGTGAAGTGCAGGTCGCCTTTGTCGGTGAGTGTCCCGATCCCGATCGCGCCGTCGCGGGCATATAAGCGCAGGGTCGCCCTGCGGCCGTCTGGGAAGACGGAGAGCAGCGCTTCGAACACGATGAACACGAATGTCGGAAACTGGCGGCGTCGACCTCCATGCGAGTAATCAGGCTCGGGGGTGACCGCGGCCAGTTCGTAGGTGGCGGGGTTGGCGAGGATTGCGTCGAGACGCTCCAGCGCGCTGACCGGACGGACGCTCATCGGCGGCTACTGGTCCTCGGCCTGGGTCCAGTCCCAAGCGACGATGCGCGCGGCGCGGTCGAGGCTGCGAACACCCAACAGCCGCGCGACCGCGTCGATCTGCCCCGTCTGGTCGAGCAGTGAGCGGCCGGCTCATGCCGCCGCCGAGACGGCCGAAGGTCGGGCTCGCCGCCGAGGCCGGCACGCATCAACGTGTCGGAAACGGCAATGCACGACGCCGCTCAATCAGGCAGATCTGTGCGCGTCCGAGGGTCGTTCACGCGCGCCGACGAGAACTCCCTGCAGGAATCTCGTACAACTGCTGGGACCGTCCGGGTTTGGGGCTTTGCGTGACAAGGCGTAGGTCGAGCGATCGCTGGAGTTCCGGCGGCATGGTGACGCGATTGAACGAAGGCGATAACAGTGCGAGATAGCCGCCGCGCGTGTTGAACAGCTCTACGAGTTGGCCGATGCGGTACTCGTACTCATTTGCTGGCGATCCGTAGCCAGCTGGCGCACCTTCCGGTTTTTTGACAGGGAGTGCAATCGATCCGCGCTCAGTCAAGTCGTAGATTGCGTCGGGCGCGTTGCTGATGATGAGCGCATCGCGTGGGAGATGGGCGATCGCCGTCGTCACTGCGGTAGGTCTCGGCGACTGCGCTGGTGCTTCATCGAGGAAACTCCGCGTGTGCGCCCAGTTGGAAATGACGAGCAGCGCGGCAAGCGCGCTGACGATTGCGACGGCGCCGACGCTCGTCAGGACGCGAACCAGCGACCGGTACGCGACAGCGAGAAGTGCCGCGTACCAGAGCCCACGGACGGGGGCGAGGATGCGGGCATCGATCGGCACCGAGAGATCGAAGAATGTGACTGTCACGATAACGAAGCACAAGTAGGCGACGATGTACAACAGCACGAGCTGCACCAGGAGCCGCGAGTCGCCGTCTTCGTCAGGGCTGGTACCGGGAAGAGCGGGGCTCCAGATCGCACCGATCACGAGCAACGCGCTCGTGACCACGATGACCAGGATCCGCGCGGCATGTGGCCCACCCCACGGCAACAGGTAATCGGCGAGTCTGTCCAGCGGCGCGAGGAGCCCTGCCGACTGCTCAGCAATCGTCGACGTTGGGTTTCGCCCTCCATCGAGTCGTGCCCACACGACAAAGAGCGCAGCCGGAGTGGATGCGACCGCCGCGAAGAATCCGGCCCGACGCAAACGTGAGCGGAGAGCGCGTCGACGATCGAAGGCGACAAGCGCGATCACTGTGGCAAACATGAACGCGACGTTGACGTAGCGAACCAACAGCGCCGCCCCCGAGGCGAAGGACGCGACGACCAGAGCTCGTCGCGCGTGAGCCGTCGCCCTGAGCGCGCCGTGCAACGCCAGCAGGCCCACCATGGAGACTGCCATGAACAACGGTTCGCTCGAGACGGAGCGGTGCAGCTGGAGCCAGCCGAACTGGACAAAGAAAATGCGGCGAATATCCGAATCGAAGAGCAGCAAGACCGCTGGCAGCGTCGCGAGCACAAGAGATCTTTTCGCAGTCATCCGAGCCGTGAGCCATGCAATCAACAGCAGATTCACGACGATCAGCACAACATCGACGACACGAGCCGCGCTCCGAACGGTGCCCGTCATCGCGGAGATGACAGCGAGCACGAGCGGGTAGCCAGGCGGAAAAACGGTCGACGGAACACGGCCGTGAAACGCGACCGCCTGCTTCGGGCTTAGACCATCCTGGTCCAGGTTGAACGCGACCGTAGGCAGCGCATGGCGACGCCAGCCCTGCGCCGTGCTCAAGTACACCGCGCTGTCGCCGTGAATCTCGGGAGTAAAATCACGCGTCGCGGAGATCACCCACCCCGCCGCCCACAGGGACAGAATCAGCGTCGGCAGGAGCACCAACCACATCGGCCGTACCGCGTGAGATCCGTCACCGCGAACCGACGGTCGTGCACGCTCTTGTCGAGTCGGTCTACGACGCTGCGCTCGCGTGCGCCCGCCAACTACCGGCGGAACCGGCTCGCCTTGTCCGGCCACGGGCGCATATTGCCCTGATGGTTAAGTGGGTGTCACGCGCTACGGCGGGCTTTCGTAGCGTCGAGGGTGCCGGCGGGTGGTGCCGATAATGCCCTATCGCCGTTTGGGTTGGCTTCTGAGCGATGAGTCTGCCCGCCGGTTCCCGTGCTGTGGCGTGGTCCGAAAACAGGAACCGGCATCCCGCATCAGGAGTCTCCGCGGCGGCTACCACTTCTGATCGGAGGACACGTGTTCATCATTGGGATTGAGCCGCACAAGGAGTCACGCACTGCCGTCGCGATCGATGACGACGAATGGCCTGTTGGTGAGCTGCTCGTATGGCCGCATCGCCGGCAACGCGAGTGGCTGTTGTGCTGGGGCCGCGGAGTTCGAACCGCGGGCTCAGCCGCGTTCGCCTAACACCACAAATACCAACCCCACATAACGCGTGGACCAATCAACGAGGTCCGGTCACCTCGATGAAGGCTTGCGCACGTCGATCATGTCGGCTCATATGCCACCGAAGCCGCTGGTGCACCGAGCCGTGCCGTAACTCGTTCAGCCGTAACGACATGAGCAAGTAAGCCGACCTTGTCTGGGAAGACGCGTTCCGGTACCGGTCGGCGGGCAGAGCGACAACTGCGACTTCGTCGTGAAGTCAGCACGCATTCCCGGCGAGGTGCCCGTGTATACGGTAGAGGCGGCCGTGGTCGTCGGCAACGATTCTTGTCGCAAGGTGATCGCCGTCGAGCGCGGCGACAGGCACCCTCGGCGGTATGTAGGGGTGGCGCAAGACGGCGACGTACTGGTAGTGGCTCAAGATCTCGAGCCACGCGCGGCAACGGTCGCCCGGGGCGAGACCGTCGGGTGGTCCACGCGGGTTCGTGACGCGGTTCGACAGATCGCTGTTGAAGAACGGGTACGTCAGGTTCGATCCGTCGAATGCGATGTCGGCGCCGTGAACGGCCTGCAATGCCGCGTTGACGCGGTCGAAGCCGAGCCCGGCGTGCCGGTAGCGATACTCCACGTACCGTCGCTGCACAGGCCATCCGCCAAGAACGACGACGATGAACACGGCGACCGCGAGCAGGCCCAGCGCCCGTCGTCTGTGCTCGCGGACCCGCGGTGCCCGGTGGGCGAAGGCGAACGCTGCGGCAACCATGACCAGGATCACGGTCGCGGCAATCGGCGCGGCGACGCGCGCGCCGGCGGGCCACGCCGGGATTCCCTCACGGTGTGTCGCAGTGATGTTGACCGCGGTGACGGCGAGCAATGAGACGAGGACGATACGGCGCGCACTCATCCTCTCGGCCCCAAGCGCGAAGCAGAAGAATACGAGCGAGCCGAGGATGGACGGGATGGCGTAGCGCACGTTGTACCTGGTCAGGTAGCTATGGCCGTCGGCGGTCCACGGCGTGAACAGATACGACACCAATCCGACGAGGAGCGCCACACCGACCACGCGCTCCATCGCCGGCCTCGCCCGCCAGACGCCGTAGACCGTGCCGCCGACAATCAAGACAAGCACGAGCCACCACAGATCACCCCATGCGTAGCGGAGAATCCCGGGCGCCTGATCGCGCCAGAAGGCGCCGTGGAAGAGGTAGCGGCTGACCGCGTCGCCCCGCCGGTCTACCGCTGACGGAAGCGAGATCGTGCCGAAGCCGAACTTGTAGAACGGCAACGGGTTGTGAGCGACGATCGCATTCCGAATGAACCAGTAGCTGCCCGTCGTCACGAGCGCGACACACCAACCGACTCCCACGCGGCGCCGCCTCCGTCGCGACCCCAGGGTGAGCACTGCGACGGTCAAGACCGCGATCGGGGCCGCACTCGTCACCTTCGTCGAGACCGCGAGTCCTGCCGCCAGCCCCGCGATGGTGCTCGACGCGACTGCGAGATGTTCCTCGAGCAACAACACGATCGTGGAGAGCAATAGTGCCGCCGCGGCGATGTCGTTGGAAGCCTGTCCCGGGTGTGTGCCTTCGACCATCGGCAGGCTGAGCACGCATGCTGTACCAAGCACACACAAAGGCCCCGCGCCGCGCCGGCGCCCGAGGCACCACGCCGCGAGGAGCGCGAGGGCCGCCCAACCCACGCTGAGCATTGGTGAGAGCACGTCGCTGCCGAAACAGAGTGCGACGGCGGCGTGAAGGAGCTCGGAAGTGTGGCCCGCATACGCATGGAGCGGGTCGCTGCGGTCGAGTTCACCGAGGAGAAAACCCCGCTGCACAAAGCGCGCTGCATAAGGGCCGTGATACCAAATGGTGTCGAAATGTGTCATCCCGTTGACGAGCGCGAAGTTGACCTTCGCGGCCCATTGCGCGGCGATGACCGCGACGCCAAGGCTGGCAGCCACGACTTCGAGCCGAGAAGAGCGCGACGTCCCTTCGACATGCGCGGCCGTTGCAACGGTGGAGGTCACCGCGCGGGCGCGCCTCGCCGCGACGGTCAGCGCGATGGACGCGACGATCGTCGTGGTCAGCAGTCCCGCGCGATTGAAGAGTCCGACCGCGCCGATCAGCTCCGCCACGACCACGATCGTGGCGAGCCCGAGCACTGCCTCCGCGACCCGTGCGGGCGCTCCCGACCATTCGGGCAGTACCCGAGCGCGAACCCTCCACGCGCCGAATCCAACGGCCCCCCAAGCCACCAGCAGAAGCAACGACCCAATCGCGTACGCGCTGAGATCCACGCGAAGTCGAACCCTACGACCGAGAGGCTCTGTTGCATTGGCGCAGCGTGCCAGGGCTGCCGTCAGGGCGCCGAGGGGCTTCGTGCCCTCGGCCGCGTTCCGGATTCGGCGAAAACGCGTTCCAACGTCACCGACACCCGAGCGCGTGACCTGCGGTGACGGCATTTCGCGCCGTCCTCTTCGTATCGTCGTCTTCCGATGGTCACGCTGCTCGCGTTGCTGGCGCCCTGTTGGTCGTACGCGAAGCGGTTGGGCGCCTGGAACCGATATTCGGTATCGAGGGCCGGACCGGCCGCTCGGCTCCGAAGCGTCTCGTGTACGCGCACGCTGCGCAGTCGGTTCATGCTCGCCAGCGCGTTCGTGAATGTTGTGCGGGCGTCCGGAGCGGGGAGCGGCGCGGTGAGAGGGACCGAGAACGGGGCGTCGGAGGCTGTCCCTTCGACCGTGAAGGTCCAGCTGCCTGCGCCGTGAAGGGTGTGGCGCCGTCAAAGCATCCGGCGCCGCAGCCGTGTAGGCCCGTCGAGGCGCTCGCGCCGTGAGCGGAGGTCGCTCGAACACGGACATCTCTCGTATCTGACGGATTGATACCGACGACGTCGACGTGGAGACGCACGCGAGCGGGTTCCGGAGGCGTGACGGTGAGCGCGACGATGTCCGATCCGGCGACGTCGGCGAGGCTGAGTGAGTTGGCGTCGCGGTGTGGTTTCGTCGGCGGGTTGTTCGCCGAGCGATAGCGCAGCTGCGCGACCGCGCTCGTCGCGACGACGAACAGCGCCGCGATGACTGCAAGCCAGATCCAACGATGCGCGGTCACCGCCTTATTGTGACGGGCGCAGAATGGTCGTCAGGCATCGCCCGTGTCGTCCGTGGGTGTGTGCATGACGTTATATACGTGGAGGTCGTCGTCGATGCCCTTCAGGCGTTGCGGGCCCAGAGCGACGTATCCGACTGAAGCGTCACTTCGGGCCGCAGCTCGGACCGGATCGGTCACGAGGAACTGATCGCGCTGTGCGAGGGCCGTTACGCGCGCGGCGATATTGACGTTGGTGCCGACGTAGTCGCCTTCCCGATACAGCACGTCGCCTCTGCGTTGCGGACGGCGAGGCCGCATGCGATTGCGTTGCCCGGATCGTCGAAGACGAGCATGAACGCATCGCCGATCTGTTTGACGACTTTGCCGTCGAAACGCACGGCGTGTTGGCGGACGACATCCGAGAACCGGTCGAGAAGTTGCGCGCCAGCCTCGTCGCCCATCGCGGCGGTGAGGGTCGTGAAGCTCGCAAGATCGATGAACATGGTCGTCACCGTGAGCAGGCCGGGAATGAGAGGTGGTTCGCCAGTGACCTCTTCCATGAGATGCAGAATCATGTCTTCTCGAAGCGCCCGCTCCCATTCCTTGCGATGGAAATACAGCAACGCGGGCTCGACTAAACCGACTAACGATTCACTGACTGAGCGGGTCGCGTCGAGCAGGGCGCGGCCGGCGATGCCTTCTCGGCGGAACTGTTCGTGGACGTAATAGTGAAACAGACGGTTCTCGGCGTCGGCGATCCGCCCGAGCGCGTCGGAATACACCCGGACGAGTTGGATGATCGCGTCGTCCGGGAAGCCCGCATCGCGGGCTCGTTGCATCCATGTCAGCGCTTCCATGCATCGTCAAAGACCTCGCGCTGATCGGCAGGTCCGGCCGCGGTCCACATGCGACGCGCGAAGGGCTCGTCGATGTCGGTGGCCGCGAGTGCGTCGTCCCACGTGTGGCTCTCGCGCTTGCCGGCGATATCGGTGAGCAGGTCGACGAACGTCGCGAGGACGTCGCCCTGGTCTCCGGTCTGCGCGGCGATTGTCTCGGGCGAGATCCCGCGCCGGCGTGCGAACTGGATCATTCGAATGCGCTCAGCGTCAAGGTTGTCGTCGTAGTCGTTGCCTTCGATGAGGCCGAGCGCCTGCCAGCGTTGGAGTTCCTCGGTCGGTTCGCCGGTGCGGGCGGTGAGGTCCTCGACGCTCATAGCAAGGCCATGCCAGCGCCTAGTTGGGGCGGTGGGCGCGGACGCGTTCGACAATGCCGAGCTTCAGGCGGGCGACGTAGTCGACGACGAAGCCCTCTCGTTCGAGGTGATCGAGGGGGTCGCGCAGGAGGTGGTCGGCGTCGCGTGCCATGAGCGGTTCCACGAGTCGCTCGCCGCGTCGGACCCATGACAACGGACTCCGCACGTGCTCCAGGAGCAGGAGTTTGCCGCCGAGGCGCAGCACCCGTCGTGTCTCGCGAATTGCGGCGACGTCGTCGGGGATCGTGCACAACCCGAACGTGCAGATCACGGTGTCGAAGGATTGATCGGCGAAGTCGAGCGACTGTGCGTCGCCTTGACGGAGCTCGACGTCCCGTCCCAGCTGCTGGGCGCGGCGGCGAGCTCGCTCGAGCATCTGGTCGGATAGTTCCACGCCGGTGAGTTTCACGCCGGTGGGGTAGTAGGCCAGGTTGCGGCCCGTCCCGACCGCGATCTCGAGCGTGTCGCCGTCGGCCTGCGATACGGCCCATCGTCGACCGTCTCCAAACAGCAGCGTCTCGAAGATTCGCATCTGCCAGTCGTACGAGGGTGCGAGCTCGTCAAATCTCTCGCGCGCGAACGTGGTCGACTCGTCAACACGAACTGGCATCAGATCTCCTCATGCGTCGCGAAGGACTCGATGAGCGCCCGATTCACTCGCTCTGCAGCACCGAACGGTCCGTCCGCATGGCCAAAGCCCTCGATCTCGACGACGTCAACCTCACCTATGGCGGCCGCCGCTTCGCCCGCGCGAGCGGGTGGGAACATCAGGTCGTGTTGCAACGCGACGATCACTTGATATCCCGCCTCGCGCAACGCGGGCGCGTAGCAGAGTTCCCATGCATCGCCGGCATTCCGGTGCCGCCGAGGCACATGATCGGCGCACCGTCGCCAGCCACATCAAAGCCCACGTGGAGACCGTTGACCGTTACTTCCGGCATCGCTTCGAGTGCCTCCTGAGCCGCATACCTAACTACGAGGGTCCACCGACGGTACGCGCAGTATCTACTATCGCTAAGTAGTAGGTCAAGCGCTCATCTCCCCGGGTAGGACACTGGAACCAGGGCGGCGCGGCAGGCCGACGACGAGCCGGACCAGCTCGCAAGGGTATTCGTACCTGGCGAGGAGGCCGGCGCCGAACTGCGACGTTGCGTCACGCTCTGCCTCAACTGCGCTGACATCTGCCGTCGTCGCGCGTTCTGTCGCGTCAAACTGCCTGCGACGCGAATATTTCACGCGCCGCTCTCGAAACCTGTCGCACCTTGTGCGCGTCTTGCGCCGAGGAGTGCGGTCGCCACGCCTCCATGCACGAATATTGCCGTATCTGCGCCGACGCGTGCCGAGCCTGCGAGGGAGCAATTCAGCACTTGCTTGCTGCCCTGAACCGCTGAGTACAGGGTTGTCTTACGACGCTTCTGTAGTAGGCTACGGCCGTGCCGGAAGACGTGTCCGTCGACAAGGTGCTCGGCCCGCTCGAAGCGGAAGTCATGCACGTGTTGTGGGCCAATGACGGTCCGGTGTCAGTACGCGAGGTGTTGGACGAGCTCAACAAGGGGCGTCGGCCACCGCTGGCGTATACGACGGTTATGACGGTCATGGCGCGGCTTGCCGACAAGGAGATCCTGCGACGCGAGCTCGACGGGCGCGGCTATCAGTACGAGGCCGCCGTCCCTGATGCGGCCTCTATCGCGGTTCGTGAGGTGATGCGCGATTTCGGCGAGGCGGCTATGGCCCAGTTCGTCGATGAGGCCCGCGCCGATCCGAAGTTGCTGCGTCGGCTCCGAAAGTTGCTGAACGACACCCGATGAAGCTCGACCGCGCGAACCGCAGCTTCTTTCTCCTTCTCGGCATCGCGCTCGCCCCCTACCTGCTGCTGGGGGTCTTCGGCTGTGGGCTCCTCACGGTCGCTGTCTATCGCCTGCTGGTCAACGGACCTTCCGCGTACTTGGACGATCCTCTGGCCTGGCCCGCGCTGGTGTTTCTCGCGATCACTGCGCTTGGCACGCTCCTCGGCGTGCGGTCCCTGTATCGGCAAGGCCGCGCGACGCGGGAGCTCGCGAATCTCGTGTCGGTTCGGCGGCTTCAACCAGACGATCGAGTCGTACGCCTTGCGCAACAGACCGGCATCCGCGTGGGTGTGATTGATGCCGGGGAGCCGTACTCGTTCACCTACGGGATCGCGGCACCGAAGGTCGTGGTCAGCCGCGAGCTGCTGGACCGCGTCGACGACACCGAGCTGCGTGCCATTCTCACCCACGAGCGGTACCACGTGCGGAACTTCGATCCACTCAAGGTGTTCCTCGCCCGCGCCGTGCCGGGCGCGTTCTTCTTCTTGCCGGCCCTCGGTCACCTACTCCGCCGGTACCTCACCGACCGCGAGCTCGCAGCCGACCGCAGTGCCCTATCGTCGTGCGGCGAGGCCGCGCTCGCCGGCGCACTGTTGAAGGTCGTTGGCGGGCCGTCCACTGAGAACATCACCGCCGCCGCCGCGATCGGCGGATCAGAGCTGCTCGACGTGCGCATCAGCCAGCTCGAGCATGGCCACGAACCGGCACCACCGGCCATTCCACGTCCGACGCTCGCGGTCACCGCTTTTGGAATCGTGTTGATGGGTCTTGGGATTGCATCGATCGTCGCGCTCGGCAACTCCGGGCTCGTGTCCTCGGGCGACATGGCGGTTCCCGGGCCGTTTCAAGCGGTCGGCGGAGTGACCTGCGCCGCCGGATGGATCGTCGCGGGCGTGGCGCTGTATCGCCGCTTCAGCGGCGTCCACCGTTAGTCACTTGCCATAGCTACTACGCGAGCGTAGTGTCTACTACGACACGGTAGTACAGCAGGAGGTCGACGATGATGAAATGGATCTGGGGCGCAGCGCTGGCCCCGCTGCTGTTTTGCGGCCTCATGTGCGGCCTCCCGATGTTGTTGGCGACGATCGGTTTCCGCCGGCGGAATGAACGCCGGGACGACGCTCGCACAGAGGAAGCCACACCGCGTTGGGACCAGGAGCCGTCCGCCAAGTCGTGACGAGGTCCGCTGTCCTCGAAGCGCCCGCGTCGCGGCGCAGTTGACTGACTGTGGACGTACAAGTCGTCACGCTGCCGCTCGCGGCGTTTGCTGCTGGTGTGGTGTCGTTTAGTTCGCCGTGCTGTGTCCCGCTGGTGCCCGCATATCTGTCGTACGTGTCGGCGCTGCCGGTTTCGGAACTCGAACGGGCACACGCACGGCGCGTCACGATCCAAGCCACCGCGTTGTTTGTCGCGGGGTTCACACTTGTGTTCACGGTGCTCGGTGTGTCGTTCGCGTTCGTCGGCGCCGCGTTCTCGCGTCAGGTCCCGTTGATCTTGAAGGCCGCGGGCTTGTTGATCATCATCGCCGGTCTGGCAATGGCCGGCGTGCTTCGGATTCCGCTCCTCGCTCGGGAGCGACGCCTCGATCTCGCGCGCTTGCCATCGGGCGTGAAAGGCGCCTTCCCGTTGGGCATGGCGTTCGCGTTCGGCTGGACACCGTGCATCGGACCGGTGCTCGCCACTGTGCTCACCGCGTCGTCCGCGACCGAGACCGCAGCGTGGGGGGCGTTCCTGCTCGTCTGTTATTCGCTTGGCCTCGGCTTGCCGTTCATCGGCCTGGCGTTCGGTTTCCAGCACGCGCGCGGGTCGCTCGAATGGCTGCGCCGCCATGCTCGCGCGATCGAGCGGGTTGGGGGAATGGCGCTCACGCTCGTCGGCGTCCTGTTCGTTACCGGAATCTGGCGGTCGTTCTTCCTTCCGCTCCAGCGCGAGTTTGCCCGCCTCGGTTGGCCGCCCATCTGATGTCCGAGGACGTCGGCAGCGCGTCGACCGGTACGCCTCACGATGCGATGGGCCCTCGGCGCCGACGCGTCCGCTGGATCGCCGCGGCCGTCGGTTTCGGGGTCGTCCTCATAGTGGGGATCTTCGCGGCCGTGCAGTTACGAGAACCGAAGGTCGACGCCTCGCCGCTGATCGGCACACGAGGGCCCTCGTTCGACCTGCGTTCACTCGCGCATGGACCGAACGTTCGCAGTAGCGACTACACGGGTGAGCTCTACGTCGTGAACTTTTGGGCGTCTTGGTGCGTGCCATGCCGCTCGGAGGCACCCGTGCTGCAGTCGTTCTACGAACGCTGGGCGCCGCAGCGTGTCGGCCTTGTCGGTGTCGTCTACAACGACACCGAGTCGGCGGCCCGCGCCTTTCGCGACGAGTTCGGACTCACCTATCCCCAGGCGCTCGACCCGGACTTCAAGGCCGGATTCGGGTTCGGTGTGCGCGGCGTGCCCGAGACGTTCGTCATCGACGAGGCAGGCGTTATCCGGGCGTCGCTCATCGGCGTGGTCCATGAGGGAACTCTTGACGAAGTGTTGGCGAAGATACGGAACGGTCGTGAGGTCAGCGACCGGAATGATCGTTATCAGGAGCCATAGGCGATCGTGAGCGATGAGCGAGTTGACGTCATTGTGATCGGCGGTGGCCAGGCCGGACTCGCCGCCGGCTACTTCCTGTCACGCTCGCGGCTTTCGTTCGTGATTCTCGACGCCGCCGCCCGCGTGGGGGAGTCGTGGCGTCGGCGTTGGGATTCGCTTCAGCTGTTCACAGTTGCGCGTTACAGCAGCCTGCCGGGTTCGGAATTCCCGGGCGATCCCGAGCACTTCCCAGGTAAGGACGAAGTCGCCGACTATCTCGAGGCATAACGCGCGCACGTTGGCACTGCCGATTCGCCATGACAGCCGGGTCACACTGCTCGAGCATTCCAACGGTGGATACCGACTGGAAACCACCTCGGGCGTGTTACAGGCCGCACAGGTGATTGTCGCCACCGGCGCCAATCAGCAGCCCTACGTGCCGTCGATCGCCAAACAGATGAGCGACGACGTCGTCCAACTGCATAGCGCCGACTACCACAACTCCGCGCAGATACACAGCGACCACGTGCTTGTCGTAGGAGCGGCGAACTCCGGCGCAGGGATCGCCGAGGACTTGTCCCACCGACATCACGTGTGGCTCTCCCGGGGTAACAGGATCCGGCACATGCCTCGCCGCTTTTTGGGCAAGAGCCTGCACTGGTGGGGCGACCACTGCGGTCTTCTCGATGCGCCCCTCGACAGCTGGCGGGGCCGCACCCAGCGGCGGGACGTGCTGGTCGGGCCAAGCCTGCGCGCACTGGCGCGCACGCGCGGTATCGAACTCGTCGGTCGCGCCGTCGACGCCCACGGCTGTTCCATGAGGTTCGAAGACGGCCGCGAGCTGGCGGTCGAGACTGTCGTGTGGGCAACGGGCTTCCGCGCCGACTACTCGTGGATTCGACCCACGGTGGTCGACAAGGAAGGCACACCCGTGCACCGCCGAGGCGTCACCGAGCTTGCCGGCCTCTACTTCCTCGGGATGCAAAATCAGTACTCGCGCGGCTCCGCCCTGATCTTCTGGGTGAAGGAAGACGCCGAGTACATCGTCGACCGCGTCCGCGAGACCGCCTCCAACGCTAGGAGCAGCTGAGCACATGAACCGACGACACCGATCGCCCGAAAATGGCTCCGCACGATGGAGCAACACCACGTCTAACGTGAACGGTGTGTTGACTCGTCGCCGATTCCTCGCCGTGGGGTTCGGTTCGGTTGGTCTCATTGCCGTGTCCGCGTGTAGCTCGAACTCGAAACCGAGTGCCGGATCTGGGTCGAGCCCGGAAGATCTCTCAACGCGCTTTGCCCGATATCAGGCCGCGGACGAACCGAACGGCGACCTCTCCAAGGTCGTCTGGCCCGCGTTCGTCACCGAGGCCGGTGCCGAGGTCAAGGGTCTCTACGAATTTCAGGTCGTCAACGGCCAAGTGATGCGCTACATGCCCTGTTTCTGTGGCTGCGGCCAGGATGCCGGGCACCGCAACAACCGAGACTGCTACATCAAACAGGTTGACGCCGACGGGAGCGTCGTCTTCGACTCCATGGCACCCACCTGAGGTATCTGCCTCGGTGTCACGCGTGACGTGATGCGAATGCTCGACGAAGGAAAGAGACCCCGCGAGATCCGTGCCGCGGTCGATCGCACATACGTAAAGCTGATTGATCGTGCGACGCCGACTCCCTATCCGCCCTGAGGTTCAGTTGTTTGATCATGGACGCGCTGGTCGTGTCGTCCGCAGGCGGGTGCGCCTCGCCGTAGCAGCGCCAACGCTGGACCCGGAAGTCGGCGAGTTCCTCGGGATCGCGGCAGTCGAGAACCAATCCAACGTCGTCATATCACCCCTGTCCTCAACGAGGGTCGCGCGCGAAACTCCAGGGAATGAGCAGCCCGAACGCGACCGAGATCGAACACTGGAACGGCGACGAGGCGCGGCATTGGGTCGAGGAACAGGATCGGTATGACCGCCAGCTCGCGCCGTTCGCAGATGCGCTTCTGCGCGCGGCCGCGATCGGTCCGTCCGACCGTGTGCTGGACCTCGGCTGCGGCTGCGGGACCACGACGCTGCTCGCGGCGCGCGATGGCCGTGAAGCGGCTGGTGTCGACATCTCGGCGCCGATGCTCGAGCACGCGCGGGCGTGCGCGCGAGCGGCCAACATTACGAACGTCCAATTCGAACAAGCCGACGTGCAGACCCATGCCTTCGAGGCGGCGTCGTTCGACGTCGCAATCAGTCGCTTCGGGGTGATGTTCTTCGACGATCCGATCGCCGCGTTCACCAACGTCGCCCGTGCGCTTCGGCCCGGCGGCCGGCTCGCTTTCGTCTGCTGGCAGGACCTCGGCCGGAACGAATGGTTGCTGGCGCCGGGGATGGCGGCCGCGCAATACGTCCCTCTTCCCGAAATGGGCGAGCCCGGAGGGCCCGGCATGTTTTCGCTCGCCGAACCCGATCGCGTGCACGCGCTGCTGGACACCGCGGGGTTTGGTGACGTCGATCTGGCGGTGCTCGAAGCGCCGATCCTGCTCGCGGGCGGCGGTACGGTCGACGAGACGATCGAGTTCTTGGCCGCAACCGGTATTGCGCATGCGATGTTCGACCAAGCCGAGCCGGACGCGGCGGCCCAGGCCATGGACGCAGTGCGGGAAGTGCTTGCGACGCATCATGACGGCGAAGGTGTTCGGCTGGGCGCGTCGGCGTGGGTGGTGACGGCGCGCCGGGGTTGATGGGTTTCGTACATGCGGATTGCGACGACGATGCCCGAGAGCGCGGTGAGTGCGGCGACGCTCCAGATCGCGGTGCTGATGCCGAAGGTGTCGGCGAGGATGCCGGCGAGGAGGGCGCCGACCGCGAAGCCGCCGTCGCGCCAGAGTCGGTAGACGCCGACCGCGGATGCGCGCCAGCGTGGGTGGGCGACGTCGCCGATCGCGGCGAGCAGCGTCGGGTAGACCATCGCGGTCCCGGCTCCGAGCACGACCGCGCCCAACGCCCATGACGCGAAGCCCGACGTGGCCGCGATCCAGCCGATCGCGGCGGCTTGCGTGAGCATCCCGCCGACGATGAGCGGCTTGCGTCCGACACCGTCGGAGAGCCCGCCGGTGACGAGTTGCCCCAGTCCCCACACCGCGGGGTACAGGGCGGCGAGTACGCCGATGCGGCCGACCGAGACGCCGGCGCGCGCGAAGTAGATGGGGAAGATGCCCCACGCGAGGCCGTCGTTGAGGTTGTTGACGAGGCCGGCTTGGCTACACGACGACAGTGCGCGCTCGCGAAAGCTCGTTTGCACGAAGACCTCACGTGTTGAGAGCGAGCCGAGCGCGGGCTCGTGGCTGGCCGCCTCTTGGCGTGCATGTCCGTGGGTCTCGCGCACGAACAGCGTCGACAACGCGAGGCCGAGGCCGGCGTAGGCGAGGCCGAGGAAGAACGGTTCGGGACGCAGGCCGGATTGTTCGGCGATGTAGCCGGTCGCGAGCGCGGTGATCGCAACCGCGCCGTAGCCGGCGGCTTCGTTGAGGCCCATCGCGAAGCCACGCCGTTCGGGGCCGACGAGGTCGATCTTCATGATGACGGTCATCGACCACGTGAGACCTTGGTTCACGCCCAACAGCACGTTGGCGAACACGATCCAGTTCCAGCTCGGCGCCCAGATCAGTAACAGCGGCACCGGCAGGCCGATGAGCCAGCCCGCGACCACGACCGGTTTGCGTCCGACGCGGTCCGCCAGCGTGCCCGCGAAGAAGTTCGTGATCGCCTTGACCACGCCGAACGCGGCGATGAACGTCAGGGTGGCGGTGAAGGCGGTGAGGTGGAACGTGCGCGTCGCGAGTAACGGCAACACCGTGCGCTCCTGGCCGATCATCCCGCCCACGAGCGCATTGACACCGACGAGCAACGAAAATTGCGCAAGGTTCTGCCGCAGTCCCAGACGCAACGGCGGCGCGGTGCCGGGCGGCTCGCTCGTCATTCGAGCTTGTGACCGGTGGCGCGGGCCCAGTCTGCCGGACCGCCCGCGAGCGCGGACACGTTGGTGCGTCCACGGGCGGCGAGCAGCGACGCGCCGGTCATCGCTCGTTCCCCATGGCCACACATCAAGGTGAGGGCACCGGACGGGAGGTTGTCGGCCGCGTCGGCCAGGTCGCCGAGCTCGAGGTGGAGCGCGTCGGGCACGTGGCCCGAGACGTACTCGCTGTTCTGTCGAACATCGACGATTGTCGAAGTGAGTTCGTGAGGGCCAACAAGCTCAATCTGGGCTTCCGGCAGGCCGGCCGCTCGCCAAGAGGCCATTCCACCGTCGAGCTCACCGGCGAAGTCTTCGTACCCGACGCTCAAGCACTGACGCACGAGCGCGAAGCGATCCTGGTCATCGTCGAGCACGAACACGAGCGGTCGATCGCCCTCGACCAGCCAACCCAGCCAACTGGCGAACACCGGACGCAGCTCGATCGACAGCGCGCCCGGAATGTGTCCGCGCGCGAACTGATCGATCGAGCGCACGTCGATCACGACTGCGCGTCCGGCGACGAGCTGTTGGACCTGCGCAACATTGCGGCGCGCGAGCGCGGGCAGCGTTCCGTACAGGCGGGGTCCGCGCCGGTTCACTTCGGGGAGCCGCGAGAAGTACGCGGGGAACGATCCGAAGCCCGCAACGAGCTGTTCGACGAAGCTGTCCTCGTCGGTTGCGGCGAGCATCGCGTTGGTCGCGCGTTCGCGACCGATGGTCGTCGTCCGTTCCGACACGCCCGGAGCGGAGCAGAACGATCCCGCGCCATGGGTCGGATACACGGGCAGATCGTCGGGCAACGTGAGGATCTCGTCGCGCAGCGCCCGGTAAAGGCGGCGAGCGAGCTCGTCTTGGTGCTCGGGCCCGCAGAGGTCTGTCCGTCCGACGGTACCGACCATGAGCGAACCGCCGCTGAACAGCCCGATCGGCTGACCGTGCTCGCACAAGACATAGGCGAGATGGTCGGGCGTGTGACCGGGCGTCGCGATCGCGCGCAGCACAAGTCCGGGAGAGAGCTCGACCTCGTCGTCGCCTCGCAGGCCGCGGTGCGCGACCTCGAGTTCGGCGTCCTTCGGCGCGAGGAACGTCGCGCCCGTCGCTGCCAACTCTGGACTGCCGGAGACATAGTCGGCGTGTGAGTGCGTGTCAGCCGTGAACGCGATCGTGAGTCCACGGGTCCGGGCTTCGGCGACGTGGCGATCCGGAAGACGAGGCGGGTCGACGATCAGGCCGTGACCGTCACCGAGATCGACGAGGTAGGACGAGTGACCGAGCCCTTCGTCGACGAAGGCGACGATGTCGATCATGGGTTACGCACGGTCGCGCTGAGCGTTGCGAGCGCAGCCAGCGAGGCGGGCAGTTCGTGTCGTCGCAGTTGGCCGCCGCGGATCTTCGCGAGCAGCGCCCAGCGCCAGAACGTGGCCGGATGCAGCGAGTACGACACCGTGACTTGGCATCCGCCGGGCACGTCGTTCACCTGCCACGACCAGTCGGCATACGACGGGTTGCCGTCGTCGGTTTGCGAGCGGTACGCGAACCGCCGCGCCGCAGGATCGAGCTCGGTGACGATGGAACGGCTCTGCCACGATTGGCCCATCGCGGCAAACGTCACCACCCACTGGCCACCGATCCCGAGGTGTTCGGGTGTATCGACGACGGCGGCGATCGCGCGGTTCCATTCGGGGAGACGCTCGGGCGACGTGATGAGCGAGAACACTCGGTCAGCATCCGAAGCGACGAACAACGTCGCGGTGTGGTTGCGCATGGCGGCATCCTGCATTTCCGTACGCCTATTGTCAAGTAATCGTTTGAATACTTGACATCTTCGGATGCGGGCCGCATGCTGGCTCCCGTGAGCGATCGAGCTGCCAAAGATGCCCTGTTCGACGCGTTCGCCGAGGTGGCCAAGGCCCTCGGGAGCGGTAGGCGGGCCGAGATCGTCGACGTGCTCGCTCAAGGCGAGCGATCGGTCGACGACATCGCCGGCGAGATCGACCAGAGCGTGGCGAACACGTCGCATCATCTGCAGGCGCTGACGCGCGCCGGGTTGCTGTCGAGCCGGCGGGACGGGACGCGGGTGTTCTACTCGTTGAGCAGTGAGCGGGTGGGGGAGCTGTGGGCGGCGCTGCGCGACGTCGCCGCCGAACACGTCGCCGGAATCGAACGGCTTGCGACTGCCTATCTCGGTGACCGCGGCGAGGTAGAGGCGATCACCCGTCGGGAACTGGTCTCCCGTTTGCGTCGCCGCGATGTCGTGGTGATCGACGTGCGCCCGATCAGTGAATACGAGGCCGGACACATTCCCGGAGCGCGGTCGCTGCCGCCCGACGAGGTCCGCAAGCGATTGCGGGAGTTGCCGAAGGATGTCGAGGTGGTGGCGTATTGCCGGGGACCGTTTTGTGTGTACGCCGATGACGCGGTGCGAGGGCTGCGTCGGCGTGGGGTGCACGCGCGCCGATTGGAGGATGGATTCCCGGAGTGGCGGCGCGCCGGCCTTGCGGTCGCGTCGGGAGCGGAGGTCGCGTCATGACCGACGAGCTGGTCATCGATCCCGAGTTGTTGCGCGAGCAGGTCCGTGAGAAGTACCGGGAAGTCGCAGTCGAGCCGGCCGCGACGTTTCATTTTCACACGGGCCGGCCCCTTGCGGCTCGGCTCGGCTACGACGACGCCGTTGTCGGCGCGCTGCCCGACCGCGCGGTCGAGTCGTTCGCGGGCGTCGGCAATCCGTTCTCGCTGCGTCATGTCGAACCACGGGAGCATGTCGTCGACATCGGGTCCGGCGCCGGATTCGACTCGTTCATCGCGGCCGGTCAGGTTGGTGCGACCGGCCGCGTCGTCGGCGTCGACATGACAGCTGAAATGTTGAAGAAATCGCGTGACACCGCCGAGGCCCTCGAGCTCGGACACGTCGACTTCCGAGAAGGGCTGGCCGAAGCGCTCCCCGTCGAGGACGCGTGGGCGGACGTCGTCATCTCCAACGGAGTCATCAACCTCTGTGCCGACAAGCAGGCGGTGTTCGCCGAGATCCGACGCGTCTTGCGGCCCGGCGGCCACCTCCAGTTCGCGGACATCGCGAACGGTCGCCCGGTACCGGCCGAGGCGCTGCGCGACATCGACCTCTGGACCGGCTGAATCGCCGGCGGGCTGCCCCGTGCGGGCTGGCAGAAGATGCTGGAAGACGCAGGCTTCGTTGAAGTCCAGATCGGACCACCTGCAGACACGTTCGGCGGCGCGGTCGGCGAAGAAAAAGCCCGCGCCTACGAGGTCTACGGCTACGCCTTCCTCGCCCGCAAACCCGAATTACCTCGTGTCGCGGCGTGACAACTGAACTCCAGTGGCCGTTGCCGAAGGGAACGAGTGCTGCATTAACTTCACGAGCGTCTCGCGTCGCTTCGGTCGTCGCCTACGAATTTCGCGGCTCGCTCCGTATGCTCCGTCCGCGAGAAGCCGACACCTGTCAACCGAACATCTGATGGCGATCACTGATCACCGTTAGCGATCGAGGAGGCGCACCATGGGTCAAAAGGCGAGGGTCGATCTCGTACTCGACTGCGCGGATCCGGCGAAGCTCGTCGAGTTCTGGCGCGAGGCCCTCGACTACCGCGAGTACTACACCGACAAGTCCGTCGCGGTACTCGTTCCCAAGGAGGGCATCGCTTCACCACTTGTTCTGCAAGGAGTACCCGAGCCGAAGGCCGGCAAGAATCGCATGCATCTCGACATCGTCGTCGATGACATCGAACCCGAAATCAATCGGCTGCAGGCGCTCGGAGCCCACCGGCTCTATGAAGGCGTGCAGAGTCTCGGGGAGACACTCTGGGTCAGAATGTCCGACCCGGAGAACAACGAGTTCTGCGTCTGCACCGGCGTCGAGTGGTAGCCGACACGCAGCAGCACGGCGCCGTCGCGCTCGCGCGTCGCGAGCGCTGCTCGAGGAAGTGGTGGTCAACCCTCGTTCGTCCGGCGGTCGCGGATTGCCTGGCGATAACCTCGGTGGGTTATGAGACGCGTCATCGTGAGACTCTTCGGGTTCTACCTGCTGTTTGCTGTCATCGGTCGATTCGTTGAGGGTATGGGTGCGGTCGAGTGCGCGTGCTCGCGTGATTGTTGGTGCCAGCGACCCGGTCTCAGCTTGTTCCGGTGGGTGGTGCCGGTCGGTCATCGTGGATGCGCCGCTGATCACGAGCACGTAGTAACTGACCACTCTGCCGGGCGCTGACGAACTCCGTTTCCGCGCGCTTGGTGGGTCAGGAGCGGGCGTACGCTTGCGTTATGAGCGGTACGCTCGCGCACCGGCACGGCCCGTGGACGCACGAACATCATCATCATGGCCGCCACCGCCACATGTCGATGCCGTTCCGCTCCGCAACCGGAGAAGCGCACGGCCACACGCACGGCCAGGTGGACCGTTCGATTGTCCGATCCCGCGCCGGAGTCCGGGCCGTTGCGGTCAGCCTCGCCGTTCTTGCGCTGACCGCCGCGCTGCAGGCAGTCGTCTTCGTGCTCTCCGGTTCGGTCGCGCTGCTCGCGGACCTGATCCACAACGGTGGAGACGCGCTGACGGCGATCCCACTCGGTATCGCGTTCCTCGCTCGGAGCGAACGCGGCGAACGATGGGCCGGATACACAGTCGTAATCACCATCTTCGCCTCAGCATCAGTCGCCGCGTACGAGGCAATCGAACGCCTGATCCACCCGCGGCAGCTCGACTATCTCTTGCCGCTGGCTGCCGCGGGCCTGATCGGGTTCATCGGAAATGAGATCGCAGCGAGAGTTCGGCTTCGCGTCGGCGCACGACTTGATAGCCCGGCACTCATTGCCGACGGCGAGCACGCACGCGTCGATGGATTCGTGTCGCTGGGCGTGATCGCGTCGTCCGCTGTCGTCGCGCTCGGGGTGAACATGGCCGACCCGCTCATCGGACTCGTAATCACCGCGCTCATTTTGCGGATCACGTGGCAGGCATGGCGCACCGTCAGCGCCAACCATGAAGGTCACGATCACTCGAGTTAAACCCGTCGGCTGTGCGGAGATGCTCGGCTGAGACGCCATTACGGTGTCGGCATGGCGACCGTGACGGACGTGCGAGCCGGGCTGCTGCGTCGTGGCCTACGACTCGAATACGCGACGCTCGCATGGAACGCTGGCGAGGTCGGATTCCTGGTGTATGCCGCGGCGATGGCCCGTTCGGTTGCGCTGGCGGGCTTCGCGCTCGATTCCTGCATCGAGATCTTCGCTTCGCTCGTCGTCGTATGGCGACTGAAGGGCGTGGCCGACGAGGCGCGCGAACGCCATGCCGAACGACTGATTGGCTACGCCTTCTTCTCGCTCGCGATTTACCTCACCGGACAGGCCGTCGTCACCGTCATCGCCGGCGTGCGGCCCGCCTCGTCACCGCTCGGTATCGGCTGGCTCGCTGCCACCGTCGTCGCCATGTTCAGCCTCGCGATCGCGAAATTGCGAACCGGCCGGGCGCTCGACCACATCGTCCTCCAGGCCGAGGCGAAGGTGACGATGGTCGACGGGGTACTCGCGGCCGCGATCCTTGTTGGCTTGATCCTGAACGCCGCGCTGGGCTGGTGGTGGGCTGACATCGCTGGTGGCATCGTCGTCGTCGCCTACGGCCTGCGCGAGGGACTCCACGCCATCCGAGAATCACACTGAGCCACTCGCTGCGCACGTCGACAACGCTGGCCCGCAGTGAACATTTGATTGCCCAGTCGCTCCAGCTGGTGTTGGTGACTCCCTCACCGACATAGCCACCCCGAAGCGTGGCACTCGTTGTCGACCGCGAGAGAACTGCCTTGCGCGTTACCAGAGCGATCTCGCGACGAGGCAAGGAACCTCGCCGATAAGGAGCACGACTGTCCGATCGCTGCGAGCAGTGACTGTGAAGCCCGGTCTTCGTACGAGCGACGTTCGCGAAAGTCGGCTCCGCGATCGCCGGCTGGGTCAATGTTGTCGTCATCGACCGACTTCCCTTCTCGTCCTCGGGACGATTGCGCGCTGGCGACGGTTGGAGTGCCCGCCTATCGGTCCCGAACGCCGTCCGCGCTCGATGCCTGGCTCCGCGCCCGCGGCAACCGCTGAGCAGTTGTTTTTGCTACTCCCCCTCGACCGGAAGCATTTCTCTCCGGTAGAGTATGTCGACCGATTTGGTCGAGAATGCCGATGCTCGGGAGACGAGACGGTCGTGCAGTGGGACATCGCGATCGCCGGCCTCGTCGTGGGATGCGTCATCGGACTGACCGGAATGGGCGGCGGCGCGCTCATGACACCCGCGCTCATCATCCTCTTCAACATCGCCCCGTCGGCCGCGATCTCCTCTGACGTCGTGGCGTCGTTCATCCTCAAGCCGATCGGCGGCGGCGTGCACGCGAGACGTGGCACCGTGAACTGGCGCATGGTCAAATGGCTCGCCATCGGCTCCGCGCCCGCTGCGTTCCTTGGTGCCTACGTCGTGGATCACATTGCAAGCAAGGGCTTCGAGGATGGCATCAAGAAGATCCTCGGCGTAGTGCTGCTCGTGGCAGCGGTCGCGATGCTCGTGAAGATCGTCGTGCAGTCGCGCCGCAACGACCAGCCCAAAGGGATGATGGATCAGCGACTCGTGCGCCCGATCCCGACACTGATCGTCGGGGTTATTGGCGGCTTCATCGTCGGAATGACGTCGGTCGGCAGTGGCTCGTTGATGATCGTGATGCTGATGCTGATGTATCCGATGCTCACCTCCCGAGAGATGGTCGGCACCGATCTCGTGCAGGCGATCCCGCTCGTCGGCGCGGCCGCGCTCGGCCACATCATCTTCGGTACGTTCCAGCTCGGCCTCACGACCTCGGTGCTCGTCGGCGCGATCCCTGGCGTGTACATCGGTGCGCGCATTTCGTCGCGCGCGAACGATCGCTACATCCGACCTGCGCTGGTTGCCGTGCTGACGATCTCGTCGCTCAAACTGCTGAACGTCTCGAACGCGGTGCTGCTCTGGTCGACCGTCGTTTCTGTGGTCGCCATTGCGACCTACTTCGTCGTGTCCGCCCGTCGGCGTGCCGCCGTCCAGAAAGAAGAGCTGACTCCCGCAACCTGAACGACGATCACACCAGCGCGGCCTCGCGGAGTCAAAAAGAAGATCATTCTCACCTCGGTGTCGTCACGATTCAGGTCTTCTTCGGTCATACCTCTCGCCTATCGGCGCCCGACGGCGCTACGAGCGGCGCGATCTGCCTTCCGTCTGGACGGTGACAACGGTGCCGGTACGGCAGTCCTCGTGCGCGCGACTGCGGGCGGCACTATCAATGCCGGTCGGGCGCTGCGCCATCGGGGCAACCGGCTCGAGCCGCTCGCGGATACCTACGAGCGGCGTCTCGCTCACTGCAACTGGTTAGCCCCGGTCGATCTATGTTGCCCGACCTCCCGAACAGACGGCGTGTGCAGGTCGCCGTTCAGGCAGTCGTCGAGGGCGCGGTGCAGACAATGCGCATCCGCCGTCATGCTGCGAGCAACCACGTGTGCCAGGAGTCGCGTGTACCACGGGTTAAAGTCGCCCCTCCGACACGCTCAGATTGATCTGAGGGCATCGCCTCGTTCGGCTGCTCAATCGTGTCGTTCGTGCGGATGCACAGCTTCGAGATGCACGAGCACTATCGCGTTGTCGACGCTCACGACCGAGTGAGAACGACCTTCAACGCACCCAATGTCGGCGCAACACCTCGTGCGCCGCAATTGCAGTTGCGCAAGGCCTTTATTCAGGTCGACACAGCTCGACCCGTCCTGGCCAGTGACTCGACCACCGCCGCCCGCCCTCGCCGCACCGGCCCGTCGCTGATTCGGTATCGGCACTGCGCGTTGCTCGTTCAGCCGGCTTCGGACGCGGCGCGTTCGTCGGCTGCTTTGCGCGCGTCGTACGCGTCGCGCGCCGCGATGATCTCGTTGCCGTGCTTGCCCGCCCATGCGACGAGCTCCTGGATGGTGTCGAGCAGGGTGGAACCCAGCTCGGTGAGTTCGTAGTCGACTCGGGGCGGGACGACGGGAAACACCGTTCGGGAAACGAGGCCTTCGCGTTCGAGTTGGCGCAGCGTGAGGGTGAGCATGCGCTGGCTGATCCCGTCGATCTCGCGGCGCAGCTCGCTGAAACGGTGCGTGCCGTCGGCGAGCACGCAGATGACGAGCAGCGACCACTTGTCGGCGATCCGGTCGAGGATGGTGCGCACCTCGCACGTGGGATCGGGGTCGGGACCGGTACCGCGCGTGTGCCTGGGTGACTTCGAAGTGCCGTCTTTCATTGTCACTCATGGTGCCGCATCATGAGCTCAGTTACAAGAGAGAACTGAGGTCCTCATATGAACCAAGAGGTGCAGCGGCGACCGACCGTCGTGGTCATCGGGGGCGGCTACGGCGGGGTCAACGTCGCCAAGGCCCTCGATGCCCATGCCGGCGTCGAGGTCGCGTTGGTCGAGCCCAAGGATGCTTTCGTGCACAACATCGGCGCGCTCCGGGCACTCGTCGATCCCGAGTTCCTCCCCAACATCTTCTTTCCATACGACGGGCTCCTCGCCAATGGACGGGTCGTGCGCGACCGCGCAGTCGAGGTCAGCGCGCAGCGCGTCGTGCTCGCGTCAGGCGAGACGATCGCCGCCGACTACATCGTGCTCGCAACCGGATCGACATACCCGTTCCCCGCCAAGAGCAATGCGCACGACGCCGAGGACGCGGTCGACAACTATCGGGCCGCGTACGACGAGCTGACGCGTGCGAACCGCGTCCTGCTCGTCGGCGCCGGTCCCGTCGGAATCGAGCTTGCGGGGGAGATCCACGCGAAGTGGCCTGACAAACACGTGACGCTCCTCGACCTCGGTGACGATGTGCTCGGCGCGCGTTTCCGTGCCGACCTGCGCACCGAACTGCGCAGGCAACTGGTCGATCTCGGCGTCGAGCTCGTCCTCGGCGAAGGACTGCGTGAACTACCGCCGACAGTCGCGAGCGAGTTCGCAACGTTCACGGTGACGACGAACTCGGGCCGCCAGATCACCGCCGACATCTGGTTCCAGTGCTTTGGTGTCACGCCGAGCAGCGAATACCTGAGCGGCGACCTCGCGGCCGCGCGCCGCGCCGACGGCTTCGTCACGGTCGGGCCCGCTTTGCAGGTCGCCGGGCACGAGAACGTGTTCGCGATCGGCGACGTCTCCACGGCCGACGCGAAAATGGCCGGCATGGCAGGCATGCAGGCGCAGCTCGTCGCCGCGAACATCATCAAGATGGTCGACGGCAACCACGACCTGGCCGCCTATGAGCCGTACGGGACGGCGATCGTGGTGCCGATCGGACCGGAAGGCGGTAGCGGGCAACTCCCGGGCCAGGAGGATCTCCTGTCGCAGGAGATCGTCGCAACGATGAAAGGTCGCGACCTCATGGTTGAACGCTTCGCGGAAGTCTTCGGCCTCAGGACCTCCGTTTCGGACTGAACGCCCGTCGAACCAGGCGCCGGCGTTCTGGAGACTCTGACTTCCATCTGCGGGAGTAACTGCGCGCGGCCGCAATCGGGGCGCGCGTGATCGAAGTTTTCTCTGCCCGCTCGCATGAGTACGTTGCTGCTGTGTCTGCGCGTTGGCCGGCGATCCCCTATGAGCCCTGGCGTGCCACCTGCGACACTCTGCACGCGCACACCCAGGTGCTCGGCAAGCTCGCGGCGGCGTTGGGCCCGCCGGAACCGCAGCTTCAGCACGCGGCGTTGCGTCTCACCGTACGCGGATGGGAGACGCTTCCCCTGCCGGCGCCTGACGCGTCCGGGGCGCTGGTCGTGGCGCTCGACCTCCGCATCCACGAAGCACTTGTCGAGCACAGCGACGGTCGAGTGCGGCGCATCCCACTCACGCCGGACCGTCCGGTCGGTGCGGTCACCCTTGACGTGCTGGCCGCGGTCCGCGACCTGGTCGGCCCGGTGCAGATCAACCCTGCGCCACAGGAGACACCGTGGACGACGCCGCTCGACGAAGACGACGAGCACGCGACCTACGACCCCGCGCCGGTAGCCGCCTACTTCGCTGCCGCGACGCGTGCTGCGCTCGTCCTTGCCGCCGTGCGCGGCCCGTACCGGGGACGGGCGTCACCCGTGAACGCGTGGTGGGGCACGTTCGACCTGGCTGTCCACCTGTTCTCCGGAAGGTCCGTCGAGCCTGCGTCGAACGACTTCATCACGCGCAATTCGGGCGACGCCGAACAGATCGAGGTCGGCTGGTGGCCAGGCGACGAGCGGTATCCCCGTGCCGCTTTCTATGTCTTCGCATACCCCGCGCAAGAAGGGATCGAGAACGCAATCCTCTCGCCGCCCGCGCGTTGGGACGGCACGATGGGCGAGTACCTGCTCGACTGGGACGACATTCGCGTCGCGCCAGACGCGCATGGTGGCGCAATCGAGTTCGCTCGGACGGTCATCCAACACGCCTGCGCCGTCGGCCGATGGGACCCGGCCTTGGCGGCCAGCGCCCAGGGCATCCCCCCGCCCACGTCATGAGCAGCCTGACCGACCTGCCAATTCGGCATTGATGTAGCGCGACGGTGCGTGCAGTGACGCACTCGATCTGGCGCATCAACCGTCGGTGATCGGGAGAACCGCGGCGGCCTACTCGTCGAACGCGAAGACTGACCGGGCGGCAGCGACGACCACTCGACCGCCGCCGACTGCCGGTGACGTGAACCGCGACGGCACGCTTCCGATGTGCTGTGACGTGAGCGTACGGCCGGAAACGCGATCGACGGCGACCAGGTCACCGCTGCTGGTTGCGACCGTCCACACTGCTCCGTTGGCCACCACAGGAGGGCCGGGTGACGACGTGGCTGCGTTCCATCCGGTGGTGAAGCTGTCGCCCTGCACCGTGACTTCCACGACGCCGTCGGTGCACGGCACGAACATCGTGTTGCCATCGTGGGCGACGCCACCAAAGACGCCGGCGCCCCCACATACGTCGCCTGAGTGCAGTTCGGCGCCGATGCCGCCCAAGTGACCGGCGTCGAGCAGATAGCCGATTCCCTGCTTGCCGATTTGGAATATCCGGCTCCCCGGCAGAAGCACTGGGCTCGTGGAACCGATGTCGGCGTCGCTCGCGTTCATCGCGGTCCAGTCTTTGGGTGCCCAAGAGTCGACAAGCCGTAGGGTCGAGCTGAGTCGCACGACACTGTTGCCGTAGTCGTACGCACCGCTGCTCGAGCTGTTGCCACTGGCGAGGAACAGATCGCCGTTCGGGGCGACAACCGCGCCGGGCGGCGCCCAGAAACCTCCCTCGCGCTGTGTCGGCAGCGTGTACGACGCGACGTTGCCGATTCCGCTCGCCGAGACGGCCGCCGACACCACGCGGCCGTGATAATCGCCGCAATCGCCGAACCGGCCCCCGTATGGGATGAAGATCCTGCCGTTCGAGAGCGTGAGCGCGGAGCGCTGATTCTGCACGGCGGGGTCGGCGCCGTCGGCGTCGGCGCGAGCCGACGCGACGACACGACCCGTCCCAGCGTCGAGCTCGAAGAGCATGTGCTGTTTGGGCTGAACCATGCCGACCGCATATATACGGCTCCCAGGACCATCGACGACCGGCGTGCTGGTGATGCCCACCGGATCGACGTTCCCACACGGCAGTGACGAACGCGGGACCGGCTCACCGAGGTGGCGCTGCCACACGATCGCACCGGTCGCGGCATTCAAGGAGTAGATGGTGTCGTTCTCGGTGGCGGTGATGACTCGGCTTCCGACGAGGAGGGGCTGCGAATACACATCGCCGTCAAGGGTTGGCGACGTCCATTGCTTGCGGGCGCTGTTCGCCGGCGACGGACCATCAGTCGCCAGCCCGGCGCGGCTCACGTCGCCGTAGTACGTCGGCCACTGCACGTCCGAGGCCTTCGAAGCCGTCGAAGTCGGTGTTGTCGAACCGCCCGTACTGCCCGTCGTCGACGAACCGTTTGACGAGCTGCTGCTCGACGAGCACGCGCCGAGAACGCAGGTGACAATCGAGACGCAAAGGAGTCCGCGTGCTGTTCGCATGCAGCTTGTGTACCCGGCCTCCTCAGGTCCGGGACCGATCTCGGCGACGTTCGAGAGAGCGCGTCACGAGTTCGGTACTACTTGATTGCGCGCCCGAGGTCTGTGTGAACCTCGGGCGTTGTCGCCGTCAAGGGGTGCGAGTAACCCGGCATGGCAGGAGATCCGCGCGCGATCGCGCGTACCGATCGGTGCTTCGGAGATACGGGACACTTATCTCTTGCGGTAAGTATTGTTGGCCGTCATACTTTGCCATATGGCACAGTATCCGTCTTCGCTCGACGCGGTGTTTGGTGCGCTCTCGGACCCGACCCGCCGTCTCGTGATCGGCGAGCTCGGGCGGGGCCCGGCGAGCGTCGGCGACTTGGCGCGGTCGTCGCCGATGACGCTCCCGTCGTTCATGAAGCACATCCGGATGCTCGAGAGCACCGGGCTGATCCGCACCGCCAAGGCCGGGCGGGTACGCATGTGCACGCTCGACCGCGAGTGCCTCGCTGTCGTCGATGGCTGGCTCGCCGAGCAGCGAGCGATCTGGGAGGGCCGGACCGACCGTCTCGAGCAGTTCGTCACGACCCCTCGGGAGACGTCATGAACCCCGACCTTGATCTCAGCCTCGAACGGATCATCCGCGCCCCCCGCTCGGTCGTGTGGGATGCGTGGACAGACCCCGAGAGCCTCGCTTCGTGGTGGCTGCCCGCACCGACGCATTGTCGCGTCGAACGCCTCGACACCGTCCCGGGCGGCGCGTTCGTGACCTCGATGAGCGATGACGGGATCGAGTTCGTGCCCCATCTCGACGCCTGCTTCCTCGCCGTCGAGGCGGGCGAGCGGATCGCGTTCACCAACGCGGTCGACAGTCGATGGCGGCCGGCAGCGCCGGAGCCGGTGCCGATGACCGCAGAGATCATCATGCGGGACCATCCCGACGGCACCGACTACCGGCTGATCGTGCGGCACCGCGACCCGGCGTCACGCGCCCGTCACGAGCAGCTCGGCTTTTTTGACGGGTGGGGGACCGTCATCCAGCAGCTCGCCGGGCTGGTGGAGCGACCCGGCGGTTCCCGATGAGGCTCACGCTCACGCAGTTCGTCACCCTCGACGGCGTCTACCAAGGACCTGGTTCGCCTGACGAGGACCCCACCGACGGCTTCACCCGCGGCGGCTGGATGGTGCCCCACATGGACCAGACGTTCATCACCCAAGCCGCCGCCTGGCTCGCCCGAGCCGACGCCCTGCTGCTCGGCCGCCGCACCTACGAGGCGTTCGCCAACGCGTGGCCCCACATCTCCGATCCCGACGACCCGTTCACCGAACGGATGAACGGACTCCCGAAGTACGTCGCCTCGGACACGCTCACCGACACAACCTGGTCGCCGAGCACGATCCTGCGCGGCGACATCGCTGCGCAGGTCGGGCAGCTCAAGGCCCGGCCGGGACGCGAACTCCAGCTGCACGGCTCTGCCCGACTCGCGCAAACTCTGCTGGCCGCAGGCTTGATCGACGAGATCCGCCTGGTCGTCACCCCCACCGTGCTCGGACAGGGACGACGACTCTTCCCACCGGAAGGCCCAGCCGTCGGCATGCGCGTCACCCACAACAGCACGACACCTGGCGGCCTCACGATCCTCGTGCTCGAAACCACGAGCACAGCCGGGTTCGCGACCTACGACGGGGTCCGCTCCGTGAAGCGCGGTTAATCCTCGGCGCCAAAGAGGCGCCACGTTCCCGGCACGCCCTTGAGCTCGTGTTCGCCGCGATCCGCGAAGGTGAGTCCCGAACCGACGAGCAAGTCTTTTACGGTGCTCGATACGACGATTTCGCCGGCGCCGCCTGTGGCCGCCACCCGCGCGCCGATGTGCACGGCGAGCCCACCGATCCGCTCGCCGCGCACCTCGACCTCGCCCGTGTGCACACCGGCCCGCACTTCGATCCCGACTCGAGCCAACGCATCACGAATTGCGCGCGCGCAGCGGATCGCACGACCCGGCCCGTCGAACGTGGCGAGAAAGCCGTCGCCGGTGGAATCGATCTCGTCCCCGTCGAACCGGGCGATCTCCTGTCGCACAATGGCGTCGTGCTCGTCGAGGAGAGTACGCCACCGCGTATCACCGAGTTCGGCAGCGCGCGCAGTCGAGCCCACGATGTCGGTGAAGAGAATGGTCGCCAGCCGTCGATCCGGGTCCTGCGACGCTCGAGTTCCGGTGAGAAATTCCTCGATCTCGCCCACAACCTCGTCGGCGTTCTCCGTGAACCACACATGGTCGACACCGTCGAGCTCGACGTATCGCGCATCGGGGATATACCTCGCCAAGTACTGACCGACCTCGCGTCGCACGATCTGATCGTGCGCCCGCTGGAGTACCAGCGTCGGGGCTTGGATGAGCGGAAGTAGCTCGCGCACGTCGGTCAATACCGACTGTTCGTAGTAGTGAGCCACCGCGCCGGGCCGCACGGCATTCCGGCCGAGTCGCGCCAGCTGCTCGGCAAAGTGCGGGTCGTCGACACGGCTCGGCGTCAAACGCGCCACGTGCTCCGAGTTCGCCTCGGTCCACGACTCCGCCTGGTGCCGGACTACGTCGAGCAGCACCTCCTCCGGCGCTCCCCAGGGATAGTCGTCGGTTGCGCTCATCCGGGCCGCGGTGTTGAACAACACGAGTGCGCGACAGCGTTGGGGCTGTGACGCGGCAAGGAGAAGCGCGAGCGGGCCGCCTTCGGTGAATCCGAGGATCGCGGCCTGCTTCGAGCCGGCCGCATCCATCACTGCGCAGATGTCGGCGACTTGCGTTTCGAGATCAGGCAGATCGTCGAGGGGCACCGGATCGGAGAGACCAGTTCCCCGTCGGTCGAAGATGATGAGACGCCCGATGGCGGCGAGCCGGCGGCGTTGGCGCGCCAGCTCCGGAACCTCCCAAAAGGCCTCGACGTGATGCACCCAGCTCTCGATCATCACGAGGTCGAGCACGCCTTCGCCGACGACCTGGTAGGCGAGGTGGGTATCACCGTTCTTCGCGTACTTGGTTTGCGGCACACCATCCACGGAACCCAGCTTCGCAGATCCGAGCACGGATCCCGGCGGCAGCACGATCGCATGATCATGCGGTCCCGACTGTTCTCTCCCGCGTTGGCGGCGCGTGTCGGCGAGGGCGCGATACACCGCGCCCGTGGATCGTCGATCACGCCTCGCAAGATCAACCACACGCGCGGTTTCGATCGGCTCGGCCAGACCTGGTGCTAAAGGTTGATCCGCCTATTCAGCGCGGGTGGAACGGATCAGTCTTCGGGGAGGTCGGCGAAGTCGCGCTTGGCAGCCCGATACCAGCCCATCCCGGAGATGGGGTGCTTCCACCGACCCTTCATCTCCTTGTGGGCAGTGGCGTGCGTGTCATCGCCTCCTGCGACCATATCTCTCAGATGACGATCTTGTTCCTTGATGACCGCGTCAGCCGTGTCTCCCTGCAGCCGATAGTCACACGGCCCACCCAGTTGCTTACACGTCATCGTTTTCACGAGCTCTCCGCCTTTCGCGTGCTGGTTTGTGGTGTTCGTGTTGGCCATCGCGTGTTCCCACGCCTTGTCCTGCCTCGCGCGGAACCCTCGAATGAAGGTGATACTCTCAAATCGAGAGTGATACTATCGTTACGTGACCGATCCCGTCAAGCCCGACTCACCAAGCAAGATCGGGCGTGGTCAGGTCCGCACGCGGCTCGCCCGTCGAGCAGTGGTCGAATCGGCGCGGACGCTGTTCCTCGAACGCGGCTACGCAGCGACGACCATCGAGGCAATCAGCGAGCACTCCGACGTGCCATCCGCGACCGTGTATCGGCTGTTCTCCTCAAAGCTGGGGATCCTCAAGGCTCTGCTCGACACGTCTATCGCCGGTGACGACCAGCCGCGGGCGATTCAGGAACGGCCAGACGTCGCCTCCCTGTTCACCGAACGCAACTCGCACAAGCTCCTGGCCGGCTTCGCCAGTATCACCGCGGCGATCAACCAGAGGACCAACGACGTCTACCGGGTCCTCGTGAGCGCGGCCGCGTCCGATCCCGCGGCGGCGAAACTTCTCAGCGAGCTCCGACAACAGCGCGATCGAGGTCAAAGCCAGATCGCACGCTCGATTGCCCGCGCCCGTGCACTCAAGCCCGGGCTGCGAGAACGTGACGCAGCCGACCTGATCCACGCGCTGATGTCACCGGAGGTCTATCGCCTTCTCGTCGGCGACCGAGGATGGACGCCCGAGCGTTACCAACAGTGGCTCGCAACCACCCTCACGCAACAACTGACCTGAACCGATCCGAGCGTCAGCAGCAAGCCGCCGGGTCCACGACTACGTGGGTGCGGGGTGAATCCGGCCGCGCCGCACGTCAGGATGAATCCATGGAGCAACGCAGAGGGTTTCGCACTGCAGGCTCCGGAGGACGGCGGCGCGGACGGCGTCTTCGATGCGCCGACGAGCATGCCGCCGGGCGCTGGACCGAGGTCAGGGTCGTGGTTCCCCCGCAACCGTCGACGCGCTCGGTCCAGCGCCCACCTGGCGACGCCGGCCGTCACGGCCGATCGTGACGGAAAGCCTTGGGCTGGAGACCCGCGTTGATTACCGCCGATCGCCTCGAGACGCTGCGACGACCGCTCTACTACGTCGGCGCGATGCTCGAGGGCAAAGCAGTGCACCCCGGACGTAGCGCGCTCTTCGCGCTCTTCGTCGCCTACGCGGTCGTCACGCTCGCCGCCGCCGCAGCAGTGCTCGTGCGACGGGATGCATGATGAACGGACCGACGAGCGGCACCGATGCTCTCGCTGCCAGCAGTCGCCGGTGGTGGGTCTTGGCGGTCCTCGGTACCGCTCAGCTCATGGTGGTGCTCGACGCGACGATCATCACGATCGCGCTCCCATCGGCACAGCGGGCCCTCGGTTTCTCGAACGCGAATCGCCAGTGGGTGCTGACCGCCTACACCCTTGCGTTCGGCGGCCTTCTGCTGGTTGGTGGGCGACTGTCCGATCTGCTCGGCCGCAAGCGCACTCTTCTCATCGGCCTCGTCGGATTCGCCGCCGCGTCCGCAGTGGGAGGGCTTGCCACGACGTTCCTGATGCTGGTCGCGGCGCGCGCGGTGCAGGGCGCTTTCGCAGCACTCCTCGCGCCGTCGGCGCTGTCGTTGTTGACGACGACGTTCGCCGATCCGCGCGATCGAGGCAAAGCTTTCGGAATCTACGGCGGTATCGCGTCGGGCGGCGCCGCCATCGGTCTGTTGCTCGGAGGAACGTTGACCGAGTATCTCGACTGGCGATGGACCTTGTACGTGAACGTGGCCTTCGCAACCGTGGCAGTGATCGGGGCGCATGTGCTCCTGGTCGACCGCGGTCGATCAACTGCCATTCGTCCTGATGTTCGCGGTACGGCCGCGGTCGTTGCGGGGCTGGTCTCGATCGTCTACGGCCTTTCAGAAGCGGAGACCCGGGGCTGGGCGGACGCGCTCACGTTGAGCCTGCTCCTTGCGGGTGCCGTGCTGTTGGGCGTGTTTGCGTGGATCGAAACCCGGGTGGCCCAGCCGCTTCTGCCGATCCACGTCGTGACGCAGCGCAACCGGGTCGGGTCGTACCTCGCGGTGTTCAGCACCGGCATCGCGACCTTCGGGACCCTTTTGTTTCTGACGTACTACTTCCAGCAGATCCTTGGGTATTCGCCGATCGTCACCGGGCTTGCGTACTTGCCGCTCGTTGGCGCGCTCGCGGTCGCATCGATTACAGCCAATGAGGTGCTCCTCCGCCGGGTCGGACCCCGCCCTCTCCTGACTGGCGGGTTCGTGATCGCCGCCGCCGGCATGACACTTATTAGCCGCCTCGGGATCCATACGAGCTACCTCAGCGGCATCGTGCCCGGGCTCGTTCTGTTCGGTATCGGCTTGGGCTCGGTGTTCCCGCCGGCACTGAACACGGCGACGTATGGCGTGCCGGCTTCTGACGCGGGAGTCGCGTCGGCGCTGGTCACTACCGGTCAGCAAATCGGTGCGTCCGTCGGTACCGCGCTGCTGAGCACGGTCGCCGCCAGCGCAACGACGCGGTACCTGGCCCACCGGACGGCGACCAACGTCGTGAGTGCGACGGCGACCGTCCACGGCTACAACGTTGCCGCCATGGTCGCGGTCGGAATCTTGCTGGGCAGCGCCGTGATCTGCGGGCTGGTGGTGACGGGTCGTCCGCACGCGGCGCGGCATGCCGCGACGGCGCCGGCGTCGCCGAGCTCGCTGGAAACTGCCGCCGAAGGCGTTCACGCAGGACTTTCGCAGCTTCGGGACGCGCCACAATGAACTCATGTTCATGTTTGCAGCACAGGAGTTCGGAGGCCGCCTCCACCACGGAAGTTGGACGCACCCGTGGCTCGGCCTCGTGATTTGGTTGGTGTTCGTTGCCGCGATCGGCGTCGCCGTCTGGGCGCTCCTGCGGCCCGGGCACTGGACGCGCGTCGCGACCACCCCTCCCGGCGGCCCGTCGGGAGACAACGCGATGGAGATCCTCCGAGCGCGGTTCGCCCACGGCGAAATCGACGCGGACGAGTTTGCCGCTCGCGCCGCGCAGCTCGAAGGTCGCGTACCTCCGACGCCACCTCCGGCGACCGAAGAGCCTCCGTCGCCGCCGATCACGTAGCGTGCCGGGCCCCGTCGACGGCACGGGAGAGTCCGAAACCAGGCCGGCGAACGTCATCGTCGTTCAGCCCGCGCCCGAGGTCAGCGTGACCGTTACCTGATGCGTCTGACCGCTCAGGTCGAGGTAGCCGACCGTGATCTTGTCGCCGACGTGGGTCTGTTGCATCACCCGGTTCAAGTCGGTCGTCGTCGCGATTCTCGCGCCATTCGCCGACACGATCGTGTCGCCGATCGTGAGGCCGGCCGCGGCGCCGGGAGAATTCGGTTCCACGCCGGCGATCACGACACCGCGCTGGACCGACCCCACGACCGCGACGTCCAATAGACCGTGTTCTCCGATGTGGACCGTCGAGCTGGCGTTGCCCGCTTCGATCTGCTGCGCGATCGACAATGCGCGACCGACCGGAATCGCGAACCCGGTTGTCGTCGTCGAGACCGGTTGGACGCCTGAGCTCGAGCCCGCAGTCGTCATGCCGATCACGTGCCCGTACATGTCGATGACCGCGCCGCCGGAATCACCGGGCTCGATGTTCGCGGTGAGCTGGATCATGTCGGTCAACGTTTCCACGTCGCCGCCCGCCGCGTCCGACGCCTCGATCGTCTGGTTGAGCGCGGCGACCGTGCCCTGCACTGCGGGCCAACCACCCTTTCCCAGCGCATTTCCGATCACGACGACCTTCTCCCCGACGGTCACAGGCAAGCTCGTCTCGGGCTGGATCGTGGGGGCCCCCGTCATTCCCGCAACCTTCAGGACCGCGGCGTCGTGGCTGACGTCGTAGCCGAGAAGCGTGGCCGGGTGTCCCGTGTTCGCGCCGTGCACGTGCACGGTGATGCTCGTCGCGCCGGAAATCACGTGGTTGTTCGTGAGGATCAAGCCGTCCGACCCGATCACCATGCCCGTACCGGCGGCCGCGCCGGTTGCGCCGAGCTGCGTGGTGATGTCCACGATCGCGGGGTCGACCGCGGCTTGGAGCTGCGACAGGGTGAGCGTCTTGCCGGCAGTGGTCGGTGTCGGCGCCACGGTCGCCGTGGTCGTCGACGTGCTCGATGGCGGTGACGCATTTGACGAGCCATCGTCGCTCCGCGCCCACGCAATCCCGGCCGCGGCCGCGAGCAGGCAAAGGACGACCACGGCGGCGATCACGATCGAAAGGCGGCTGCGCCGAGGTGACGGCGGGCGGGTGTCGGGCGAGTTCAAGACCATGACCGAACGTTGTCATAGTGGTGCGCGCACGACACCCCGCGAGCCCGTAGTCGCGGGAGCGCCGCTCGCTCCGGATTCGTGATCGAGCAGAACCCCCAGAACGTCCCCGGGAGAACCCCAGCTTTGCGGGTTCACTACGAACATGGCTACGAACACTCCGAACGAAATACATCAAGAGACGATCACCCGGAAAGCGCGGATCGGCGTGCTCGCGGGCATGTTGATTGCGGTCGTGGCGCTCGCGGCTTGTGGCGGCTCGTCGGCGTCGTCGAGTACGACTCCGTCGAGCACAGCCGTCACCGGCGGCGCGGCGGGTAACGGACCTTTGGCCGCGGGCGCGAGCGGATCCGGCGGCGGGGGATCCAACGCGCGGTCTGGCCCGGCCTCAGGTGGAGCTTCCGGCACGGTCGGGACCGTGTCCACGTCGGGCTTCACGATGACGACGTCAGCGGGTCAGAAGGTGACCGTCGACGAGGCGTCTTCTACGACATACCAGAACGGGGCGAGCTCGACCTCGGCGAGTGCCATTAGAACCGGCGAAGGCGTCCTCGTACTCGGAACGACCAGCGGAACGACCATCACGGCCACGCAGGTCATCGTGCAACCGGCTGGTGGCGCTGGATCTGCGGCTTCATCGGCGGCAGGGGTGATCCCCTTCCAGCGCGGTGCGCCGACCACGTCAAAGCAGGTCGGTCAGATCCCGGCGAATTACAGTCAGGGGTCGGGAACGATCGTGAGCGGAACGACAGCGAATAAGGCGACGGAAGCTGCGCTGGCCGCCTACCCGGGGGGCGTCGTCGACCGTGTTGTGCAGCTGAGCGACGGCGAGTTCGAGGCTCACTACATCGGTGTCAACTGGCCGCACCACGTGTTCGTCAACCAGGATTTCAAAGTCGTCGGCGCCTCTTGACCTGCTGCTCGCACCGTCGGAGCGCGCAGTGGTCGATGAGCTCGTGAACCAAGCGTCGGTTCGCGAAACCCTCTAGAACGCGTCGGCGAGATCAGTGCTGATGTGAGGTATCTCGGTGATCATGCTGAGGTGACCGTGCTCGGGGAACACCACCAGGGTCGATCCCTCGATCATCTCCGCGGTGTGACGCCCGTGGCTCACGGGGACGAGCGTGTCCTGCTCACCGTGGTACACGCGCATCGCGCAGGTGATACTCGCGACGTCGAACGGCCACGCTCGGCCTTGCACGGTGATGTCCTGAGCGAAGCCGCCGACGCCTTGTCGGAAGGCTTCGGCGAACGACGGCATGATCGCAGTCATGAACGCCTCGTCGGTGAACAACGCAGTGTCAGGCGGTGAGAGTTCGAGCGGGGCGTCGAAGAACCGAGCGCCGTCGGTGCCGTAGTGGTCTTCGCACCAAGCCAGTGCCTTGTCCTCGTCGCCGATCTGCATGATCGTTTTCTCGGCATCGTCGGGGAATTCGTTGTACGCCGCACTCCAGCCCATGTCGGTGACACCCGCGACCGACGCAGCAGCAACGATGCGATCACCGAGCAACGCTGCGCAGGCGGCGACATAAGGGCCGCCCGACGAGAGTCCCATGACCGCGAATCGGTCGATGTTGAGGTGATCTGCGAGCACTGCAATGTCCCGCGGCCAGTCGGACATCGAACGGCGAGGGGTCAGAGATGAGCCTCCGTACCCCGGCCGATCTGCGGACACGACGCGTACGCCCGCTGCGGTAAACGCGTCTTCCATCCATGCGACGTCGAGCCGGCCGCCCGGCGCGCCATGGAAGTAGAAGATGGGTAACCCACCGGGCGCGCCCGCGTCGGTAAACGCGAGCGTCCTTCCATCGGCCAGCAGCATCGAGCTATCAATCACAAGGGCCCCCTCGCGTTCAACAACGAGCGCATAATGCCCTGATCGGCGTCCCGGTGACCAGCGAGCTCGCGTGGACAGAACATCGCGCCGCCACTGCGGCAGATATAGCGCGGGCGATCCGCTTCGTGAACACTACGAACCGTGCCTCATGTGGACTCCGCCGACGACACGATCCGGCGGTTCGTCGTTCACCTCCACACCTACGACCCGGAGCGGCAAGAACGTCGCCCCGTCGAGGTGGCGTCCTTCGACAACGAAGCAGAGGCGATGCGATGTTTCGGCGAGACCCACATGGCCGTGATGTCACGCCGCGCCACTGGAGAGGCGAACCCGCGCGACCACGTCACAATGGTCGTGAAGGAACCCGGCGTTGACGCAAGCAACAGGCAACGGCGTATCGAAGAACGGTTACGCAGGCCCCCCTAACGGGGAACTTGTGCGCGCGACTCACCGTTTCTACGCGACGTCGGGTCAGCGTCCGGCCCAACCGGTGTGCGCCCAATGCGCGAGATCGGGATCCGCGAGCTCAGTGACGCGCGCCTCGTAGTGCTTCTGGTCGTCATCGGTCTGGATGAACTCGCGCCACTCACCCGACGTGCCTCGACGAAAGAACGTGTCCGCGTTCACGAAGCCCTGCGTCACCTCGGGCGTGAGCTCCTTCGCGCGCGCACTCATGTTGGCGAAGGACGCGGCCTCGACGAGTTCATCCCACTTTGCGTGGGGCACGTCGATCCCGAGAAATGCGGCGAGCCGTCGCAGCTCGCCGTCGAGATCGCGTGACATGTCGCCGTAGTGGAACAGCGCGACACTTGTTTCCGCTCGGTCCGACCAGAACGTGTCGAGGTGGTGCAGCGTCGACGCTAGACTCGACGGTGAGGTCCTTTCGGCGGGCTCGTCGATCCAATACCAGAAACGCTCTCGTGGATCGGACGGCAGCGCTCGAAGGGGCGGCAGCTCGTCGAGGTCGTCGAGGCCGACGGCGTCGATGCGGAAATTGATCAAGCGCTCGACGTCGATGTTCGCTTCGTGATGCGTCCACGACACGGCAACGTCGCGCGGATCGCGAGCCATACAGATGTACTTCGCGTGGGGATCGCGCGGCAGTCCGTCGAGCGGCGTGTGCGACTTGATGAAGCGGCGGTGCGTCTGCTCGTCGAGTGTGCGAACCACCGAGTCGAGTGGCTCGGTGAGCGTGTCGAGCCAGGGCGAGATTCTCGTGAGCGGTTGATCGAACAACTTCTTTTGAAAGATCAGGAGCGCGCACATCATCTGCATCCACGTCGTGCCGGACTTCGCGGGCGTGCTGATGACGATGTCGTCAGGCCGGAACTGGAAGCCTTTCCAGCGAATGCTGTCAAAGCCGAAGTTGTGATACCGCCGGAGCTCGCCCATGCCGCAAGCTTGGCGCAAACCGCATCAAGGCCCTTCGGCATCGCCCACGCCGTGTACCACGCCGCCGGCTGGACGGCATCAGATCGTTGCCGATCACCGTTGAACAGTTGTTGTAAGCCACTCGAGCACGGTAGTTTCTCATAAGAGGGAGGCGTCACATGACGGACTCCGTAGCCCTTGGCCTCAACGGGCTCTCCATACCGCCGGGATCCCACATCTGCGCGTTCTTCCGGGGCGTTTCCGAGCGGGATGAGATCATGGTCCCGTTCCTCCGCGAAGGGCTGCGGGCGGGAAACAAGTGCATGTGCATCATTGATGACGAGCGACGGGGTGCGCACCGCCCTCGGCGGCGACGCAAGCCTCGCTGCGGGCGCCGCGCGCGATCAGCTCGACATCCGCTCGTCGAAGGAGACGTACCTCCGGCGCGGCACGTTCTCGACCCAGGAGATGCTCGACTTCTGGGACGATTCGGTCGGCGCGGCGCTGAACGAGGACGGTTTTCCGTTTGTCCGGTCGACCGGCGAGACGACGTGGACGTTGAAAGAGCTGCCAGGTCTGTATGACTTCCTGACGTACGAGGCCGAGCTCAATCGTTTCCTGCCTCGCTACCCTCAGGTGATCCTGTGCCTCTACGACCTTGACCACTTCGGCGGACAGATCCTGGTCGACATCCTGAAGACGCACCCCAAAGTGCTGATGGGCGGCACCGTCCTGGAGAACCTCCACTATCTCGAGCCGGACGAGTTCCTCGCCAGCCGGGCATGAACGCGAGCGTCCCTCGCGTGGGGAGCAGCGATATCACTGTCCGGGATCTGCTCTCGTCGCTGACGGCGCTGCACGTGCTGTCGATGGTGATGACGGACACCAGCGACGACGACGCGATCCTCGATCTCGCCGTGTCCGCGCTTCCGTCGCTCAGTCATCACTGCCGCGCGGAGGCCGTCTGGCTCGATGGCGCATGGAGATCAGTTGACTTCTTGCGCGGACGCGTCGGCCCGCGCGCCGGTCTCGAGGCGGAGCTCGCGACGCTCGGTCCCGCCGGTGGAGCGGTTCGGCTCCGGGATGCGGGATGGGCATGGGCGTTCCCACTTGCGAGGCGCGGCGGCGCGTCTGGGTACCTGGTCGTCGGCGCGCCGGAGCAGCCGCCCGAGCACGAGCGATCGCTCATCGGCGCGCTCGCGCATCAGACCGGCGTGGCCCTCGGACACGCTCGTCTTCTCATACGCGAGCGGACGATACGTTCCCGGCTCGCCGACGAACAGGCCGTCCTCCGCCGGGTCGCGATGCTCGTGGCCGGGGCGGCGCCACCGGAGGAAGTGTTTGCCGCGGTCGCCGCCGAGGCCGGGCGGCTCCTCGATGCCGACTTCGCGGTGATGAGCCGGTACGACGAACACGGCACGGCGACGGTCGTCGGTACGTGGGTCGCGAGCGCCGGGCCCGAACCGCTGCCTCCCGGCACCCGAATGGCGAGGGAGCACGGGGGCGTGCACGCGCTGGTGTTCGCGACGGACCGGCCGGCGCGCATCGAGGATTACGGTGAGCGCGACGGAGTCGACGCCAACATCGCGAAGCAATGGGGGGTACGCGCGACGGTCGGTGCGCGTCCATATCGAGGGTCGACTGTGGGGCATCATCGGCGTCGCCTCCCTCCGTGAGGAATCGCTGCCCGTCGACACGGAGTCCTGGCTCGCCGGGTTCACCGAGCTGGTCGCGGCGGCGATCGCGCAGGCCGAGGCCCAGGCTGCACTCACGGCTTCGCGGGCACGAATCGTTGCGGCCGCCGATACCGCGCGCCACCGCATCCAGCGCGATCTGCATGACGGTGCCCAGCAGCGGCTGGTGACCCTGACACTGCAGTTGCGCGCCGCGCAGGCAGCCCTTCCGCCGGACGCCGGCGACCTCGCGGTCGAACTCGAACGGTTGGCGGAGGGCCTCTCCGCCGCGCACGACGAACTACGTGAGATCGCGCGCGGCATTCACCCGGTCGCGCTCGCCACGGGCGGACTCGTCCCCGCGCTCACCGGTTTGGCCCGCCGCTCTACCGTGGCGGTGCACCTCGACGTTTGTCTCGACGTGCGCCTCCCCGAACAGATCGAGCTCGCGGCTTACTACGTCGTGGCCGAGGCGCTCACGAACGCCGCGAAGCATGCCGACGCCGACAGCATCGACGTCGAGGTAGTCATCGACGGCGACGTCGTGCGCATCTGCGTTCGCGACGACGGGCGCGGGGGCGCCGATCTTTCCCACGGATCGGGCCTCGTTGGTCTGAAAGATCGCGTCGAAACGCTCGGCGGCCGCATCTTGCTCCACAGCCCACTGGGTACCGGCACGAGAGTGAAGATCGAACTGCCATTCGCCGAGTGAGCGCGCACCGCCGTTCTACGGCCACGACCTCGTCGCTTTCGTACCGCTTTTGCGTAGCGTGATGGCTGTGCCGAGCTCCGTGTACGTCATCGAATACGACGGTACGTTCACATTTCCGGCGCCGGCGGCCGACGTTTGGGCGACGATGGCGCGGCTCGACTGCTACTCGTCGTGGTGGAGCTGGCTGCGAGAGTTCTCGGTCGAAGGAAGCGGCCTCCAGTCCGGCACGGTGTTGCGCGGGATCGTCGCGCCGCCGTTGCCGTACCGCATGCGGCTCGAAGTGGTGCTCGGGGAGTGCGTGCCTCCCCGGAGTCTCAGCGCGCTCGTGCGCGGCGATCTGGAGGGCGAGGCGAACATCAACTTCGACGGCGACGAACGCGAGACCCACGCCCACGCGGTGTGGACGATCGAGATGATGCAACGGCCGATGAGGGTCGCCGCCAAGCTTGCCAAGCCGGTGCTTCGGTGGGGCCACGATCGGGTCGTCGTCGCCACCGTCGACGGGTTTCGCCGTCAACTTGCCAACGGGGACGCCCGCTAGAAGACGCGACTCGCGGCCAACGCGCACGCCAGGGCGACGATCGCCCATGAGAGCGCGCGGAGGGCATGTTCCAGCGGCTGCAGCAGTGCCCGCTCAGTGAGCGCGTACACGCTTCCGTCGTGCATCGTCATGTGACCTTCGACGCGCGCGACTCGGCGGCGCACGGTACGCGCCGGCGTGCTCAAGGCTCGTTGCGCGAGCGAGAAGCCCAACGCGGCGGCACCGGCGAGCGCCGCGGTGAGATCGAGACGCTCGGCCTGAACGAAATAGCCGACGAGGACGGGAAACATCCCCCACGCAGCCGCGAATCCGAGATCGGTATGGATCCAGCCTCGGAACAGTTCGAGGTTGTATCCCAGCACGAGCACGGGACCGACCGCGATGAACACGAGCAGCCCGGGCCCGACCGTGGCTACTCCGGCAAGACCGAGCGTGCAGGCGATCGCCAACCCGCCTGCGCCGAGCGCGACGAGCCACACCGACGGAATGCCGGTACGCAGCGGGCGGCCGTGCAGTTCGTCGAGGGCATGCGCCGCGACACCGACGGCAAAGAAGAACGCGACCAGTGTCGCGAGCAGCCGGCCGCCGTCGGTGCGCGGCGCCAGGGTGGCGCCGATCACGACGTAGGAGAGATGCCACGCGGTATACGGCGGGTGGAGGACCGTCCACCAGTCGCGCCAACCGCCGGGTCGCGCCGCGTAGAACGCGGGTCGGGACACGTCAGCCATCCGGCTTCTGCGCCCACATCACGAGCCCGCCGCCCAGGCTCATCGATCGAATGCCGACGTTCACCAGACCGGCCGTCTCCCATGCTCGAATCGTCCAGGCGATGGGGTAGCGGTCGTAGTGCGCGGAGACATTGGGTCCGAGGAAGCGACCGACGCGGCTCCACGCACGACCGCCGGTGACGTAGCCCGCGACCGGCAACCCGGCGCGCGTGTACAGCCACCACCAGAAGCGCCAGAACCGGTGCGAGGGAACCGCGAACTCGAGGCTCGCGATCATGCCGCCGGGCTTCAGGACGCGCGCGAGTTCCCGGAGTGTTGCGGCGGGGTCGGCGACATAGCGCAGCAGGTACGTGAACGTGACCGCGTCGAAGGAACGGTCCGGGAAGGGCAGGAGTTCGGCTCGCCCGGCGACGAGGCGGATGCGGTCCGTGGCACCGGCGCGTGCAATCCGGGCCTGCCCCTGGCGCAGCATCGCCTCGGTGATGTCGATACCGGTGATCTGGACGCCGTCGGTGTGCGCGAGGTCGATCGCGACGCCGGCGGTTCCGGTCGCAACGTCGAGAATGGCGTTCGGCCGGCCCGTGTCCTCGCCCCCGTCGACGTGCGCGATCATCTCGCGCCTCCAGCGGCCGTTCTGTCCGAGCGAGAGCAGCGCTTCGAGGAGGTCGTAGCGACGCGGCAGCGGCTGGAACAGGTCCTGGGCGAAGCGGTTCGGATCGACAACCGTTCTCGACACAGGTCCTCCTCGATGCGTGACCGTACAGTTCGGGGTCGCATGAGAAAAATGCGATGAGCGACAAGCGATTCGACGTGCTCGTCGTGGGCTCCGGTCCGGCGGGCAGCATCGCCGCCCTGGTGCTGGCGAGGGGAGGCGCGCGGGTGGCGTTGGTCGACAAGGCCGAGTTTCCCCGTGACAAGGCCTGCGGTGACCTCATCGGACCACGGGGCGTGCAGCTCCTCCGCGAACTCCGCCTCGACGTTCACGAAGCGACGCGAGTGACCGACATGCTCGTCGTCGGGCCGACCGGGAACCGGGTGCGACTTCCGGCGGTTGCGGGGCGTACCTATCCCGGCTACGGGATCGTCATGCCCCGATCGCAATTCGACGCCGCGCTGCGCTGTGCCGCGATTGCAGCGGGCGCGGAGTTTTTCGCGGGCCGCGCCGATGTGCCCATCGACGATGATGGCCGGCTCGGGGGGTTCGTGTTGTCATCCGCGACGCGTCTCCGCGCCGACGCGGTCATCGGTGCTGATGGCGCGACGAGCCGCGTGGGCGAAGTCGCGCAACTCGTAGATCCGAGCCGGGTGCTCTGGGGATTCGCGGTTCGCTCGTATCAAGACCAGGCCGTGGATCTTCCGCACATCATGTTGTGGACACCAAACCGGGGTGCCGCGTTCCCCGGGTACGGGTGGGTGTTTCCCGCGGGCAACGGACGTGCGAATCTCGGCCTCGGCGTCGGTGTCCTCGCCGATCGAAGTGCAGGGCGGCGTGCGGCGCGCGACCTCGACGCGTTCATCGCGCACGCGTCACGCGTCGGCGTCCTCGGTCCTCACGATCCTTCATCTCCACCGCGGCGGCCGCTGGGCGCGTGGCTCAAGATCGGGCTCGTCGGGACGACGCCCGCGCGCGATCGCGTGCTGTTGGTCGGCGACGCCGCCGGCCTGGTGAATCCACTGCAAGGCGAAGGCATCGCGCAAGCGATGGAGAGCGGTCGGGCCGCGGCCGACGCGATCTTGGGAGGCATCGACGGCGCATCGGCCCGCTACTGCGCGCACATCACGCGCACGTACGGACCGTACCTGTCGACGACCGCGTCAGCCCATCGCGCGCTACTCGCCCGACCGCGGCTGGTCGCCGCGCTTGCCCGCGCACTGACCGCTCCCGGTGTAGGACACGCGCTCGCCGGGGGTTGGGCAATCATGTGGAATGACCTCCTCGACGGCGCGCCTCCGAGTGTCGCGAGGGGTGTCGCAGCAACCGCGTCCGGACTCGGACGGGTATTCACGTCCGGGAGCAGCGACCGGCGTTGGATCCGAGCGCACGTGTCGAGGGACGCAAGGGAATCTACCTACGAACCTTTGTGAAGGCGGTGACGGAGCGATGCGAGCAGTCGACCGCGATGGCTCGGAATACACCGTTGGACGGTGGTCGGGACTCTTCTCGTGACGACTGGCGTCTCGCCGACGCGGATTCGCGCACTCAGTGCGAAGACGTTGGGGGCGCTCGCGGTGATCGGCGTCGTCATCGTATTCTCGCTCAGCTCGACCCTCGTGAAGCGCGCTGAATCTCCCGGCGTTCTTGTCGCGTTTTGGAGGCTGATCATCGTCAGCCTCATCTGGAACCTGCTCCTCTGGAGCACTGGCCGGCGGGTCACCATGCGAGATGTGCGCCAGGCGCTGGTACCGGGTGTCTTCTTCGGTGTGAACCTCGCGATCTTCTTCGCCGGGGCGACGCACAACAGCGTCGCCAACGCCTCGCTGATCGGTTCGCTCGCACCGTTCTTCATCGTGCCGATCGGCGCCAAGCTTTTCGCCGAGTACGTCAACAGGCGCGCGCTGGTGTTCGCGTTGATTGCGTTCGGCGGCCTGGGCATCGTGTTGTTCAGCGCACCAACCAACGGTGATGCGTCGCTCCAGGGAAACATCTTCGGTCTGACCGCGATGTTGCTCTGGACCGCCTACGTCGTGTCGACGCGACAGTTTCGCGGAGCGATGGATGTCGCAACGTTCATGGCAACCATCAGTCCGATCGCGACGGTCGCGGTGTTTCCGCTCGCGGTTACCAATGGAGACATGTTCGGGATGAGCGCCAGAGGCTGGACGTTTACGCTTATCCTTGCGTTTCTCACCGGGGTCGCGGCGCACGGCTTGAACGTGTACGCGCAGAAGACGATCCCGATCGGCACGATCGGCATCGCTCAAGTGGTACAGCCTGCCCTGGCGGTCGTGTGGTCGTTCCTGTTGTTGGGCGAGGCGCTGAACAACCGGCAGATGATCGGCACCGCCATCGTCGTCGGTGGGTTGCTCGCCTTCGTGGTGCTGAACGAGCGCGGCGACCGGAGCCGACAAAAGGGTGACGCCGCGGCGGAAGTCCTCATTGCGACCGAGGGGCCGGGCGCAACCGTTTGACGGTGAACTTCAGGCGATCTGCCGCACCGAGTACGCGTCGGTTCGGTCGAGGTTGGTGATGAAGTGAGACACGCGCTCCATACGTCGATCCGCTGCCGCACAGAGGTCCTGCGCGGTGGCGACGTCGCCTGCTTCGGCCGCGATGCGGGCAAGGGCGTCGAGCGCGAAGACTTCGACGTGCGCGTCGTCGTTGCGTCGAGCCTCGTCGAGGATCGCGCGGAGACGGCCCTCGGTGTCGGGGACGCCATCTTCGGCGTCCATTGCGGCGAGCAGGCACTCGCCGAGGGCGGCCTGTTCTCCACCGCCGGCGTCGCGGTGCCACGCGGCCGCGGTGTCGAGTGCGGCGCGCGCTCGTGTGCGTTGTCCGAGGGCCCGAAGTACGCGGCCGAGATGCACGCGCGCGAGCGCGGCCAGGCGCAGGTCGCCGGTGGCTTCTGCCTTTTCGATCGCGAGCTCCAGGGTTGCAGCCCCGGTCTCGTAGTCGCCGGCCTGGCACTGTGCGCGTCCGAGACTGGAGACCTGGTATGCCTCGGTCTGCCGAAAGCCGAGCTGTTGCGAGGTCGCGGCGGCACGACCGATGTAGAGGACGGCGTCGTCGTACCGATGCTGGATGCGGGCCAGCTCGCCGAGCATCGCGTCGCGGCGGACGTGAAGCCACGGGTCTTCAACGATGCCGAGCCAGTGCTCGACGTCGTCGCGCGCTTCGAGGCTGCGTCCCTCGTCGCCTGCTGAGATCGCAGCCCGGGACGCGAAGAGCGCGTTCGCGGCCTGGTCCCAGGGCCGATCGAGTCCGTCGTAGAGCGCGCGACTGCGGCTGGTCAGCTCCAAGGCTTGTTCCCACTCGCCGTGATGCGACACGACGTAGGCAAGGTAGTAACAGCAGCGCGCCTGCAGGTCGACGTTGTGGAGCGCGTCCGCGATCTCGCCGGCCATTGCGATGTGGTCGCGGGCGAGTTCGAGGGCGCCGGTCGACGCCTCGATCCACGACGCGAGCAGCAGGGCGACGGCTCGATCTCGGTCCGGAGCCATCTCGCCGACCGCGTCGAGTGCCGTCAGGATCCGTTGCGCGCCACGACTGTCGCCGAGGACGATCCATGCCCATCCGAATCCGTTGACAATGTCGACCGCGAGCGGCGGGTCGTTCGCGGCGCTCCAGGCCAATGCCGCGTCGATGTTGGCGCGCTCGGTCCGGGCAAAGGAGAGATGCTCGGCTTGGGCGCTGCTGCGCACACCTTGCGTGGATGATGCGGCCGCGCCAGCGAACCATTTCGCATGCGCGGCGAGGGCGCGCTCGGTAAGCCCTTCGTCGGACATTGCTTCGAGCGCGAAAGCCCGGATGCTGTCGAGCAGCCGGTATCGCACGGGCAGCGACGGGTCGTCGTCGTCAACGCTGACCAGGGAACGGCTTGCGAGCCGCCCGATCACGTCGATTGCCGCAGATGCCGGCACCTCGAGAGCTCCGAGGACGAACTCAACCGCCGACAGGGGAGCGCCACCCGCGAACGCGGCAAGCGCCCACAGGCCACGCTTGTCGTCGGGGAACAACAGCTCGTAGCTCCACCCGATCGTCGCTCTGAGCGCTCGGCGGCGTTCCGGTTTACGGCTGGTGGGGTCGCTCAACACGTTGAAGCGGTCGTCGAGGCGCCGGGTGATCTCCTCGATCGACAACGTCTTTGTGCGCGCCGCGGCCAGTTCGATCGCCAACGGCAGACCGTCGAGCGAACGACAGAGTTCCTGAATCACTTCGTCGGCCGCGCCGACAAGTTGGTTCGTCCGTCGCGCGCTGGCGCGACGGGTGAACAACGCAACCGCATCGGACAACGCAAGCGGCGCGAGCTCGAACACGGTCTCGCCGTCGACGCCGAGCGGAACCTGGCTGGTACACAGGATCCGCAACCGTGGGGCCGTATCGAGAAGCCGAGCCGCGAGGTCTGCGGCCTCATCGATCACGTGCTCACAGTTGTCGAGAATCACCAGCGCGGTACTGCTCTTGAGCCGCTCGAAGAGTGCGGCCTCGCCACCGATGACGTTCAGTGCCGCGATCAACGCGTCGACGACTTCATCTGCCGTCGTGGCCGATTCGAGCCGCGCCAACCAGACGCCACCCGGCCCGGCTTCGCTCGACTCAGTCAACGTTCTGCCGGTTGCAATTGCGATGGCCGTCTTTCCGATGCCGCCCGGTCCGACGATCTCGACAAGCCGCGTGGCTGCAACCAGGTCGCACAGCGCGGCCAGTTCCGACCGGCGCCCGACCAGCTCGACCGACATTGCCGGCAGGTTCCCCGCGGCCGCGTCGAGATCGAGCCCCGCCGTGCGATCGGGTACGCCGAGCGACGCGTCGTGGACCAGGATGCGTTGCTCGAGCCGCTGGAGCTGTGGTCCGGGGTCGAGGCCGAGTTCCTCGCCCAGTACGTGCCGGACGCGTTGGTATGTCGCGAGTGCATCGGCCTGGCGCCCGGCTCGATACAGCGCGGTGATCAGCAGTTCCCACAGGCTTTCCTGGAACGGGTACGTCGCCAGGACCGCTTGCAACTCGCCGATCACGTCGCCGGCGTCGCCGAGCCGCAACCGCGCCGAGAACTGGGTCTCGAGGAGTTTCATCCGTGCCTCGACGAGGCGAGCCCGGTGCGGGGTGACCCACTCGCCGTCGCCGGCTGCTTGCAGTACCTCCCCGCGATACATCCGCAGTGTCGACGCACACAGGTCGTCGGCGCCGCGCTCGTCGCCGGCATCGAGCAAACGGGACGCGGTGACGTATGGCGCAGCACCGCGAGCGCGTCGACCTCGGACGGTTCGACCGCGAGCGTGTAGCCGCCATCGCCGCTGGTGATCACCGAAGCGCCGAGCGCTCGGCGAAGCCTCGCGATCTTCGACTGCAACGTGTTGCGGCGAGTATTGACGGCAGCGGCGGCCCACAGGTCGTCGACGAGCCGATCGGTACGCACGAGCTCACCCGCCTCGACAGTGAGGCGCACCAAGAGTTCCGATGCTTTCCCGCCCGGCACCCGCACGAGCTGGCCATCGCGGCGGACCTCGATCGGGCCGAGCACCGCGACCTGAAACACGTCGAGAGTGTACGGCCGGCCCCGCGACGGCCCCAAGGTTCGTCCCTGTCAACCCGGTGTCAGCGAAGTGTCATCGCCTCCCTCGACGATGTCCCCATGCCCGCGAGCCACCCAGAACAGCTGATCCACCAACTGGTGGTCGGCGACGCCGCGGCAATCGCCGCGATCGTCGAGGCGTCACGAACAAGCGACGATCCCATGATCCTGGTCGCGGCGGCCCTCTTCGCCGCCGACGGAGACGACCTCATCGACCGGGCCGGGGGAGTGGCGGTCAAGACCCGCGACCGTCAGCTGGTGGCCATTGCCATCGCGCATCTGCGCGGCGAGCGCGACCTCGTCGACGCGCTCGCCCGGGACCACCTCGTCGACCATCCCGACAGCGTCCTCGTCGCCTGGATCGCTGCCGCCAGTCAGCAACGCACGACCCCGCACAACCCGACCTCGAACAAGGAGACGTCATGAACCGCAAGCTCACTGCGACGCTGTTGATCCTCGCAGCCGTCTTGGCCAACGTGGGCTTCACCGCTCTCGGCAGCATCTTCAACTATCCCGATGTCCTCGACGAGCCCGCGGGCAGAGTGCTCGCGTCGTTTCGCGACTCGCAAGGCGCGGTGAGGGGCTGGTTCCTCGTGCTCGCGTTCTCGGCGGCGTTGCTCGCTCCGATCGCGATCGGAGTTGGTCGACTGTCGGCGCAGAAGGCGATGCGCATCGCGGTGCCGGTCGGCGTCACCGCGGCCATCGTGCAGGTCGTCGGCTTGCTGCGTTGGCCGCTCCTCGTCCCCGGGTACGCGTCCGATGCGGCGAGCAGTAACCCTGCAATCGCGCGCGACGCCCGAGACACGTTCACGAGCGTGAGCGACGTCCTCGGCACCGCGATCGGCGAGACCCTCGGCTACGCGCTCACCGCCGCGTGGACCGTGCTTGTCGTCGTCGCACTCGGTCGTCGCTACGCCGGCCGCTGGTTCCAGGTGCTCGGCGTGACGTCCGCGGTCCTCGTGTTCGTCGGTGTGTTCTCGCCGCTCAGCGTGTCGGCCATCGATACCGCGAACTTCTTCGGGTACATCCTGTGGAGCGTGTGGCTGGTCGCACTTGCGGTCGTGATCTTGGTTCACGCGCGCCGCACTGCCACCTCGCCGGCCCCGGTTCCGGTCGCGGTGACGTCGTGACGACCAACGCCCGCTTCATCTCTGCTCGACCTTATCGACGGGAGCACACAATGCACGTCCGTGAACGCACCACAACCAAGCCAGTGACATGGCAGCGAAGTGCACTTCGCTGGCTTCCCACGTTCCTCGGCTTCCCCCTGGGCGGCCTGGTTGCAAAGCTCGTGTCCGGCCCGGTCGACGGGGTGGTCGCGGCGGTCGTCGGCGGCGCTATCAGCGGCGTGATCCTCGGCGCCATCCAGTCGTGGGGCCTGGGAACGAACGGTCCTCCGGCACGCCAGTGGATCGCGGCGACCGGCGCTGGATTCGCGGTCGGGCTCGGGTTCGGCGCGGCCGCAGTGGGCTACGGGACGAGCATGGGCGACCTCGTCGTCCAGGGGGCGATCTGCGGTCTCGCGATCGGGATCGCTCAGGCAGTGGTGTTGCGCGAGCGTATCGGCGGCGTCGCGTTCGCGTGCGCCCCGACGCTGAGCATGCTCTGGGCACTCGGCTGGGCGATCACGACCGCAAGCGGGATAGACGTCGAAAGCCAATACACGGTGTTCGGTGCGAGTGGCGCGTTGTTCGTGACCGCCGGCACCGCGTTCCTGCCCGTGATCGCCACGAGGGGAACTCACGCTCAGATTGAGGTAGGGGTTCCTGCCGGTGGTCGTAGGCTGGGCGCATGAGACGCCGGCTTCGCAAGTACTTCCGACGAGCAAATGGTGTGCTGATGACCCGCGAGGAAAACGGTCGTGTGCGAGTCGCCACGCTTCTCGAGAGCGCGGAGCACTCCGCGCGGCCTCAGTGGTGGCGTCGTTGGACCGGCCGGGACGGCAACTGATGGCAAGTTGGGACGCGCATGTCTATGGAAACCTCCGTCCGAAGGACTACGCGGCTCGAGGCGCGTACGGTGGTGGTTTCACAATGACGGGTGATCCCCATTTGTCAAAGCCGCGGGAAGAAGGATCAGAGACGGCATGAAGAAGAGCGGGTCGCAGCAAAGCAAGTCTCCTTCTCAGCTGATCGACGCGAGAATCAAGGAGCTGGACGACTGGCGGGGCACGATGCTCGGCCGGCTGCGTGCCCTGGTCAAGGAGGCCGATCCCGACGTCGTCGAGGAGTGGAAGTGGAGAGGGGTTCCGGTGTGGTCGCACGACGGATTGATCTGCACCGGCGAGACGTACAAGAACGTCGTGAAGATGACTTTCGCCAAAGGTGCGGCTCTGAAGGATCCTTCGGGCCTCTTCAACTCCAGTCTTGACGGAAACACAAGGCGTGCAATCGACTTCCGCGAGGGCGAGAAGATAGACGAGAAGGCGTTGAAGGCTCTCGTTCGCGCCGCCGTGACCCTGAACAAGTCCAAAGCCCGAAGCTGATCACGCTTGGCTCGTGTCGGTTAGCGCCCGGCCGGCTGGAAGAGCTCGACCACGTTGCCCGACGGGTCCTCGAGGAGGATCTGTTTCCCACCCGGCCCCGTCACGATGTCGTTGCGGAATGTCGCGCCCCCGTCGCGCAGCCGCGCAACCTCGGCACCGATGTCGTCAATGACGAAGTGGATCCGGTTCCAACCCCCGGGTCCGGGCTTGCGACCGTCGGGCATCGGCCGTCCCGCAGAGCTTGTCGGCCCCGCGAGCAGCAGCCGCAAGTTGCCCAGCTTGACATCGGCGAAGGCGGGCGATGCGCTCGTCAACAGCTCGAAACCGAGGAGCTTGGTGTAGAAGGCGATCGCCTCGTCGACGTCGTCGACCATGTAACGGACATTGACCATCTCATCGTTCGGCATGAGTCGACCTCCTGGTCATCGATGGTTCGTCCAGCAGAGTCAGTAGGAACGCGATGCGGGTCTCGAGCTCACACGCAGTCCGTTCGAACGCGGGATAACTCGCGCGGTCGTTCGCGCCCTCGAGCGCGGGGTCGGGAACGCTCCAGTGCACGAGGTTCGGGTGGGACGGGAAGTCGGGACAGACCTCGCGGACGCGGTCGCAAAGCGTGATCACGAAGTCGAACCGCTGAGACACGAACTTGTTCAGGTGCTTGGTTCGGTTGGCGCTGATGTCGATGCCACGCGTCTTCATGACCCGCACCGCATTGGGATGAAGGGGCTTCGGATTGCTGCCCGCGGATACGGCTCTGATCGTGCCCTCCGACATCTGCTCGAGTAGCGCCTCGGCGATCTGTGAGCGTGCGCTGTTCCCAGAGCACAAGAACAAGACCCGCTTCCTGCGACCCCGCCGACCGCGGGCTCGTCGTACTGCGGAGGAGGCCGGCACGAGCCGCAGCCCCGGGTGCAGCGCGCCGCCGGCCGCCTGCAGCAACGCTTCGCAATGCACGAGATCGACCGTGTAGTAGCTGTCGCGCCCATCGGCCGAACTGCGACGCACGGACACCAGCCCCTCGGCTCGCAGCTGACGAAGGTGGTACGACACCAGACTCTGCCGCTCGCCCAGCAGTTGCGTCAGCTCCCACACCGCCCGGTCGCTGTACACCAGCTCCCGCAGCAGTCGCCAACGAACCGGATGCGCGACCAGCTGCAAGAACCTCGGTGGCTCGCCATCAACAAGGCGGCCGGCGGCGCTTCCATCCACGAGGAAAGCGTAACGCATGCCGCTGTATTCAATCAATCGAGATTGATGTATCTACCAGGGCTGGTGGACGTGCCGGTAGGAGCTCCGGCTAGGGTGCTCGCACGGGTCGCGCGGCAAGCGTCTCCCGCCGCGATGCTTTCCTCGGCGACGCGTTGTAGCGCCCCGGTCGGAGGCAGCGTGCCTGAGATGTCACACGTCGCGCAGTTCACGTGCCGGAGCGCGCCGTGGCGATTCTTCGCTGGTCACGTCGTGCTGCCATGGGCACTGCAGGGAAACGAGCTGCGCGGCGATGTCCTCGAGATCGGCTGCGGCAGCGGAGCGATGGCCGCTGAGACACTGCGAAGGTTTCCCGACGTGCGCCTCACCGCCACCGACTTCGACGAGTCGATGGTGGAGGTCGCCCGGAGACGGCTCTCCGATTTCGGCTCTCGCGCAGACGTACGACAAGCCGACGCGACCGCCCTGCCGTTCCCGGATGGCTCGTTCGACGCCGTGCTGTCGTTCATCATGCTGCACCACGTCCTTCAATGGGAACAGGCCTTCGTCGAGGCGGCGCGGATGCTGCGACCGGGAGGCCGGCTCATCGGCTACGACCTGCTCGCTGATGGCGCGGGTGGCATCCTGCACCGGCGCGAGCAGAACACGCGGCTCATGCGTCACGCCGACCTCCGAGGGGTGCTCGACGGGCTGGGGGGCGTCAGCGCGGTGACCAAGCCGTCGTTCGGCGGTCTCGTCGCCCGGTTCACAGCGAAGAAAGATGGCCGCGCGCTGTAGACGAGGAGCGTGCACCGCGGAGCGTCCCGGAAAACCGGGCCGGATTCACTGCCTTTGCCGGCGACATCGATTAGACACTCAAGCGGTTGGGTATCGCCCGGCTTGATTCGGTGGGGCCCGGACGTCCAGGAAGGCGGGGACGGAATGTCGAGAACGCGACCGACGACACGACGAAGCGCGTGGGCACTTGCAATGGTGTTGATGAGCGCTTCGCTTGTCGCTGGTTCGATGGCAGCCACCCCCGCTTCCGCCGCGACGCCGAACTTTCGCGCGGTCGGAAGCGCCAAACAGGTGTACGTCACCGGCCTCGCGCCCTCCGCTCAGATGTCGCTCATCACTCCCGCCGGACAGATCCTCAAGACACAGCGTGCCAACTCGCTCGGCGGGCTGCTCTTTCGGAACGTGCCGCCGGCCAGCGGTTACCGCGTACGCCGGGACTCTGATGGGCTGAGATCAGGGATGCTCACGGTGCACTCAGAAGCGGCGGCGCCCTGGAACCCGGGGAACTACAACCAGTCGATTCCCGACAATGGATACGGGTACCTCACCACCCGTGACGGGACGAAGCTCGCCATCAACGTGCACCCGCCGACAAGCCCGGCGGGCCAGCCCGGCCTGCCGCCGGGCACGCCTATTCCAAGTGGCCCGGCTTACGCTCCGCCGTACCCAACGCTGATCGAATACTCGGGTTACGGGTACGCCAACCCAGCGGGACCGGACAGCGGGATCGCGGTCCTCGCGAACCTGATGGGCTTCGCGGTCGTCGACGTGAACATGCGCGGCACCGGCTGCTCGGGTGGCGCGTTCGATTTCTTCGAGCCGCTTCAGAGCCTCGACGGGTACGACGTGATCGAGACGATCGCCCGCCAACCGTGGGTGCGGGATCACAAGGTCGGGATGATGGGGATCTCCTACGGGGGGATCAGCCAGCTGTTCACGGCACAGCTCCAGCCGCCGAGCCTCGAGGCCATCTCACCGCTTTCGGTCCTCGACGCCACGGCCACGACGCTCTATCCGGGTGGCATCCTCAATACCGGCTTTGCCGTCGCCTGGGCCGAGGAGCGCCAGCACGAGGCTCTCCCCGCCGGACCGAACAGCGGACAGCCCTGGGCATACGAGCGGATCCAAGGTGGCGATACGACGTGCGCGGCCAATCAGGTGCTTCACGGCGAGGCGGCCGACCTGAGCGCGAAGATCGCAGCCAATTCGCACTACAACCCAGCGGTCGCCGACCCACTCGACCCCGTCACCTTCGTCCACAAGATCAACGTGCCGGTGTTCATCTCCTGCCAGTGGCAGGACGAACAGACGGGGGGACACTGCCCGGAACTGGTCCGGAAATTCACCGGGACGAATCAGAAGTGGTTCACCTTCACCAACGGCGCTCATATCGACTCGCTCGACCCGTACACCTTCAACCGCTGGTACGACTTCTTGCAATTGTTCGTCGCGCACCGAGCACCAATCGAGAACGCGGCAATCCCCCGGGCGGCCGCTCCGGTCATCTACCAGGCGGCGATGGGACTCCCGCAGTCCGACGTGGTGACGCTGCCGGTCGACCCCATCCAGTCGATCCCGACATATGACGAGGCCCTCGCCGCGTTCAACCAGCTCCCGCGCGTTCGGGTGCTGTTCGACAACGGCGCCGGTTCATCGCCCGGCGCGAGCTCGAACCCGGGCGATCCCTATCCCGGGTTTGTGAAGGACTTCTCGTCCTTGCCGATTCCGGGCACCACCGCGCGCACCTGGTACTTCGGGCGGAATGGAGTGCTCGGCAACACCCCGCCCGCAAGCGGAGGGATCAACTGGTTCAGCGCGAACGCGCACGCCCTGCCACTCACCGACTACGGGAGCAACACCGGTGGGGGCGGGTTGTGGGGCAACGCGTCCCAGTGGCAATGGAACTGGCAGCAACAACCATCGGGCAGCGCTGTCTCGTACGTCTCGGCGCCACTCACGTCGGCTACGACGGTCATCGGCAGCGGCGCCGTACACCTCTGGGTGCGATCATCGACCCCCGACGTCGATCTGCAAGCCACGATCAGCGAGGTGCGTCCGGACGGGAAAGAGACGTTCGTCCAGAACGGCTGGATCCGCGCGAGCGAACGCAAGCTCTCGACCAACTCGAGCAACATGTTCAAGCGGCTGAGCACGGCGCTCGAGCCGATCCCCACCTTCACGGCGGCCGACGCTTCTCCCATGCCGGCCGGGCAGTTCGTCAAGGTTGTCGTGCCGCTTTACTACGAGGGCCACGCGTACCGCGCGGGGTCGCGCATCCGAGTGACGATCGCCGCGCCGAACGGCACGCAACCAGTGTGGTCCTTCGGTCAGACGCAGCCGACCGGCAGCGGGAACGTCTCGATCGCCTTCTCCAACTCCATGCCGTCGAGCCTCGTCCTACCGGTCGTTCCCGGCGTGAGTGTGCCGACGGCGCTTCCGCCGTGCCCGAGCCTTCGCAACCAGCCGTGCCGGCCTTACCGCGCAATCGTGAACAACACGACCGCGCAGTGAAACCCGGTGCCGTTCTCGCTCTTCACGGCGACTGGTAGCGACGTTGACGTCATGCTTCCATCACCGAGCTGACCGGAGCTGTTGAATCCCCAACAGCGCGTCGCGTTGTCGACGAGGCGCGCGCACGTATGACGCGCGCCTTCGCCGGTCGGATCCGCCGCCCCGAGCCCAAGTGCGCGCGGTTTGCGCGGTGTGTGCTCCGGGCATACGGAAGCCATGACCTCGACGGCTTGGCGCGGAGTCGAGGCTGATACACGCGAAGCCGCGCGTCATCCCGTCGTTCGCACGTCGGCTCGTATCGGTCTCGCCGCGCGCGGCGTGCTGTACATGGTGGTCGCCGTGCTGGCGCTCTGTATCGCGTTTGGAGACGCGCGTGAGGCTGCAGACAAGAACGGTGCGCTGTTGGCTGTAGCGCGTCAGCCGTTCGGCGAGGGGCTTCTCGCCGCGCTCGCTGTCGGATTCGCGGGCTATTGCATCTGGATGCTGGTACGGGTGGTCGTTGTCGACGACGATGCGAGCGCCAAGACGTGGGCCAAGCGCGTCGCATACTTGTTCCGCGCTTCGGTATACGGCGTGCTCGCGTGGTCCGCCTTCGAGACGATCCGCCGCGCCGCGTCGGCGGCGAAGAAGAACGGCAACCGTCAGCAGCAGGAATGGACCGCACGGGTGCTCGGCTGGCCCGGCGGTCGCGTCCTCGTTGCCGTGGTCGGGGCCGCGCTCGTCATCGGCGGGGCATCCTTCGTCTATCGCGCGGTCACCGAGAAGTGGCGGGAGCGACTCGACCTCGAGGGCATTTCGGCGTCGACGAGGCGCTTGGTACGAGTCGTGGCGTGGGCAGGCTGGTTGGGGCGTGGGACTGTGTTCGGTCTCATCGGCGTCTTCATCGCCCGCGCCGGATGGCAGTTCGACGCGAAAGAGGCGGTCGGACTCGATGGCGCGTTGCGGCGAGTGGTGCACGGCACATGGGGGCCGTTCCTGCTTTGCGTACTCGCATTCGGGTTGTTCGCGTTCGGCTGCTATTCGATGATCGAGGCGCGTTTCCGACGCGTCACCGAAACCTGACTGGGGCCGACAATCGGGATGCGTCAGTCATTTCGATTCGGGCGGTCGGCGTCCTGGCGTCCTGATCTGGCTGCGGTCGCATTGACACGCGCGGCGGATCGGTGGCGGATCTGGCTCGCCTCGGCCGTATGCCTCGCAGTTGCGGGTGGCCGGTTCGGTAGACGTGCTGCGATCCGGGGTCTCTTCGCCGCGGCGCTCGCCTCGTTGGTGTCGCAAGGCGCGCTGAAGCCGGTTGCGCGCCGGCGCCGCCCGCGTCCCAGCCGGTTCGCGCTGACGCGTCTCACCAGCAAGCACGCCGGCAGCTCGTTCCCGTCAGGCCATGCCGCAGTTGCAGTCGCCTTCGCGGCCGGCGCCGCGCAGGAGCAGCCGGCGACCGCCGCGGTCCTCGCGCCGTTGGCGGCCGGTGTGGCGTGGTCGCGCGTACGCACCCGAGAACACCACCGCAGCGACGTTGTCGGCGGCGCGCTGATCGGCGCGGTCACCGCCCTGGCGACTCGACGGGTGTGGCCGGTGGCGCCGCATTCCGCGGCGAACGCTTCGCGGGCGTTGCGTCGTCGTCAAGGTCGCCCGGCCCCCGACGGTACGGGCCTGACCATCGTGGTCAACCCGTCGTCCGGGCCGGCACTGTCCCGCGACTCGTCGGAGCAACTCCGCAAAGCGCTTCCGGCGGCGGAGGTTGTGACGCTCGGCGACGATGACGACCTCGCCGCGGCGCTCGAAGAACGAGCCGACGCGTGCGACGTGCTGGGCGTGTGCGGTGGCGACGGCTCGGTGAACGCAGCGGCCACGTGCGCCCTCGCTCGGGGCATTCCATTGCTCGTCGTACCGGGCGGCACGTTGAACCATTTCGGACGCGATCTCGGCTTCTCAACCGTGACCGACGCTGTCAGCGCCGCACGGGAGGGCGAGCTTGCCGAAGTCGACGTCGGCCTCATGGCCGGGCGCACCTTTCTCAACACCGCAAGCTTCGGCGCGTACTCGAAGCTCGTCGATGCCCGGGAGCGACTCGAGAATCGCATTGGCAAGTGGCCGGCGCTGGTCGTCGCGCTCATCAACGTCCTGTGGCACGCCGAACCGTGCGCCGTCGAAATCGACGGTGACGAACGACGGATCTGGATGATCTTCATAGGCAACTGCTGTTATCACCCGGCCGGCTTCATGCCGAGCTGGCGCGAACGACTCGACGACGGCCTCTTCGACGTGCGCGTCGTCGACGCACAACAGCCGTGGTCGCGATCGCGTCTCATCGCGAGCGTCTTGAGCGGCCGCCTCGGTCGATGCCGCGTATACGAGCAACGACGCGCGCGGACCGTGCGTCTGCGGTCTCTCGACGGTCCATTCCGCCTCGCTTGTGACGGCGAAACGTTCGAAGGTACCGACGTTGTCGCCGTCGAAAAGGCCCGGCAGCGCCTCGTCGTCATCGCCCCGCCCCGCTGACCCCTTCACTCATGTTCACTCATGCGGTCCGCCGGACCGGACAGGCGCGCGGCTGCGGCGTGCGTCCTATGAGAATTGCAGCCTGATCGAGTAGTTGGCGACCGAACCGGTGCCTCCGCTCGGTTGTCGGCCGTCGACGACCAGCAGGTAGGTACCGGCCGGCTGGCTGTTCGCCGTCAACGCATTGTCTCCGCAGGTGATCACGCGCTGGTTCAGCGTCTGCGCCGCGCCCGACTGTTTGATCAGGATCACGTCGACGTTCTTGCTGACGTTGGGCAACTGGGTGATCAGCGACAGCGACGCGGTGATCTTGCCGGTCCTCGTCGTGGTGAACCGGTAGACCTTCTCGAGCCCCGTCTCCGGGTTGAGCAGCGAGTTGCAGCTCGCGTTGCCCGCCGAGTAGCTGTCCCAGAAGGAGTGACCACGGTTGTTCGTTTGGTTGTTCAGCGTGGTGTTGAGCGCGATGGGCGTGACCCCGGTGAGCGGATCGAGGAGAGCGTTGACGTTGGTGTTCCACGCGATCCCGAGGAAGGTGTTGGTGCCGGCGTCGAACCGGAAGCTGTGGACACGGATCGTGTAGGTACCGGTAGTGGGGGCGACGAAATCGACGACCTCGGCCGAGTTCTGGAAGCTGGAAGACGAGGCCACGACGCTGCTGCTCGGGTTGAGCACCGAGAGGTCGAGGTCAGCATTGAGCAGATCGGATGAGCACGCCTGACTGGACGTCCCCAAGTTGGTGCACGCCGCGGTGGAATCCCACGCGATCACCGCCCGCACCCTCTTGCCGGCCGTGACGCTCACGGGAATGTCGATGTTGTTCCCGGCCGGGAACGTCGAGGCGGACTCCAGGCGCTGAGAGTACTGGCCGGGAGTGACGATGTTGTTGATCGTCTGCTTGGCGTCGATCCCGCCGGCGCCGTCGCGGCAGTCGTTGGCGATTGGTGACGAGGGACAACTCCTGTAGTTCAGATCATCGATGATGTTGTGGACGGCGCCCGCCATGACGATCGCCTTCACCGCCTCGGGGCTGCCATGACCGACACTCTGCTTGACGTCCGCGACCAGCGCGGCGGCGTCCGGGCTCGAGAAGCTCGTCCCACACGTCTCGGCGCCGACGCCGGAGCCGAGGCCGGTCGTGCCGACACCGAAGCACACGCCGTTCGTGAACTCTCCACCCATGGCCGTGACGTCGGGCTTCTCGTATGTGCGCCCTGAGTTCGGATCGGTCGGGTTCCGGTACTCGGTGAAGCTCGAGAAGGTGTCGTCGCCGAGCAGGCCGGTGTCGTGGTCGTAGTACGACCCGACCGACAGCGTGTTCCAGCCCAGGCTGGGCGAAGCCACGAACAAGCTGCCGTTGCAGTTCGGGGTGTTCCCGGAGGACACGACGAAGTTGATGGGGAGCGCCTTCTGCTCGAAGTCGATCCATCGGCTGAAGAAGTTCTGAGCGCCGCTCGTGCAGCCGCCCCAGCTCAGGTTGATGACGTCGGCACCCTGACTCGATGCCCACGACGCCGAGTTCACGATGGCCGGACCGTTACTGAAGTTGAGGAAGTTGGCCGAGAGGATCGCGCCGGTGTTGAAGGCCCCACCGCGACGCCAGGCATTGCTCGACGCCATCACGCCGGCCACCTCGGTGGCATGGCTCCCGATGTTCCGCGTCGGCGACCCGATCGAGTCGCTGTAGTACGAGATGCCGTGGGTCGCGTTTTGCAGGTTGTTGTTCGCGTTGTCGACGCCGTCGTCCTCGTGTACGGCAACCTTCGTGCCGGTGCCGGTCGTCACATTCCACGCGTACGGATAGCGGTTCGATGTCGCGCTGTCGTCGATCATCTTCTTCAGGTCGGATGGGACCAGGTCGACCGCGGCAACGTCTTGGCGTCCCTCGACTGACTGGGTCTGACTCGCGCTGAGGTTGGCGAACACCACCGGAGCGAGATCCGCCACCACCGGCGACGCCCCTTGACGCTGCAAGGCGGCAACGACCGGAGCTTGGGCAGCTCGGATCTTGCTCCGCAGCAGCGCGATTCCACCCGGACGCCGGCCGAGGTCGCCGGGGTCGGCGAACGCAACCCAGAACGCCACCGGCGCGGCGCCCACCGCATTCCGCTGGAAATGCGCCCGGAGCGCGTCGTCTTGCTTGCCGACGGCGGCCTCTCGCGCCTGTGATTCGCGGTTGAGCGCCGATTGCGCGGCAACCGTGTTCTCGGTCGCCTTGTCGAAGCTCACGCCGAAGAGTCGCCCATCGCGCGTGCCGATCTTGTAGTCGGCCAGGTCGACGTGGCTGTAGGGCAAGTGCGAGGTCGCACGCGTCACGATCTCGAGGTCGCCTATCGCGATGCCGTTCGCGCGCGAGACTTCCTCGAGCGCGCGCGTCTCGAAATCAGCCCGAGGGGCAGCATTTGCGCCCGTCAGGCTGGGCACTGCAGCGGCACTCATGACGAGCGCGAGCGCGCCGAATACACGTGTTTCCCGTCGCATTTTCACCCCGCAACCTCCACCTGAGCCTGGGTGCAGCAAGACCCAGAACCTGGATCGGGTCTAATACGAGGTCGGGATGAAGGCAAGCATTTCTATTTTCAATCGTCTCAACTTCTTTCGTCGGCGTCATCCGTCGCGTCGAAGGTGACGTCCGCGGTCTCGACCGCGCCGGCAGTGGGACCGGGTGTTGCGTGGCGCGCACGATTGAACGAGCGTAGGTATCGGCGCGTGTCGAAACAGGTGAGCCACATGCAACACGATGATCGCGTCATGCGCGCATGGCGGACGCACGAGTATGGGCGACCGACCGATGTGCTCCGACTCGACACGGTGCCGATCCCGGCCCCCGAGGCCGGAGAGCTGCGGGTCCGGGTGCAAGCGATCCCGCTCAACCTCAACGATCTCGAGCGCATCACCGGCGGCAACATGATGGTCCGCCCGGAGCTGCCCTACAGCCCCGGAATGGAAGTCATGGGAATCGTCGACGCGTGCGGTGAAGGCGCCGAGCAATGGCAGAGACGCCGGGTCGTCGCCATGCCGAAGGGTGCGCACGGCGGCTTCGCCGAATACGCGGTATGTCCGGCGACCTCGACATTCGAGATGCCCGGCTCGATTCCCTTGCCGGGCGCCGCCGGGTTGTACTTCCCGTTTCACCTCGCGTGGCTTGGGCTCTTCGATCGTGCCGGCCTGCAAGCCGGCGAATCGGTGCTCATCCACGCCGCGGCCGGCGGCTCGGGGTCGGCCGCGGTCCAGCTGGCCGTGCACGCGGGCGCACGGGTCTTCGCCACCGCGGGTACCGACGACAAAGTGAAGCTGTGCCGCGATCTCGGCGCACACATCGCGATCAACTACAACGCTACGGACTTCGCCGATGTCGTGCTTGCGGAGACGGAGAACACGGGCGTCGACGTGGTGTTCGACAACGTCGGTGAGGCGGTCATGGAACCGTCGATGAAGTGCACGAAGTACAACGGCCGCTACGTGATGATGGGGTTCGCGTCGAACAAGGTCGTTGCCGACGAGCCGTTCCTCGTGCCGCGCCGGATCATGCTGGGCAACTTCAAGCTGTGCGGCGTGATGCTCGCGTACGCGCGGCCCGACGTCTCGGAATTCCTGAAGACCGGAATGGGTTGGAACTTCGCGGCCGCCGAGCTCGGCGAACACGTCATGCGGGAGATCGTCCGCTTGGTGCTCGCGGGCGAGGTCCGGCCCGTGATCGGCAAGGTGGTCGACTTCGACGAGATCCCCGCCGCGATCGAGGCCATGGCGAACCGCGAGACGGTAGGCCGGACGGTCGTCATCCTCGCCTAGCACTCGTCATCAGTATCCGTCATCGTCGTCGGAGCGCGACCCGACCAGCCCGAACGGCGGAGACGGCGCCGATGATCCCGATACCGAACCCCAGCAAGAACTGCACCATGACTGGCCTCCCACGTCGCATTGGTGGTCGACCTCCGCCCGGCGAAATCGTCGCGCGTCGACACCCGAAAGCGCCAGTGCTCCAAGCGCGGCGGGCGAGCGGCCCCGCCCGAAGAGGCGAGGGCGCACTCGGCCCGCTCCAGGCCTTTACTTGACCTTGTGGAAGGTCATGTCGGCGATGAAAAGGTCTTCGTTGGAGTTGCTGGTCAGACAGAACTGAACGTATCCCTGGCCACGCACGAGCGCGCCATATCCGACCGTCCCGCCGCCGAACTCTGGCGGCTGTTGCTCGGTCGTGTTGACCTCGAAGACCTGGACGTGATTCTTGCCATCGCATTGCAGGTCAGCGGGATGCGACTGAACCCATGTCGTGGAGACGTGCCCGAAACCACTGCCCTCCTGTGTGAGCGCGGGGTCAGCTGCCCCGTCTGCGGTTTGCTTGACAGAGACCCAGAGGTGATCGATCTCCGGCTGACATGTATAGCGGGCGCGCACGTACCCCACACTCGGATCGTGCTTGTCGATCGTGACGTGACTGATCACGGTAGCGCTGTTGCGACTCGGCGGCGCGGCGTGCGCGCTCGGGACGAAGGCGCCGAACGGCAGCGCCCCGATCGCAACAAAGGCACCGACGATGTGACGCATTCTCATCAGGAGACTCCTTTTGTCAGTCAGCAAGACGCAAAGTCTTGCCGATGAAGCATTCGATTGGACAAACGCAAGAGCGCATTTCCAGTTTGAGGGAACTCGCTCTCGACGAGGAGCACGACCGTCGACTCCGTTGCGCAGAAGACAGCGCGAAGTGCGCGTCCGCCAGAGGCTCCTCGAACGTGATGTTGTCGACTTGCGATCGCATCCTCGATCGTGGTCACGAGCGACGACGCGCGCACAGACACCGGACCGGCGAGCCCGGGGCAAAGGCTCGCCCCGGGGTGAAGCCGCGGGCGGGGCGGCTCACCCTGGGGCCGGCGACCGCGATCTTCCGGGAGGAGTGGGATAGCGGTACCCCCGGTTGATCGCCGCGCCGGCATGACGGTACGCCGGTGTGTGTTCCCGAACGATTCCAGGGATCGGTACGGCCGTCGTCAGACCCTCTCGAGGTGCTCTCGCATCCGGGAAGCCCGCGTCGGCTCCCCAGTTCCCGGGTGGCGCCGCGTGCCACTGCACAGTGCGCGACGACTACGCGCACGCGTGTAGAGCAGCGCGCCCGCGTTGGCCACCATCAGGCCGAACGTCGAGAGGAGACGGTGATGCCCTATGTCAAGGTTGGTGAAGAGAACTCCAGCCCGATCGACCTCTACTACGAAGACCACGGGTCGGGGCGCCCGGTCGTCCTGAGCCATGGGTATCCGCTCAGCGGAAAGGCCTGGGAGAAGCAGGTGCCGGTCCTGCTCGACGCCGGCTACCGCGTGATCACGTACGACCGCCGCGGCTGGGGAAGCTCGAGCCAACCGGTAACCGGTTACGACTTCGATACTTTCGCGGCCGACCTCAACGCCCTGATGGAAGCCCTCGACCTGCACGACGCGGTGCTGGTCGGTCACTCCATGGGTTCGGGGGACGTGACCCGCTATCTCGGTGCGTACGGCTCGATGCGGGTCAGCAAGGCGGTGCTGCTCTCCCCAATACCGCCGTTCCTGTTGCAGACCGACGACAACGCCGAGGGTCTGCCACAGCACCTGTTCGATGGCTTCGTCGCGAGCGCGAAGGCCGACCGGCCGTTGTGGCTGAAGGGATTCCTCGACAACTTCTACAACATGGACGTCTGCCGCGGCACTCTCGTCAGCGACGAGGCTTTCCGAGCGAGCTGGAACATCGGAGTCGCCGGGTCGGCGGTCGCCGCGGTCGCGTGCATCCCCACGTGGCTCACGGACTTCCGCGCCGACCTCCCCAAGTTCGGCGTGCCGGTCTTGGTCATTCACGGCGACCAAGACCGCACCCTTCCGAAGCCGCAAACGGCCGACCGGCTGCCTGGCCTCATCGAGGATCTCAAGTACATCGTGATCGAAGGCGGTCCGCATGCGATCGCCTGGACGCATGCGGACCAGGTGAACAGCGCTCTCCTCGAGTTCATCGGGTAGAGACGCCATGGACGTCGAGACCACGCTCCGAGTCGACGGGACCGATTACCGGCTCGTCGTCGACACTCGCACGACGCTGCTCGATGCCTTGCGGGAGCGGCTCGGCATCACCAGCGCGAAGAAAGGCTGTGACCACGGCCAGTGCGGCGCCTGCACGATTCTGCTCGACGGACGGCGCGCGGTGAGCTGCTTGGCGTTGGCGGTGGCGTACGACGGTGCCGAGATCGTCACGGCCGCGGGCCTCGCCGACGGCGAAGACCTCCATCCGATGCAGCGCGCATTCATCGAGCACGATGTCTTTCAGTGCGGCTACTGCACGCCGGGCCAGATCGTCTCGGGCGTGGGGATGCTGCAAGAGGCGGCGGCGGGGTGGCCGAGCGTTGTGACCCACGATTTCGATGCCGACGACATCGTGCTCGACGACGACGAGATCCGGGAGCGGATGAGCGGCAACCTGTGCCGCTGCGCCGCGTACGCCAACATCGTTCCGGCGATCGCAGACGTGGCGCGGTGAGACCATTCCGCTACGAGCGTCCGAGGGACGTGTCGCGTGCCGTTGCGATGCTCGCCTCGGCACCGAACGGCGCGTTCCTGGCCGGCGGCACGAATCTTGTCGACCACATGAGGTTGGGCATCGTGGCGCCCGATGTGCTGATAGACGTCCGGCGGCTCACCTCCGACCGGGTCGAGGAGCTGCCCGACGGGACCTTGCGCATCGGCGCCGCAGTTCCCAACAGCGAATTGGCGGCCAATCGGACGATCCGCCGGCGTTACCCGGTGCTCTCCGAGGCGCTGCTCTCGGGCGCCTCCGGGCAGTTGCGCAATCTCGCCACCGTCGGCGGGAACCTCCTGCAGCGGACTCGCTGCGTGTACTTCCAGGACATCACCACGCCGTGCAACAAGCGCGAGCCGGGGTCGGGCTGTTCCGCGCGGGAGGGCTTCCAGCGTGACTCGGCGATCCTCGGTGCGTCGCAGGCGTGTGTCGCGACGCACCCGTCGGACATGTCGGTCGCATTGGCGGCGCTCGGGGCGGTGGTGCGCACGCGGGGGCCCGATGACGAGCGGACCATCCCGCTGACCGAGCTGCACCGGCTGCCGGGCGGGGAGCCGCAACGAGACACGGTGCTCGAGCACGGCGAGCTGATCACGGCCGTCGACCTGCCGCCCCTGCTCTTCGCGACCAACTCGCGCTACCGCAAGGTTCGCGACCGTGCGTCGTACGCGTTCGCGCTGGTGTCAGTGGCAGCTGCGCTGGATGTCGCCGACGGTGTCGTGCGCGACGTGCGGCTCGCCTTGGGCGGTGTGGCGCACAAGCCGTGGCGCGCCACGAAGGCCGAGGAGGCGCTGCGCGGCGCAACGGTGACCGAACAGACCTTCCGCGACGCCGCCGACGCGGAGCTCGTCGACGCGCGACCACTGGCGGGCAACGCGTTCAAGGTGTCGCTCGCGCGCAACGTCATGACTCGGGTGCTGCTGGACCTCGTGGAAGGCCGGCGATGAGCCCCAACGACGTCACGACCCGGGCCGTCGGCGCGCCGATGAACCGCATCGACGGCCCGGAAAAGGTGCGCGGCACGGCGACATATGCCTTCGAGTGGTCACTCGACCGTCCGGCCTATCTGCACTTGTCCAGGCGACGATCGCCACCGGGCGCATCACCGGCATCGATGACACCGCAGCAGCCGCCGAGTCCGGCGTGCTGGCCGTGCTCACTCACAGGAACGCGCCGCGAGTGGCTACGGCCGTCGACGCCGAGCTCGAGATCCTGCAGTCCGACGTCGTCGCCTTCCGCGGACAGATCGTCGGCGGTGTGCTTGCGGAGACCCCGGAGATCGCCCGCGACGCCGCGAGCCTCGTCCGGGTGAATTACGACCAGCGGGCGCACGACGTGGAACTGCGGCTCGACCGCGACGACCTCTACGCCCCGGAGAGAGTAAACGCCGGTCACGCGACCGACACCGCAGAGGGAGACGCCGACGCGGCATTGGCGAGCGCGGCCGTCACGCTCGATGCGACCTATACGACACCGATGGCGCACCACAACCCGATGGAGCCGCACGCCACCATCGCCATCTGGGGCGACGATGGGCTCACCGTCTACTGCGCCAGCCAGGGTGTGCACAGAACGCGGGCGACCGTCGCGGCACTGTTCGCTCTCGAGCCGGACCGGGTGCGCGTGATCTCGCCGCACGTCGGTGGCGGATTCGGGTCGAAGAACTTCGTGCACGCGGACGTGGTCCTCGCCGTCATGGCCGCGCGGCTCCTCGCGAGGAGGCCGGTCAAGCTCGCACTCACCCGTCAGCAGATGTTCTCGCAGGTCGGCTACCGGACCCCGACGATCCAGCGCGTCCGGCTCGGCGCCGACGCCGACGGCCGGCTCACCGCCATCGGACACGACGTGGTCGAACAGACCGCGACGATCAAGGAATTCGCCGAGCAGACCGCAGCTCCGACCCGGATGATGTACGCGGCACCGAACCGGCGCACCACCCACCGGTTGGCGGCGCTGGACGTGGCGCCGCCGACGATCATGCGGGGGCCGGGAGAGACGCCGGGCATGTTTGCGCTCGAGTCGGCCATGGACGAGATGGCGTGCGCATGCGGGCTGGATCCCGTCGACTTCCGGATCCGGAACGAGCCGGACGTCGACCCGGCGACCGGGCGGCCGTTCTCGAGTCGCAATCTCCTGGCATGCCTACGCGTGGGCGCGGACCGTTTCGGCTGGCGTCGCCGCGACGCGACGCCACGAGCCCGGCGCGACGGCAGGTGGTTCGTCGGCACCGGGGTGGCCGCATCGACCTACCCGGCTTCCGGCTGGCCGGTTCGGTCGCGACGATCCGGGTCGGGCGCGACCACCGATACGAGGTGCTGATCGGTGCCGCGGACATCGGTACGGGCGCCTGGACGGCGCTCACGCAGATCGCGGCGGACGCGCTCGACGTCACCGTCGAGGACATCGATCTGCGCATCGGCGACACCGCGCTGCCCTATGCGCCTTCCGCGGGGGGCTCCTCGGGCACCGCGAGCTGGGGCTCGGCGATCGTCTACGCGGCGGACGCGCTGCGCGCGCGTCTGGCGGCGAACGACGGTGGAATGGTGCCGGACGAGGGGCTCGAGGTCACGCGCGAGCCTCCCGACAACCCGTATGCCGAGCAGTTCGCGATGCACAGCTTCGGGGCGCAATTCGCCGAGGTTCGGGTGTGTGAGGACACCGGCGAGGTGCGAGTACCGCGCCTGGTCGGCGTGTTCGCCGCGGGCCGGATCATCAACGCCAAGACCGGGCGCTCGCAGTTGCTCGGTGGCATGACGATGGGACTCTCTATGGCGCTACATGAGCGCAGCGTGCTGGACTCGCGCTTCGGGCACGTGGCCAACCAGGATTTCGCGGGCTACCACATCGCCGCGAACGCCGACGTCGGCTCGGTCGACGTGCATTGGCTGGACGAGGAGGATCCGTACGTCAATCCGATGGGCGCCAAGGGGATCGGCGAGCTCGGCATCGTAGGCACCGCCGCGGCCATCGCGAACGCGGTTCATCACGCGACCGGCATCCGCGTGCGGGACCTGCCGATCACTCTCGACAAGCTCCTGCAATAAGTCAAACGGGGGAGGTGCGACGTGACTCTCAGGCTGCGAATTGCAGTCGTGGTGCTCCTCACTTCGCTGTTGTGCTTCGCGATCGTGATCTACGTCGTGATGTTTCTGCGTAATCGCCCACCGACGATCGCCGTCAAGGCGACGAACGGAGGCGTCGCTCGTGCTCCAGACTGTCGGGTCGATCGGGTTCGGCGCGCACCCGGACTGGGTCTCGTACCTTGCGCAGAAGCCTGACGGGTCGTGGTCGCACAGCACCAACTTCGACTTGCCGGCGCACTCCACCATCCACGTCACGATCTCCCAATACGACTCGCAAACAGGCCTGCGAAATCCGTTCTTCGGCCACGTGCAGGGCATCGAGGGGGGAACGATGAGCGTCGATGGCAAGCAGGTGTCGGTCATCAACCCTTCGACGGCAGCGCACACGTTCGCGATCCCGGATCTGGGTGTGATGGTCCCGCTTCAGGGCATCGCGGACAACGCAACGAAACCATGCTCGTCGGCGCCCTGCGCGGAGAGCTACGACCACGTGACCATCGAATTCACGTTCAAGACCGGCGCTCCCGGAAAGTACCGCTGGCAGTGCTACGTCCCGTGCGCCGCGGGAACGCTGTTTGGAAACGGCGGCCCGATGCAGACCATCGGGTACATGGACGGTTTCGTGCAGGTGGCTTGACGTGCCCGCGAATCCGCACCACGGTCGCCGCATCCTCGCGATCTGGTTCGTGCTCGCGGCGATCGCGACTCCGCTCGTCGTGCTCGTCGGCGGCCCACATCTTCCGCCACAGGATGCGACGGTCCAGGCCGAGCATCAGCAGCAGATCAACACCATTCTCGCGGGCGTCGTCACGCCGATCTCCCTCGCCATCATCGTGTACTCGCTCTACGCGCTCGTCACGTGGCGGAGCCGGCAATCCGATGCCGGCGCGGACGGCGTGTTGCTGCGCGGTGATCGCAAGGTGGTGACGTGGTGGATCGTCGCCAACGTGATCATCGTCGTCGGCGTCGTCGCGTACGGAACCTACGACTGGATCGGTCCCGGTGTCGGGTCCGGCAGCGCGCAAGGACCGACACCGCTTGCGCGTCCCGGAGGCGAGAAACCGCTCGAGGTCCAGGTCATCGCCCAACAGTGGCAGTTCACGTTCCGCTATCCGTCGTATGGGGGGCTCGCTACGCCCGAGCTCATGATCCCCGAAGACCGCTACGTCGAGTTCCACGTCACGTCGCTCGACGTGGTCCATTCCTTCTGGGCGGTGAGCCTCGGCGTGAAGGCCGACGCGGTAGGGGGCGCCGACAACGTGGTGTACGTGCGCGCGAACGAACCGGGCCCGTTCCGCGTGCAGTGCTCCGAGCTGTGCGGGCTCTACCACGGCCAGATGTACCAGGTGACGTCAGCGGTCTTGACCGAGGCCGACTTCGCGCAATGGATCGCGAAGCAGCAGCAGACCTACTCGGACATCGTGCCCGACCTGCCGCCCTACGCGCACGTGTATTCCCCAACCCCTGTGAACCTGGCGGGTTGAGCGATGAGTGACGTGGCCGGCACTGCGATTCCGACACCGACCGTCCGGTCGAGGAACTGGCGGGTGCTGAACAGCCCCGGGGTCGTGGCAGGACTCGCGTACGCAGTCGTCGGCTTTCTGCTCGGCATGTGGCTGGGGCGCGTGATCGGCGGAGGTTGGCCGCGGGCCGCGAACGGCAGCGACGAGAACGATCTCGCGCTTGTTCTCGGCTACGTGCTCGCGGTCGTCGGATGGGTCTGGGGCCTCGGTTTCGTGCGTTACCCGGGCAGCCGTCTGCGCGGCGCAGAGCCAGGTGCCTATGCCGAAGAGCGCACCGGTGAGGGTGTCGCGCGGTACTTCGAGGTGACCACCGACCACAAGGTCGTCGGCATCCAGTACCTGATCGTCTCGCTCGCGATCCTTCTGGTCGCCGGAGTCAATGCGATGCTCATCCGCACGCAGCTGTTGAGCGCGGACGGTTCCATCTTCTATCCGAACGAGTATTTGACGATCGTCGGGCTCCACGGCTCCATGATGATCATGACGATGTCGGCGGCGGCTGTCGGCGGCTTCGGGAACTACCTGGTTCCCCTCATGATCGGCGCGCGGCGCACTGCGTTTCCCCGTATCCAGGCCCTCGCGCTGTGGCTGCTCGTTGCAGGCGCGCTCGTTCTGCTGTCATCGGTTCTCGTCGGCGGCTTCACGTCGGGTTGGACCGGATACATGCCCCTCGGCGACCAGGTGCAGTTGGGAATGAACTCGTATTACGTCGCGTTCGGGCTCGTCGCCATCACGCTGACGCTCGTCGGCCTCGACCTCTTCGTGACGATCGTGACCATGCGCGCCCCGGGGCTGACGTGGGGTCGTCTGCCGATGTTCGTGTGGGGCGTGTTCGCGACGACGATCCTCATGGCACTGGCGGCGCCGATGCTGTTGGGCGCCACGCTGCTCGCGGTCTTCGATCGCACGATCGGAACCGTGAACTTCGTCGGTTCGATGGGAGGATCCGCGTTCCTGTGGGAGAATCTCTTTTGGTTCTTCGGCCATCCCGAGGTCTACATCCTCGCCCTGCCCGGGTTCGGCATCCTGCTCGAGATCCTCCCGGTGTTCACGCGCAAGACGCTGTGGGGCTATCGCCTGGCCGTCGTCGGGATGCTGGGGGTCGCGTTCCTCAGCTTCACCGTCTGGCAGCACCATTTGTTCGTCTCGGGCATCAACTCGGATCTTCGACCCGGGTACTCGCTGTCGACGGAGATGATCTCCATCCCCACCGGGTTCATCTTCCTTTGCGCGCTCGGGACGCTCTGGAAAGGCCGGATCAGGCTCACCGTTCCAATGCTCTTCTGCTTGGCGTTCATCTTCAACTTCTTGGTCGGCGGCGCGTCGGGCATGTACCTCTCCGACGTGCCGAGCAACGCGACCACGCATGGGTCCTACTTCGTCATGGCGCACTTCCACTACACGATCATGGGCGGGCTCGTCTACGCGTTGTTCGCCGCGATCTACTACTGGCTGCCGAAGATGACCGGGCTTCGCTTCCGCGAGGGCCTCGCGAAGCTCCACTTCTGGACGATGTTCGTCGCGTTCAACGCGACCTTCCTTCCCCTGTTTCTGGTTGGCGCACGCGGCATGCCCCGACGGGTGTCCACGTACCAACCCGCCTTCCGCGGCCTCAACGTCTTCGTGTCGATCTCGGCGTTCGTGCTCGGCGCGTCGATGCTTGTCTTCATCGTGAACTTCGTCGTGTCGCAGTTCTTGAAGCGTGAAGCAGCGGAGCCGAATCCGTGGCAGTCACGCGGGCTCGAATGGCAGCTTCCGACGCCTGTTCCAACCCACAACTTCGACGAGATCCCCCAGGTGCTCTCCGCGCCGTACGAGTACGGCGATCCGGACGCGCCTCCCGTGGCCGATCTGAGGCCGTCGCGCCCGACGGCGACAACGATCACGGGCTTGCACGGCTACCCGGTCGATGATCCCGACCCGACGCCCAGCTCGCTGATCGTGGGAGCGCGCGTCCTGTCTGCGGCAGCGATCGTGTTCATCGCCGCCTTCGGCTTTGCGTATGTCTATCTCAAGGCCCAGAACTCGAACGGCCGCTGGAACAACGGCGAAGAGGTCTCGGTCCTCTTTGGTACGGCGACGCTCGGTGCGGTCGTGGCAAGTGCCGCGGCATATCTCGTTGCCACACGCCGGCTACGAACCAACGGTGTGGCCGGATGGCGGGGCCTCGCGACGGTCTCGTTCGTCCTCGGCGCGGCAGCCATCGGCCTGCACGTGTGGCAGCTCGACACGTTGCCGTTCTCGCCGACCGATGGAGGCTACGCGAGCGTGTACATCGGATGGACGGCCGCCATCGTCGCTGTCGAGCTCGGCGCGATGTATTGGCTGCTGACCCTGCTTCGGGGATCGTTGCGCGTCGCAACGATCGAGGCCGACCTCGATGCGAACGGTCCCCGACCCGTGGCCGCTCACCTGGTCGCGTCGGCGGGCGGGTATCGCGTGTTCTGGTCGACCGCCGTCGCAATCGAAGCGGTGGCGTTCGTCCTGCTGGTGCTCGTGCGATGAGCGTCGCCCGTTCGACCGTGCTCCAATCTCCGGTGTCTCGTGCTCGGCAACGGAGACGGGCGCTGTTCGCCGCCGCGGTGCTGACGTTGGCGATCGCGTTCTCCGGACCTGTCGAGCAGTTCGCCCACGAGCTCTTCTGGGCGCACATGGTGCAGCACCTGCTGCTCCTGACGGTCGCGGCTCCTCTTCTCGTACTGTCCGCACCATGGATGTCGCTGTTGCGGCTGCTTCCGGCCCCGACACTCCGCCGTCTCAACCGCTGGTGGCGGCAGCCGCGAACCCAAAAGTCGTGGGGGCGTGCGACCGCCATCGCAACACCGATGGTGGTGTGGATCGCATTCAACGCGAACCTTGTCGCCTGGCACGTGCCCGCCCTCTTCGACCTCACGCTCCGCAACGCGGGTGTCCATGCCCTCGAGCACCTGTCGTTCCTCGGAACCGGTGTGCTCTTTTGGGCACAGGTCATGAACGCGCCACTCCTGCGGAAGCGCATGGACAATCTGGCGCGGGTCGTCTACATCTCCGCGGCGGCGGTCGTCAGCTGGACCGTGTCGATCGCGCTCACCGTCGCGCCATCCGCGCTCTACACCGGGTACGCGCGCGCCGGCCCGCGTTCCGGCGGGCTCACGGGTCTCGCGGATCAGCGAATCGCCGCAAGCGTGATGCTCGTCCCCGGATCGATCACGTTCTTGATCGCAGGCCTCGTCTCTCTGCACCGCTGGCTGGACGACGAGCAGGGCGAGATCACGCGGCCGGTGCGCACTCGGATCGTGCGGTCGCAGAAGGAGCGACCCGCGTGAACGAGATCGCCGGTCTCAGTACGTCGGCGTGGACGGGACTCCTGACGATCACGCCGGTGTTGCTCGTTGCCGCGCTGTTGCTGTGGCTCTTTGCGACGGGAAGAATTCGGAGATGACCTTTCGTGCAACCTCTCGGTGCTCACTCGAGCGCGGCGAGATGAAGCTGTGCCAAGTGCTCGACGAACAGGTCCGGGTGGCGGTACATCCAGTCGTGGTCCACTGACCGGTTATCAGGTACCCGCACGACATCGAACGACGCGCCGAGCTCCCGCGCGAACGCCCGTCCATCACTCTGTGAAAGCAGTGAGTCTCGGTTCGCCCACAGCACGTGTGCCGGCAGCCGGTGCGCCGCGACGGCATTGACACCGGACCCCCGACCGCTCGTGAACCCCCACCACGCGGCCTGGGCGACCTCGCGCGGATGCGTCAGGACGGACCACGAGAACGCTCCGGCCGCGCTCGGCGTTGCCATCCGCAGCAAGCGGAAAGGATGACGTGTTGCCTCTCGTGCGAGTGGCCATTCGCGTGACAAGGCGAGCGTGTCCGCGAACACGAGCTCCACGTCACGTTCCGGCCAGCGTGTGGCGAAGCCCAGCTGTATGCCGCCCGCGAAGGAGTGCGCGATCATCGTGACGCGTTCCACGTCACGCTCGTCGAGCGTGCTCCGAAGACGCGCAACGATCGTGCGGGAGTTCCAACCACCGGGTATTCGGTAGAGGTCGGGGACGAGGACACGACACCGACCGCGGCGCGCGAGCAGCTCCGCGGTCCTGCGATACAGCGCCGGCGACAGCGCAAAGCCGGGCAGCATCACCACCACGTGTCCGTCGCCGGAGTCGATCGGTACCCGAAGCTGCTCCGACATCACGCGCCGACAGCGGTACCGATCAGCCGGCCGAGTCCGAACGTCACTCCCGCGGCGAGAAGCCCGAACACCAGCTGCCGCGTGCCGGAGAACAGGGCGCGGCGGCCGGTGAGCAAGGTGATCAACGCGCCGATGACGAACAAGCCGATCGCGGCGCACGCGATCGCGGCACCAACCGCCGCCGCGCCCGCCGCGAAGAAATAGGGGACCAGCGGGAGGATCGCGCCCAATGCAAACAACACGAACGACGACACGGCCGCCGTGTAGGGGGAGCCGCCCAGCTCCGAAGGGTCGAGTCCGAGCTCCTCGCGCACCATCGCGTCGAGCGCGGTTGCCTCGTCGGCAATCAGACGCTCGGCCACCTGCTCCGCTTCACGCTGTGGCAACCCCTTCGCTTCGTAGATCAGCGCGAGCTCCTCTTGCTCCTCGTCCGGGACCGAGCGGATCTCCTGCGCCTCGATCCGCACTTGCCGCTGGTAGAGCTCGCGCGCGCTCTGCACCGAGATCCACTCGCCGATGGCCATCGAACACGCGCCGGCAAGCAAGCCGGTGAGGCCCGTGACGATGATGGCAGCGCGCGCGAGTTGGGCCCCGGCAACGCCCATGATGAGCGCGAGATTCGACGTGAGCCCGTCGTTCGCGCCGAGGACCGCGGCGCGTAACGCGTTGCCGCCCACCGCACGATGCCGCCCCTCCAGCCGGGCGACGGTCTCACCGGCGACGCCTTGCGGCGATCCACCCGCGACGTACTTCAGCACACGCGCGTGCGACCGTTCCTGTGAGCGCATCACCGTGCCCGCGGTCTCGGGTTGATCGTCGTACTCGTGCTGGTCGACTTGCTCCAGCGTGGCGACGGTCGGCAGCACGACGCGCGGACCGAACCGGCGCGCCGCGAACGCCAGGATGCGGGCGCGCCATGAAGGCCGCCGCGGCCCCGGTTCACGGCCCGCAGCCCGCAACTGCTCCTCCCAGAACCGGAGATGTCGCTCCTCGACCTGCGCGAGACGCTCGTACACGGACGCGAGCTGCGGTGTGCGTTCCGCGGCGGCCATCGCGCGGTAGACGGTGGCGGAGTCGATCTCGCCCTGCCGGTTCGCGCGATAGCGCGCCTCGTCGGAGCGCACATTGTTCATGCGTCCGCGCGCACCCGGGCTCGCTGCGAGGCCACGCCTCCAGGATTGCAGCGACCACCGGGCGGCGCATGCCGGGTAGCCGGAATCTCCCCGCTCCGCTGGCCTGGTGACCGAACGGTGGCTGGCCGTGAAGACAATACAGATGGCGAGCGCGATCGTTCGTGGTGAAGGGAGTCGTGATGCAAATTGTGACGCTCGGCATGACCGGCCTGAAGGTGCGATCGATCGCGTTCGGCGCGTGGGAGCTCGGCGGCGAATGGGGATCGTTCGACGAGAACGATGCGATCAGGACGATGCGCTACGCGCGCGAGCGTGGCATCAACCTGTTCGACACCGCGCAGGCCTACGGATTCGGTGCGTCGGAGCGGATCCTCGGCCGGGCGCTGCGCACCGACCTCGACGTCCGACGCGACGAGGTCGTGATCGCGACCAAGGGCGGACTGCGGATGACCGAGCGCGGCCTCGTGCGCGACTCGAGCCCCGCGTGGCTGCGGAAGGGGGTCGAGGACAGCCTGCGGGCGCTCGGCGTCGACTACATCGATTTGTACCAGGTGCACTGGCCCGACCCGAACGTGGCGCCGGCCGAGACAGCCAGTGCACTCGAGGAGCTCGTCCGCGAGGGCAAGATCCGCCACGTCGGCGTCTCCAACTTCGACGTCGCCGAGATGACGGAGTTCGCCCGCACCCGACCGGTGGAAACGCTCCAGCCGCCGTACAGCTTGTTCCGTCGGGAGATCGAGACCGATCTGTTGCCGTACACCCGGGCGCACGACATCGGCGTGCTCGTGTACGGACCGCTCGCTCACGGACTGCTGACGGGGAGCATGGACGAACGAACGACGTTCGCCGACGACGACTGGCGCGGCACGAATCCCTCGTTCCACGGTGAGGCGTTCCGCCGCAATCTCGAGAAGGTACGCGAGTTGCACCGCTTCGCGTCCGAAGAGCTCGGCAGCTCGGTCGGGCAACTCGCCGTCGCCTGGACGCTCGCGAACCCGGCCGTCCAGGTGGCGATCGTCGGTGCGCAGCGCGCGCAGCACATCAACGACGCCGTTGCCGCAAGCGAACTCCACCTCGGTGACGCCGAGCTCGCACACATCGACCGCATCATGACCGGTGCGACGGCCTTCACCGGACCGTCGCCCGACCTGATGCCCACCCGCTGACGAGGAGAAGTGATGTCGCAAGGCTTGGCACAAGAAGCGTCGCGCCCGACCATCGCGGTGTTCGGCACGGGGAGGATGGGCACGCCGATCGCGCGCAGCCTGCTCGCAGCAGGATTTCCCGTCGAGGTCTGGGACCGTACGACGGCTCAGGCCGCACCGCTCGCACGCGATGGTGCTGTGCTCGCGTGGTCGCCGGCTGACGCCGCACAGCGCGCGGAGATCGTGTTGACGATGCTGCCCGATGGCGAGGCGGTCGCGGACGTGATGGGTGAATCGGGAGGAGCGCTTGCCGTGATGCGGCCCGGCACGGCGTGGATCCAGATGGGCACGATCGGCCTGGAGTGGATCGAGCGCTGCGCGGTCCTCGCGACAGAGAACCGCGTCGAGCTCGTCGATGCGCCGGTGTCGGGCAGTGACGGTCCCGCGCGCGAGCACCAGCTTGTCGTGCTCGCCTCCGGATCCGATACCGCGCGGGCGCGCGTGCAACCGATCTTCGACGCGGTGGGCCGCAAGACGCTCTGGCTCGGTTCCGCCGGGAACGGGACGCGCCTCAAGCTCGCCCTCAACAACTGGCTCGCCGCGCAGGTCGAGGGTGTCGCGGAAACGATCGCCTTGACCGATGCGCTCGGCCTCGACGCGCGGGTGTTCGTCGACGCGATCGCCGACAGCCCGCTCGGGTCGGCGTATGCGGTCGCAAAAGGGCGCGCGATGATCGCCGGCGACCTCGAGCCCGGCTTCGCGCTGCGCCTCGCGTTCAAAGACGTCTCCCTCGCGCTCGACGCCGCCCGCGCGCGGAAGGTCGAGCTTCCGCTCACCGACGCGATCGCCCGGCGCTGGGAACAGGCCATCACCGATGGCTACGGCGACGACGACGTCGACGCGGTGATCGCGGAGGCGACAACGGGACCAGATCGTGACGCAATATCAGCCGGCAACCGCCGGTCGTGACGCTCGTTTCGGCGGAGGCTCGAGATGATTCGCAGGCGTACAACATCGAAGTCATCGCCCGCCGAGGTGACCCCGGCCTTTGGCGAGGTCGTCGAATGGGTGCTCAGCCTCCCCTGGGTGGTTGAGCGGCCGGCCGATGCAAGATGGCCGTCCCTCCGGATCTTCGCCATCGACTGCCCACCGCTCGAACGGCGCCGGATGTGGCTGCTGACAGGCGTCGCGAAGCCGGCGCCCGACGGCCATACGTACGGCACGGACCTCGCCGCCGTCATGCCCGTCGAAGCCAGCAGCGAGGCCGAGGCCGCGGGCTGGGAAGTACACCGGGCGGCGCCGTCGCCGGCCGACCACGTCCTCATGACGCTTGCGCGCGACGCCGTGCACGAGCGAGAGGACATCGAAGCACTCGTTCTCGCCGCCTACAGCCACGCCATGGGCTGAGCTTCGGAACCGCCAAGGTGACCTTGCGCAGGAGCACGTGATCGCGACGGAACGGCACGAGCCGCACGGCGAACGTCACACTCAGCTCTCGCGCCACGTGAACATCCCCCCACAACGTGTCAATGGCATACGCTCGCATTCATGGCTACGACACGAAATGCGACGACGCACTGGGAAGGTTCTCTCATCGAAGGTGCCGGGCGCGTGACGCTGAACTCGTCGGGTCTGGGCAGCTACGACGTGACCTGGGCTTCCCGCGCGGAAGATCCGGGCGGCCGTACCAGCCCGGAAGAGCTCATCGCGGCCGCGCATTCGAGCTGCTTCTCGATGGCGTTGTCGAGCGCCTTGACCAAGGCCGGCAATCCGCCGGAGGCGCTGGACACGTCGGCCGACGTCACGTTCCAGCCGGGGGAGGGCATCACCGGTATTCATCTCAGCGTGACGGGTCGGGTGCCCGGCATGACGGCCGAGGCGTTTCTGCAAGCCGCCGAAGACGCGAAAGCCAACTGTCCCGTGAGCCGCGCACTGACCGGCACGACGATCACGCTCGACGCCGAGCTCGCCTGAACGAGTTGCGCCGCGCCTCAATGCCCGATCGGCACCCTCGCCCCCACGTCGTTCCGCGGAACCTGTGCATGGATCGTTCTGCAACCGTTGCTGGTCGCGGTCGACCATTGCGAGCAGTACTGATCGAGCACTTCCCGTTGATGATCTTGTAGAGCTGTGCCGCGCGCCGATCGGTAGCGGACCATCAGCATCGTGGCGTCATCATGGGCGCTTATCACAACCAGCGCGTCCACCCGCGACTTTGTACCGCCATCGCCGAGGAGGTGCTCGACCACGAACGACACGGCCGCCGCGTGGTCTGTTGCGCCCGGATGGCGCTCACATTCACGCCCGATCGCGTCATGCAGCGCGGCGCGCGACGCGCCCGACCTGACGTGCAGCTCACGCACGAGCCATCACATCCTCGGCACCGCACAACCGAACACGGCGAACCCCTCGAGTGATCCCTAGGTCGGGGACGCCGGGTTCGCCACTCGCTCGCCACCGCCGAGGCGACCAACTTGCAGGCGGCAGGTCAATGCGTCGTCCAGCACCGCAGACCGGCGCTGAGACCTATATCGGCCGCACGCCAACCGGAGACGACAGAAGGACCCGAGCGGTGACAACAATCACAACCGGTCGCTCGCACCCCGGAGCGCCCCCGCCGAGCTGACGAGGTGCTTGTTCCCGGCAGTGCGAGCCAGCGGCTGATTCGGCGACTGGCGTAGGCTCGAAATTCGTCTTCACCCTCACGTCAGGGCATCGTGCGGGGTGACCAGGTCGCCGTCGGCGGGAGGGAGCGGGGAAGTGGGTGAAGCGGGGCTCGTCACGATCCCGTGCACGGATCTCGTGGGCCACGCACTGCTGGAGGCGCTGTGACGAAGAACGCGATCGTCACTGACTACCTGGTCGTCGGTGCCGGGGCCGCGGAGATGGCCTTCGCGGATTCGCTGATCACCGATTCGGACGCCGACATGGTGATGGTGGACCGGAGGCACCCAATGACGCGCGCACGGCTCGCATCGTGGGATTTCGCCTGGGAGTGGTAATGGTCGCGACGACCGGAACGCGTTATACGCAAAGCGGCGAGCTGAGCATCGCGTATCAGGTGATCGGCACGGGTCCGGTTGACACCGTGTTCATTCCCGGCTTCGTGTCGCATCAGGATTTTCTCGAGGACTCCGACCTCTATCGCGGCATCTGCCATCGCCTTGCTGCTTTTTCGCGCGTCATCACTTTCGACAAACGCGGTACGGGAGCATCCGACCGGAGTCTGGGATTCGGTTCGGCCGAGGAGCGGATGGACGACATCCGCGCCGTGATGGACGCGGCCGGCTCCGAGCGCGCGGCCTTGGTCGGCCTCTCCGAGGGGGGTCCGCTGACGTTGCTGTTCGCCGCGACCTACCCCGACCGAGCCACTGCGGTCGTTGCGTGGGACACCTTCGCCCGCCTGCTCGCCGCGCCCGACTACGAGATAGGCGCCGCCCCCGAACTCGTCAAGGGGTTCAACCAGCTCGTCAGCGAGCTCTGGGGCACGGGCCAAGCGCTGCGGTTGTTCGCCGCGAACATGGCAGAGGACGAGGCCACGAACCAGCTCCTCGCGCGTGTAGAACGCGCGGCCTGTACTCCGGGCGGGGCGCGCGACATCCTCGACAACAATGCCGAGCTGGACGTGCGCGCCGGGCTCCCCGCGATCTCGGCACCGACTCTGGTCGTGCACCGTTCCGGCGACCCGCTGTTGCCGCCCGCGTTGGGTCGGTACATCGCCGACTCAGTTGCCGGCGCGCGCTATGTCGAACTGCCGGGCGACTTTCATAGCAATGGCGCGCCCAACGGGGAGGACGACTGTCTCGATGTCATTGAAGAATTCCTCACCGGGCATCGTCCGACCCGGCCCGCAGAAGTCGATCGTGTCCTCGCGACCGTGCTGTTCACCGACATTTCCGGATCGACCGAACGCGCCGCGGCGCTCGGCGATCGTAAGTGGCGCGAGCTGCTCGACACGTTTCGGGTGCGCGTGCGTCGCGAGCTGGACCAACATCGCGGCCGCGAGATCAACACGCGTGGCGACGACTTCCTTGCATTGTTCGACGGACCCGGACGCGCGGTGCGATGCGCGCAGGCCGTCGCTGAGTCCGTACGCACCCTCGGTCTCGACGTGCGATCGGGTCTTCACACCGGCGAGGTCGAACTCCAGGGAGACGACGTTGCCGGCATGGCGGTGCACATCGGTGCGCGTGTGGCAGAGATGGCTGGACCCGGTGAGGTCCTCGTGACGTCGACCGTCAAGGACCTCGTCATCGGCTCCGACCTCGCGTTCACGGCGAAAGGCAACCACACGCTCAAGGGTGTTCCCGGCGAGTGGGCGGTCCACGCCGCGGTCTCCTGAGGGTGCCGACCCGAAATGTTGCTCCGCCCTCGACACGGCTTTGCACGTAAAGGCCCGGTTGCACAAGAAGTCGTAGGTCTGCACAAAAGCGCTTACGCGCTGCCCCGGAGCGGGAGCTAGGGGAGCATGTGGGATAGGCGATCCCAGACCCATGATTGGGTCATGTCCCACCCAAGCCTCGGCAGGAGGAGCAGACCGGCGAGACCGAGCAACGTGCAGAGCACTGCGACGACCATCAAGGGGGTCAGGCCCCGACTCGGGTTGTAGCCGCTCTCGTACATCTCCCCGTAGATCCGGGCCTGCTCGCGCCGTGTCTCTATGCGCACGCGACAAGCATAGATCTGTGCTCCCGTCCTGGACACCCTGCCCAGTGCCCCCCTTGCTCACAACCTGTGCAGAACAGCCTGCATGGATCAGTGACCGCGCGCGGCCTGCAGGTATGCCGCAACGATCCACAACCTTGTGGACGGTTGCCGTAGCAATCCACAAGAAAGACACACGGTCGTGCGTCTTCCTCCCCAGAGGCCCGCGGTGCGACGATCCCGAGCACTAGTTCCTCTTAGAGGAAGTGAGTGGTGCGTTGCCTCCGGGGAAGGGCTCTCGATCATTCCCCCGGAGACAACGAGCCGGGGTAGTTCAACGGCAGAACGGCCGACTCTGAATCGGTAGAAGGCGGTTCGATGCCGCTCCCCGGCACTGGTGAACGCTACGCCTTCTTCGGAACTCTTCGCGGGGTGTCCCAGTACGGGCTCTTGCAGGCGGGACAGACCTTCGGCGGTGTGTCGCTGCGCGGGTACCACTCGTGCTCGCAGCGGTTGCACACGAGGAAGTAGACGGTCCGTTTCACTTTTGGCACGCCTTGCAGTATCTGAGCCCTGTCCGCGTAGCCCCGGCCTGTTAGGCACACGTGCCATGGCCGACCCCCTCCCGTCCGTTCAAGACCGACTGGATCGGGCGCAGGAACACTTCGAGGAAGTCAACACGCGACTCCGCGCCTACTACGCCGCGGACCCATACGTGATCGAAGGCGAGACAGAGTTCCAAGGCGACAACCCCACCGAGCGCATCCTGTATGTCGAACCGCCCGAGGAACGCTTCAGCACCGTGCTCGGTGAAATGCTCCACGATCTGCGGTCTGCGCTCGACCATCTGGCGCAGACCTTCGTGACTATCGATGGAGGCGATCCCACAGAATCGGCGTTCCCCGTCCGCCGGCGACCGCCACCGATGAACGCGAAGGAGGTACGGCCAGAATTGCTCGGTGGTTGTAAGTCGGACGACGTGCTCCGCTTCCTCGATGAGGTCCAGCCATATCAACTTGGCGGCACGTACTACCTGGACGGGCTCTGGATACTTCACCGCCTCGCGATCATCGACCGCCATCGCCACATCGTCCCGAGGCATATCACTCTCGCGAATCCCAGCTGGCGCTTTCATGGGATTCCACCAACGCAAGCCGAGTGGCACGCCCACACCATCCGCAGCGACGAGAACGGCGCGGAGTTGGAACTGCGAATCGACCAACCCAACGCGAATGTCGAGGGCACTACCACCTTGAAGGTAATGGTGGACGAGCGAAGTACGGGCGACCTCGGACCCGATCCGGTCCCCCTCCTGGATCTCCTCCACGACGCGAACAACAAGTGCTGCGACATCGTTCGCAAAGCGAGGGACGCGTTCTTCTAGCCCCCTGCACGAAAAGGCCGCGGGCTGCACAAAAACCCCGGTCATCGCCCGACTTCCTGTGCAAAGCCCCTTGACATACGAACACTTGTTCGTATAACGTGTGGCCAGTTCCTCGACTTCCCCGTCTCGTTTCTCGTTTCTCGCGCTTCGGGGAGGTCGTGTGCGGCGGCTGGGTCGGCTGGTCGATGAGCTGTGCGACGTGCTCGCGTCGTTCGATCCGGCCTTGTATTCCGGTGAGGATTGCGTCCGGCTTGCCGAGGGCTTGGCCCGAGGGGCGAAGGCGTGTGAGACGGGCAGCGCCCGCGCCGCGGCTCGTGCTTGGGCGTGTGGGCGTGTGGAGCTCCCGCCGTCGGAGTTCTTGTCGCGCTTGGGTGGATGCACGGCGGGCGCGGCGCGTGTCGCGCTGGCGACGGTGCAGTCGGTTGCCGCGTGTCCACGCACCGAGCTT
>JBBQXS010000002.1:0-175156 GCA_038209365.1 Acidimicrobiia bacterium | reverse complement strand
CCCTCAAGGGCGACAGCTACCGGCTCAAAGACCGCGACCTCGGGAGGGTGCCCACCGACGACGCAACGTGACCAGACCCGCGGCGAGGGGGGTCAGTTTTCAACCGTCGCCAAAGGGTCAACATTCGACCGTCGTTGACAGGAGGCTTCGTCGGCAGCCCCATCGTGGCTTGTACCAAACCGCCTACCTGGAAACCCGACGCTGGCCCAACGCGATGAGACGGTCGCGAGTCGGCTCGCCAACCGCCTGCCACCGTTCTCGCGATATTGCAAGCAGGAATAGGTCTTGGAAGCCGCCGCCCATCCAGATTGCCTGTCGTCGGCACCCTTCAATCTCCAGTAGTTGATCGGTGGCGCGTCGGAATTGTCTGAGGTTCTCTGCGGCGACGTCGGCATAGAGGCGACGAAACGGGAAGGCGAAGAACACGTACGAGAAGAACGAACCAGCCGCATCGATCATCAGCCCGCTGCCCCGAACTTCGGGAACGGAGACGATAGAGAAGAACGCGGTGCCGTTGCGGTAGTCAGCAGAGGCGAGAACAGCAAGCCCTACAGGGCGACCGTCACGACGTTCAGCAATCCATTGTCCAGCTACGCTCTCCCACGCTCTCCGGGTGAACTCCTCGAAAGAGGGAACTGCTCCGTAGAAGCCATACCGATACCCGACGCTTGGTTCGGTCAGCATCCGATACATCAGCGGCAAGTCGTCTGGGGTGGCCGGGCGTAGGCGCGTCCATCGGCCTTCGAGCCTCGCTGTGACAGCGTGCGAGAACAATGGGCCTTTCCTCTCGTGAGCGATTGTGACCTATTGAGTTAGCCAGGTCGCCCAGACAAGAACGAGGGCGAGTCCCACGAACGCTGGTCCCAACATATGTGCCCCGTACGTGCTCGCAACTTCGGAGTTGACGAGGAACGCACGGGGGTCCAGCGCGGTAACGGCCGCCCAGAGGTGAAGACTCCGTGCCAAACCGAAAACGGTGCAAGTACCAAGGGCCAACCTCGGCTGCGGACCGAGCAACACCACGGACACGAGGAGAAGATACGGAGCGACAGACGGGACGAACGTGCGAAACCCAGTTCCATACTCGACCCCGAAGCCGAATATCCCGCCGGCCGAACGGTGGTACACGCGTTCCCTCGGAATGAGCTTCCGCCGTTGTGGCAAACGGTCTTGTCGAATAACCATCACGGCAGTCGACACGAGCACAGCGAGTCCGGCGCCAAGGGCCGGCGGGATCGTCGCTGCAATAGGCCATAGAACGAGCGCCAAGAGGGCGCCGGTCAGCACGCCGCCCACCCCTGTGCCAAAGGAGAAGAGACCGGCCACGAGAAACAGGCCTCTTCGAGTTCTCTTACCGTCCGGCTGCCAGACCGGCAGCACCAACGTGGCCGCCACATTGCGGCCTCAAGTTGATCCCGACAAGGACATCCCGGCAGGCAAAGCGGCCGAGAGCAGGAGAGCCGACGTAGCACCGACGCGTCCCGTAGCAACCAACGTGGCCACGATTGCGACCATGCCGACGCCAACCACCGCCCAGGTGTGGAGCGTAATTGCCGCGGTGTCGGCGCTGCTGACGAACCGTCCCTCAGCGGACGACACGCTAGAGATCCTCCGTCAGCAGAACTGACCGGTCAAGTTGCCGTTGCACGAATGGACGGAGTGACATATAGCAGGAATGGTTCCCGTGCTCGACGACCACTTATGTCCATCGTGGCACCGGTACTTGAGCTCATAGGGACAGTAACCGCAGCCAGGAGCGGTATGGACCCAGAGGTCCCAGCTTCCGGTTGCGGGGCGACAGACGTTGTCGTCGCGGTCCCAGAACAAATACTGGTTACCATTCCGGCCGCCGTTGTAGTAGTAGCCATTCCAGTTGTTATACGGGTTAGCCTGAAACTCGGGACAAGTTGTGCAGAACGAGCTATCGATGTAATCGGGCGAGGAGATCACGTTGACGCAGCCCGCATCCGTCGCGGGACAACCGGAGCCGGGACCATAGGTGTCATAGCCGTACGGGTACTCATGGTAAGGCGGGACCGACGCTGAGGCACGCTTCATCCTCGGGAACACGTTGAGCGTCGCGCTGGCAGCTAACGCGGTCACGGCTGCGGCGGTGCCCATGAGGAACTGTCGCCGACTGGGCTTCGTGCTAGCGCGCGTTCTCACCATTGCCGGCAGTTGGGCGATCGGCGGGATCGCGGCTGGCGAAACCGAGGTGTTGTCGGGCTCGAAGGTGTCCGAAGTAGTCATTGCCTCATCCCCTTCGTCAGATCCTTGTACTTGCCCCGAACACCCGATCTCGCGCTTGGTTCCCAAAGATGGACTCTGCGATCGACCCCGCTCGCAGCCGTAGCCACATGGGCGTAACGTGAATGCCTAGGCCTTGGAGTTCGCTAGCCGTCATCTCCACGGTCGGCGTGCCTGTAGCAGAGATTCGGCTAACTGCCTGCGCGTCCATCCCCGACCCAATGAACACGACGTCCACCTGCTTCGCCGCCGACTCTGACCAACCCATCGCTATCTCCCAACAGGTACCGCATTTTCCACTGAGGGCTAAGACGACGGTGTCATCGGCGCCATACTCAGTGAGGCGTCGCAGAATGTCAGGAGTATCGATGGCGTCTTGGAGTGCAGGAGTCGGTCCGTGCGCTTCAAGTGCTTGGATCCGTAGCAACAGATGCGCGACCGAGAGCGCGAGGATAAATAGTACGGCTGCCTGGACCAGGAGCGCGACGGTGAGCATCAGTCGAGTGCCCTCGATCGAACAGAAGGAAACAGAAGAAGGGAGCCACCGAGCGCAAGTGCCTGACCGACCATCACCACCGAGGACTCGTCGGGAGTCCATTGCGAATGCGGAACCAACAATCCGGCGCAGGAGAGGCCCAGGATAGACACGGCGGGGATCCACTCAAGAGCGATCGATCCCGGCGCCTCGATCGGCCCGCAACCGCAACCGACAGTATCGGTCTTCTGTCTCAGTGCGCGCAGGTAAAGCAAGAACGTTACGGCAAGCGCGGCCAAGAGAACTCGAAGCGGGGTGCTCATGATCGACAACGGAGCGACGATTGCGAGCACCACCGCAGAACTTCCAATCAGCGTTTCGGCGATACCAAGTCCGATCGCTAGAGGTCTCACCAGCGCGGGCGGCACGAGACCCTGAGATTTCAGAATAGTCCGCAGATGCCGCAGACTGCTTAGGTGGCTCAAACCAGCAATGACGAGCACGGCTCCGGGTATGGCCAACGTGTAGGCCCCGAAAGCGCTGATCAATTCCATTCCGCACGGAGCGTTTCACTCAGCGAGGACATAGCCTCGGTCGGTGCGATCGCTAGTGAACCGGATTCGTCACGAACTGCCCGAAGCGTGACTATGGCAGTACGCGTGACGAGGATCCGGCTGATATCCCGCTCGCTGGGTCGGTACAAGGTGCCGCCTGACGTCGGAGTCCCTTGATTCGTCGGGATTCGGGACCGATTTGCGGGTGCGTCCAGACGGCTGACGGTTACCGAAACCCAGTCTCGATCCATGTGCGAAGCTTCCATCGCCCGTTGGGTCTGGTCGATTTCGTTGAGAATCCGTATGCCGCCCTGCTTCTCCTCGAATTGAAGCAGCCCGAGCGCTTGCATTGCGAGGTCTCGATCCGTGCCGTGAAACGCCGTCCGGATGAGGCCGGATGAGGTCTCAAGTCCCGCCCAAAGTAGATGTTTATCGATGCCGACGTCGGTCGCGATTACGAGGTGCGCAATACCGAGAACGTTCCCACGAAACTGTAAATCCTCTACATCGGCAACGCGATACGTGGGTGGGAGAGGTAGTTGGCGATAAGCATCCAGGGTGCGACCGAGCATCACTCCAAACGCCTGTACCGGCTGGCGAGCACTCAGCCTCACACCCAGATGGAAGTTGACCTGCTGAAATGGTGACTTCAGCCCCTCCAGCTGAACCGTGGCTCCATCCGGAGCGAGAACAGACGCCATGACATCTTCTCCCCGCCGACAGCTCTCAGTTGTCTACCTGTCAGTTTCTACCTGGTGTCGGCGGTGCAGAGCAAGGGCGCTGCTGTTATCTCGCTCTTCGCGTCGGGTGGGAAATGACCTGTAGCTGAGGGCCCACCGCGCGGGCCGGGGATCCCGCGATCTTCGTGGCTGTGACGAACCAGCGTTCGACTGGGCGGATACAACGGCGCGCCGCGCAGAATTCGATGCGCTGGTCGGCACGGCCCGCGATCTGCTGGAGCTCACCGCCGAAAACGAGAACTGCACCGAGGCCCGGGCACACACGCGATTCGTGAGCAGCGGGTGCAACGCGAGGTCTATGGCCGCGGCATCGGCATGCGGCGGCACGTGGCGGAGCACACGCCGAGGCGTAAGCTATCTCCAGCGCGGACGTTGAGGCCGGATGGTCATCGAGTGCTCATAGCTGTGGTCAACGACGCGCACCACCTCGAGTGTCGGTCCACGTCGGATCACCCGGCAACGGCACTCGTCCGAGCGCATCCGAAGATCTAACCTCACGGTGGTTTGGCTCGTTCGCGGGCAAGGCGCTGCCCGTGTTGTGCTGACAGCTTGGCGAACCGGACCGTCAGAAACGGAACACGCAAACGTGTCTGTCCGAATAGTCCCTGAAGCCAGCGCTGATTGCGAGTTCGCGTGCCACAAGCATTGACCCATCGTGCCACACGAGACGATCTTCGGCGTGTGGTTCGTATGCTCGAACATGCTCGCCGCTACTACTACCGCAGAGTGGAGAAAGTCAGCTTCCTTCACCGACACATCTGCCAGGTAAACGTGACTCTCTTTCTGGAGATCCCGGAGAGCGACGACGACACATCTGCGAATGCTGCGGACCAGCGCGATGAGCTGCCGATCATCGCGGCGGGTTTATTTCCCAAAGTTCGACTGCCGGACCTTACGATCACAGACGAGCGCGGTCAGTTTATTTCGCCTTTGAGAAACGACGAGATAACTGCAATTCTCGCAACTCTGTTGCTCGACCGTGCCCAGGCGCATGTGTCGAAATATGCTCGCTGTCTGTGGCTCAGCGGCGATCAGAGTTGTATGGAAAGGATCGACCGGATCGAACAAATATGGGCGGCAGTCTCGGAGGATCTATTTCTAACGCTCATTATGCGGGTCCTTGAACTCGGACGAGAAGATGCAATCCCGGAGTATCGGCGCATTCAAGAGTCAATCAAGCTATTGACATCCAGTAGCGATCCTGATGAGTGGATGCTCGGCCAGATACTCACGGGCGCGACAGAACTATGGGACTCGGTGCTTGCATTATGTGGGAGCATCCCAGTGCTCGTGCAATACGATTATGGGGACAATCCGGCGCAGAAGCTGCACCGCCTCGAGATTACATATACGAAGTCGTGGCTTGTGGGCTTTCGGTCGCCCCAGCTCAGGCTCGATCGCCGTGACGAACCTTCAGTATCGGTTGTTGAGTTCCTGATTATAAAGTTTCTTGCAGCTGCTCATGCACGCGACGAACAGCGTAAGCCTAAAGCAAATACCGACTGGCTAGCGGACATGTTGCTCGGTTCCGCCGTTGTTCTGTCGCACGTCCTCCAGCGATGGGTTGTACGCCTAATGTCGAGCGTAGGTGTGATCGGGACACCGCTAAGGCAGCGGACCCCAAACGCCGACCACAGCAAGAGCTACTACATCATGTTCGATATTCCGGCGGACGTCAGCTGCACTCGTGTCTATTGGACGTCGGCGGAGAAGCGCCTTCCGCCGCACGAAGCAGTTGAGGTCGTTTCGGGCTATCGAACCCTTTCTGCCGAGCACCTTCCGGATGAGATCCGATTCGGCTCGAACGAAATGATCGCCGAGTTGCAGCTGGCACGGACGGGCACGGTGTTCGCCCTTACTGGGGGAGCTCTGCTCCTTGCAGTCGTGTGCGCGTATTTCTATAGAAATCCAATCTATAACGCGGGTCATTACGTGCCCTCGGACGGCATAAGGCAAGTAGCTGCTGCGATCGGCGCTCTGCTAGTGGCCGCGCCCGCGGGTTTCGTGGCCTACCTGACGACAAGCCTTTCTGACCTCGGCGCGTATCTGACGCGCGGCATTCGACTCATGTGCGCCATCGGCGCGATAGTCGCTGTCTGGGCCGGATTTTCGATCGCCGTTCTTATGCCAGAAGACCACGGCCTTTACAACATGTCATTGCTATTAGCGTCAACTGCTAACTTCGTTGCTGGCGCAACAGCAGTGGCGTCCTTGGGACCACGCAGTCGGAGTGATGGTCGCTTGACGAAATCGCGTATTGGCCGCAGCCAACAGAAGCTCGTCAGCCTTGGTGGCGATCCGGCCAGCCAGATTCCAGTGCGAATACGGCGCTCGGGCGTGCCCGCAGATACGCGCTACCGGCAGCGGCGTCACGCGTTCCTAGGAGCAATCGGCTGCGCCCTCTTTACGGACGCTTGGGTCGCCATGCTGCGCATTCGCGGAAGCTTCCAAAGCCTCGGGCGCGATCATTGGTGGGAACCCTTTCGCGCCGTGTGGGAGCGAACAGGTACTCATTGGCTTGGCTACTCCGTAGCAGAGTGGCTTCGGTCGCTCAGTCCAGGTCGCGACGGCGCTTTTGATCGGCTTCTAGTAGCGCTAGGATTTCTGGCGCTCGGTCTTGCAATAGCCGTCGTGTCACTTGCGACGGTGGGCTCGGTTGCGCGAGCCCGGCTATTGCGCGAAGACCAAGCCGGCGCGTGACGTCAGGATCCGTGAGGCCGGTTCGACGTACCAAGGCCTCCGCAGCGCGGTCGACATCGACGTCCCGCCAGGTCTCGCATGGCACGTCCGAAAAATCGGGCGTAAGGTCACGATATACTTGTTCAGGCATAAAATGCTCCAGAGCGAGAAGTCACGCGCCATTTCAGCTGCACGCTTCCGCTCTCCACCAGTCTACCACGTATCGTGGCCGCCAACCACCCCATGCGGCAGACGGCGTCGCGCCGGCACGCTATCCAAACCGACGGCGCGTTGCAACGCGGTCACTCTCGACAGGCCCAGCGTGCCACTCACCGCTGGAAGGTCTAGCGCGGGTTGCCCTGGCGGCGGTGGATGGGAGCAATGCTCGAGACTTGTGGATCGGTCTGAGGGGAGGGGGCGCGGCGGATACTGGCCGCCCGCGCTGGAGGCGGAGGTGGACGCGTAGCGGCCTCCTGCGAGGCGATTTCGATGCGGGGGGCGTAGTGCAACAATGCGATGCCGCTTGGTGCTCGATCAGCACCAGAGTTTTGAAAGAGCGCCAGGTCCCTGGGCCAGCGATCGGTAGGCGATGCAGGTCCGTCAACAGGGGAGACGGGATCGATCGCACCAACGCGCGGAGAGCCTGCAGGCGCTTTCAAACCCTCCGGAAGCCTTCGAGCGGGTGGTTAACCTGATGGACCGGAGCTGGTTTCGATGATTCGTCCGGCGATGGGCGGCGTCGGACGGCGAACTCAACATCACTGTAATTTCACGCTTGCCATTCCCTCACTCTCGGCGCTAGCCTTTGCTGCCCGGCCCAATCGACGGCAGCGACGCCGGAGGCCAGCCGATCGAGGCGGGGTTCGCCCCGTCGCTTGGCGGTCGGCGGGATGCCGACCGGCAACAGCAAGTGGGCTGTGAGGCCCTTCAGATCGTCGGCGCGGCGATCGCCTTACGAGAACTGGACGTGAGATGGCCGACATCTATGACCTCGCCGACGATGAGCTTCGGCGGTGGATGGAATCACAACAGACCGAGTTCAAGGCATCCCTGTCATTGCGGAAGGAAGGCCTGCAAAGTTTGTGCGCGATGTTGAACGCCGATACGGCCCAGGGTCGAGTCGCATTCGGTATCAATCCTGATGGCACTGTCCGCGGATTGGACCCCGGTGATCTGGACACCATGCAGCGCACGGTTGCGCAGCACATTCAGCAGGGATTTGATCCACAACCGCACGCGACAATCCTGATCTTTCAGAACAAGGGTAAGAACATCCTGCAGCTCGAAGCGCAACGACCAAGCGCTGTCGTGCTCTATGAGTTCGAAGGCCGGGCGTACATCCGCGAAGGGTCTCGTAATCGACAACTAACGCTGGCTGACCGGGCACAGCTGAACAACCGGCGTAATCGCGACCAACACAACGGTCCGTGGCAGTGTGATCGCTGTGGCTCGATCGTTGGTCAACGGATCGGCCTCGTTATATCGAATCTGGGAATCGGTCGTCACTACAACTGTCGATGCGGTGGCGAATTGTGGCCGTTGCAAGTCGCCTAGTCCCAGTTTGCTCACGGTGAAGCAGGTTTGAAAGCGAGCGATTCACTGCTCTAAAGCGGAGTTGTACGCCGGAGGCTGAGGCGCACAACCACTTGGGATCTACAACTAGCGATTCGAGATTGGCCGCGACGCGTTCGAGATGGCTCTGAAAGCAGGCTCGATATATCTCGATTGAATCATTCATCTCGTTTTTCGCAGCTGCTCATCCACGATGTGTCCCCCGGTGGAAAAGCGTACAAACTGTTCTGCGCCGTCGACAACCGTGCGCTCGAAGACATCGTTGAATCTGGTGTCGTCAGCGATGAGCGTGCCTCCATTGCCTAGCTGCACGGCGCGATACGCGATGTGCGATGTGCGATGTGCGTGTCGAACTCGTGCGCGTCGAATCGGAACGACTCATCCATCAGCTCATGACGCGGTAGTTCGCGCTCGAGTGCGGCAGTAGCTTCATCAGATAGCGACAGCTGCCGACGAACCACCGCCACGAAAGCGATCCCGTCGGAAGACGGGGCGTCGCCTCGCCATGCTCTCAAGAGAATCAGCATCAGAAACCAGTTACCCGATTGCCGCGAAATCGCGGGCAGACAACGTTCGAGCGAGTAACGGCTTAGAGCCCGACATACTCCGTGGTTGGATCTGCGGCTTGCAATGCGCCGATGAACTTCTTCATCTTTGATCTTGATTTGAGACCGAGCGCTCCGAGGTTCTTACCGACGAACATGACGATGTCGACGTGGTCGCCACGATCCCACGCGTACATATATACAGCCGATTTTTGGATGTCGGCTCCCCGGCCGCCCAATAACGCCATGACCGAGAAGTGCGGCTGATCCTGGTTCAACTCGTTAAAGGCATCGACTGGCGGCTTCTCGAACTGGGTGCCGGCGCCGCTGATGTTCTCGCTGAACCAGCTCACGCGCATGGCCCGGCGGAATAACTCGCCGACTTCTTGCATGGAGAACTTCGTAGTGATCTGGACAGGCTCTTTTGCCATGAATTTCCCCCAAAGCATCCGGAATTTCGTGCGCCGATGAGTCGTGGCGCTGCATGGCGCTTTCCGGCTGCTGAAGCCGTTGCCATGTCAGTCGCGCTACTTCTTGTCGCGCGTCGCGCCCTTGATGGCGGCCTTGCCGAGCTCGCGCACGGGATCCGGCTTATTCCGAGGAATTTTCTCTTTGGGTGCGGCCTTATTGATGTTTTCTGGGCTCTGGGCCACTGTGTCCTCCCCGCGGATATTGGGCTGTCAGCGAAGATTAGGCAGAAGGTACCTGGAAGTCTATGGTAAAATTGCCACATTATGGGCATAATCGTGCGGCTTCCCGACTCCTCCAGCGCTTTCGCCAGTTCTCGCGATGCCTGGGCGCGTGAAGCGCTGGCTCTCGCACGCGAGTACGGCGCTCGTTCCAGCGACCCGCAAGCGATCCGAGTTGCGGCCTTTCTTGAGCAGCATTGGGCGCTCGGCGTGCCGTTGGCGCATAGTCGCATCGGTGTCGTCGCGCACCGTGGTCTGCGCATTCGGACTGATCCAGGCGTCTACTTGGTGCCAGTGACAAGCGTTGACGGTCTAACGCTTGGCCGGCACGACAACGGCAAACTCTTCGCGAGCACTCGCCGCACAGGCCAGATCTGGGCGTCGTACTACCGCTCACATCGGGCGATCTACTGGGCCGCTGACTGGCCACTGTCGCCCCTATGGCGCGCCATAATCCTGCTCCACGAAGGCTTGCATGCCTTCCAGCACCTCGCCATGCCGGGTTCGCAGCGCACACGAGCCGGGCGCGAGGACGCAGCCACAGAACTTGAGTACCGGGTGCTCAGCCAGCTGGGTGGTCGAAGGTTCCGCAACCTGCTCACCACGGAGGCCAAGCGCTCGCCTGACGAAAACCGGTTGCCCGCCAATCAGGACGCCGGTGCAGACGCACTAGACGCCATCTTTGGCAAGCCAATCTCGCGCGAAGACGACATGACACGTGCAACCTTCGTCGAGGGCTGCTTGCACTATCGCCGAGCGCAGCTGCGAGCAATGCCGACTACGCCATCGCGCTAGCTATCCGGGCTTGTGATTCCATCGCCACGCGAGGCCGGAGAACAGTCCACCGTAGAGCGTGGCGAACTCCTTCGCGATGCGATTATTCGCTGGCCAGAGCCGACTTTCCGGCGTCGGACTTCCCGGGCGTTCGAAGTGCGTGAGCTTGTCGAAGGACCACACGAGGGGTGGTACCTCGCCGGTGAACTCCGCGGCGACCCAAAAGGTTCGGGTTGGAACGTGAAAGATCTGGCTGATCTTGTCCTCGTCGGGTCGTTGCGTCTCCGGGACGATTAGCTGCTCACGGATCACGAATTCGTGTGACTCACCACGACTGAGTGGCTTCGGGAACATGATCTTGTGCCTCACCCACCCCTCGGCACCTCGGTGGAGAACGACTGGTTCACCACCACGGATGACCGTGAGCTTCGTATCCACATGGGTCGCATAAGCGAAGCCATCAGCGTCGTCAACCAACGCGATCACCTCGCGCGTCTGCACGGACTCGTTGAAGCAACCATTGGTATAGCGGTAGATGGCTTCGAGGCGCTCCATGGCATACCCGCCGATGGGCAGACCTCCAGTATCACTCCTGGGCTGGATCGCCGGTTGGTGCGCCAGGAGGAGGAGGCGGAGCTCTTGGATGCCTTGGTTCTCCCAGTTCTCGATCGTGTCCGGGCTCCGATCGTCGGAGAAGCGCTTGCGCCGATCCCGCAGGAGCGGAAGCACCTCGAGCCCATCGAGCCCATACGCCGCGCGTAGTGCTTGCGCCGACCGGCGGGTGCGGAGCGCATCGATCATGTTCTCTATACGTTCAAGTGCCGGTTGAGGCTCGGTCGCTGTCACACCACACGTGTCTAGTAGCGATGGGCACTTAGTCAGCTTCGACAGAGTCAAGCCTTGGCCCTTGCGGAGATACTGCAGCTCGAGCGTGAGCTCGTCCCTCTCCTCAAGCATCAGCGTCTCCCTTTTTCTTCACCTTCCGCGACGCAGGTCTCCGGTCGCCTTGACTGAGATCGCCGGCGGTCCTCCGCCGTCAGCGTCACACAGCCCGCTGACTCTAGGCAGCGAAGCGCAGAAAGCGAGGAAGTCGTGAACAGTCTGATACCGAGTACTCAAAACCTTTCCATCCAGCGGGGACGAGGCGTCGGTCGCGATCTGAGCACGATCGACGCACAATCCGAAGTCGCGATCGCACGGATCGACTCGACCTCCGATATCGAAACGGCAAAGGTCGACGCCGTCGGTTCGGTGGGCAAGCGCGCCATGTGGATCGTGGCGGATATCTCCCAGGCCGAACAGCAGCTCGGCCAATTGGTGCCGATGGCGGTCAGTCGCCTGCAGGCGATCGGTGATGTCGCAGCGCTGAGCGCGGCCGAGATTGTCGCCGACCTCAGTGGTCAGTTGCGGCGGTCGCGGTGACGCTCTTGCTGGTGTTCATCCTCGGCGTTGCCGCTCTAATAAGCGTTGGCGTTCGGGTCTGCATCGTCGTACGGCGTGAGCTGCAAGACGATCTGGAGCGCCGACGGGTAGCGGAGAGCGTTGCCTTCGCGCGCATGCGACTGCGGCGACTGCATCACGACGCGCAGCGGCGAATGTACGACAGCGTCACCGATCATCCCGAGTCCTAGTTACAAGAGTGCGATGATGAACAGTCCGCAGCACTGGACGAACATCGTGACGAAGTCGGCGGTGACACTGCTCATTGCTGCCTTCGTTGCCTATGCGGCGTGGTGGGTACTGCGACAACTTATCGTTCCGATCGTCGTGGTATTCGCCTTGGGCCTCATCTATCGCATCGCGCTTGGTCTCTTCAGACGCGAACGCTGGTAGACGCTCAACCTCAACCCGCCGCTACCCGTTCGCCATTGTGAAATACACAATCAGGTTGACGTGATGCGTGTGCGCATCGGACAATCAGTACTGAGTGATGCGCAGACGCATCGATAATGAAAGGAGGGTAGCGGTGAGTAACAAGAAAAAGCGACGACGAGTCGAACGAGCTGAGCGCCTACTGTCAGTGCGAAGCGTGCGACGTGATCCGCCTGACATCAAGAAGGTCAGCCAAGTCGTGGCCGCGTTGGTGGTCGCGCAAGCCGAAAAGCTCGCCCAACAGCAAAACGGCAGAACAAACCGCGACGACGGGACGCACCGATGAGCCGGGCGCTGGAAGCGGCTGCAGCCATTGGCGGGGTCGCGCTAGTCGGGACTGGTCTGCTGCCATTTCTGCACGTCCGGGAGAGTGCCGACGCCTGGTTCGAGATTCGGTGGCCGCGTGTGGTCGATGCGGATGCGGTTATGGAGTTGCTGCGACACCTGGCCTCGGTGCGTCGGCCCAGCGTCGTCGTCTTCGAAGCCGAAGCTCATGCCGGACACATCGGCTATCGAGTGGGTGTACCGAACAGCGACCGAGAACGCGTGCGTCACACTTTTGCCACATTCCTGCCCGACGCGTGGCTCGACGAGGTTCAACGGCATTCGGTGGAGCCACGCCACGCCCTCCAGCTTCGTCTCAATAATCGCGAACGGGCCCTGAGGACCGATGCCCCGCTCGAGATCAGCCGGTCCCTCCTTGGCGCGCTGAGTGATGCTCCTGGGACGTTCGTGGTGCAGTGGACGCTCGGCTCCAGGTTGGCACCGATGCATGTGCCAGCCCAGTCAGTTGGGGCGCCATCGGCCGTTCGACTGCTGAAACAAGCTCTGACTTCTGGATCTCGGCCACTTGACGCCCGTGGACGTACGGCGTTTCAGGCCAAGGTCGGCGACCACGGCTTCCGCGCTCGCTTAGTTGTTGGGTCATCAGTGAGAGAACCAAAGATCGCGCATGCGTCGCTGCGCCGCGTCTTCGGCGCTCTGCGGGTTGCTGAATCACCGGGCGTCCACTGGAAGGTGCGCAAAACGAACCCGGCAGAAATCGAGCAGGCCAAGACGCCACACTGGTTCGGGATCGCGATCAACGTGGCGGAGCTGGCCGGATTACTCGCCTGGCCGCTCGGTGACGGCGCCTACCAGGGTGTTAATCGAGTGGCTTCACGACGCCTGGCCGTGCCGTCTCCCGTGCCTAAGAGGGGTCGGGTGATCGGCGACGGCAATCATCCCCAGACGCTCCGGCCGATCGCTATCAGTATGCGTGACGCACTGCTGCACACCCATGCGCTGGGTCCGACGGGCGTCGGTAAGAGCACGTTGCTCGCCAACCAGATTCTTGAGGACATTGACGCTGGCTGCGGCGTGATCGTCGTGGAACCCAAAGGTGACCTCGTCGACGACCTGCTGGCACGCATTCCCGAACATCGAGTCGATGACGTCGTGGTCCTTGATCCGACCGACGACGTCGCGCCGGTAGGGCTGAACCCGCTGGCCGGTGGCAATCCGGCGCTGATTGCCGATCAGCTGTTGTCGGTGTTCCGCGGTCTGTACGGCGAGCTGCTCGGGCCGCGCACCACCGATGTATTGCATGCCGCGCTGCTGACGTTGGCGCGCAGTGATCGTGCCACCCTGGTCGCGTTGCCGCTGTTGTTGACGGACGGAAGGTTGAGAAGAGACCTAGTCGCACCGGTTCGTGACGATCTGGCGCTCGGGCCGTTCTGGCAGTGGTACGACGGCTTATCTGAACCGGAACGACAACAAGTGATCGCGCCCTCGCTCAACAAGGTCCGGCGCTTTATTCACGCTCCTATGCGGAGCGTCGTCGGACAACTCCAACCGCGCTTTCACATCTCGCAGGTCTTCAGTGAGCGCAAAATCCTGCTGGTGTCACTGAATAAGGGCATCATCGGTGGCGAGACAGCCTCGCTGCTGGGCTCGCTGGTCGTCGCGCAGCTCTGGCAGGCCGCGCAGGCCCGAGCGCGCCTGGCACCCGAGGACCGCCACCCGGTCAGCGTGGTGATTGACGAGTTCCAAGATTTTGTCCATTTGCCGACCGACCTGGCTGACGTACTGACGATGGCCCGCTCGTATGGCCTTGCCACACACCTCGCCCACCAGCACCTGGCCCAACTCACGCCTGCGACACGGGCCGCCGTCCTGGCGAACGCCCGCAACCGCATCTGCTTCCGCCTGAGTCCCGACGATGCCAGCGTCATGGCTAGGACGAGCGACGTGCTCGAGGCTACCGACTTTCAGTCGCTCGGCCGATACGAGATCTACGCCGCGCTCGTGGCCGACGGTGAAACCCAGCCCTACTGCTCGGCGACAACCCGAGCCTTGCCACCACCGAAGCGCGACCCCAAACAGTTGCGGGCGCTGAGTCGCGAGCGGTTCGGTCGCAACCGTACCGATGTCGAGTCCGAACTGCGCGCGATGGTCAACGCGTCGACGGTCGAAGACCGGGTGGTCGGCAAGCGCAAGCGAGGCACGACATGACCCATGGAAGAGCGGCCTCGACGATCCAGCGTTCCAGAACCACCGGTCGTGCATCAGAGGTGGGCGACCCGATCGGCTACCCGTTCGCCTCGCTGAATCTGTGGCGTTTCGGCAAGTTAATGAGGTTGAGGACGACATTAGGGGCGCCGACAAGTACTCATACGTCTCGTACCACTTGGCTGCTGGGCCGGAGGCTGCGCCGCCGGTTCACGATCGCAGTGCTGCGAGCGTCGGTGCGGGATTGGGGAGGGGGTTGGCCACCGGTCGCCTCGCTCAAGCAACACACACGATCTCCTCTCCCTCACCCAATAGCGCCGCCGACTGGTCGCCGTGAAGGGGGAGGGTCATGAGCGCGGGGCGTCTCGGTCGACGGGGCCTCGACCAGCTGGCTCAACGACTGTCGGAGCGCGACCGGGCCATTCTCGTCGATGTCGGCGCGCTGCGGCTGATGAGCACGCGCCAGATCGAAGCGCTGCGCTTTTCCGCTGAGCGCCACGCCAGCGCGTTGACCGCGGCCCGTACCTGTCGACGAGTGCTTAATCGGTTGGTGCGTGACCGGCTGCTCATTCGGTTGCAGCACCGCGACGTCGGTGGTGTCTGGGCGGGTTCGTCGTCGTATATCTACGCGCTCGGACCGGTCGGCGATCGAGTGGTCAATGACGGTCGTCCCCGACGTCGGTTTCGGGAACCGACCACGACGTTCGTGCGCCACACCCTGGCGATAAGCGACCTGGTCGTGAGCCTGCGTGAAGCCAACCGTGTCCGTCAGCTTGAACTGCTCGATGTGCAGACCGAACCGTCGTGCTGGCGACCGCTCGGCGATCACGGCCAGTCCATGCTGCGGCCGGACCTTTTCGTACGTGTGGCCGTTGGCGAGTACGAGTACCACTCCTTCATCGAAGTCGACCTCGGGACCGAAGGCCTGCCCCGACTCGTGGCCAAATGCCAGACCTACCGCGCCTACCACGACCGAGACATCGAACAACACACCCACGGCTTGTTCCCGCGCGTGGTCTGGCTGCTCAACAGTAAGGACCGATCCAAGCAGCTGATCGAGCGCATTCCCCGCTCGCGCATCCGACCGGCGCTGTTCAGCGTGACGACCATCGACCGCTCGCTATCTGCACTCACCGAAGGCGAGATCGCGACACCGGGAGCAGCCGCCTGACACACGCAATCAACAAAACATCTCACTAACGAAAGGAGGCGACATGCAACTACCACCACAACCGGGTGCCGGACCCGAAACAACCGGCAACGAAAATCAAGAGAAGCACGAGAGGCTCCGGAACGAGAAACCTCGTATCTATGTGGCCAGTCTCAGCGACTACAACGCCGGCATCCTGCACGGCGACTGGATCGACGCCGACCAAGAACCTGACGAGCTGCAAGATGCCGTGAACGACATGCTGACGCGCTCACCCACACCCGGTGCGGAAGAGTTCGCCATTCACGACTTTGAAGGCTTCGGCGAGTACGACGTCGGTGAGTACGACTCACTCGACTGGATTGGCCGCATCGCCAAAGGCATAGTCGAGCACGGTCGGGTGTTTGGTGCCTGGGCGCAACGTTGCGGCCACAGTGAAGACACGCTCGTCGAGTTTGACGATCACTACCTCGGCGAATGGACGTCACTCGAAGCGTACGCCGACGAGCTCCTCGATGATCTCGGTTACCTGCGAGCGGTCGAGGAAGCCGTTCCGGACTCGATGCAGCCGTACGTGCGCGTCGACACCGAAGCATTCGGCCGTGATCTTGAACTCAGTGGCGACCTCACCGTCGTTGAACACGACAAGGGTGTGTGGCTGTTCGAGGGCGGCTGGTGATGCAAGACAGCAATTGTCCGTTCACCGGTCAGCGGCGAGATGTTCGCGTTGTGGAATGGTCAACGAGCCGATGCGTATGCGCATCGAATGTAGTAAAATTGGTTTGTAATGAGGATCTACGCATGACGCCACAACAAGCTAAACGGCTCGGTGCTCTGCTGCGCCGCCATCGCAAGGCCCGACAGCTATCCACGCATCAGCTTGGCAACCGAGTTGGCGTGCCGAACAGCACAATCATCCGGCTGGAGCGCGGCGACAACCAGGCACCGCGGCCAAGTCTGCTGTCGGGCGTCGCCGAAGTGCTCGGGCTCCAGTTGGCCGATATCTACGCCATGGCCGATTACGCCGTTCCGAGCGAACTCCCAACGCTGACGCCATACCTCCGCACCAAATACAGGGACCTAGCTGATAGCGACGTCAAAGCGATCTCAGCGTACGCGGCCAAGCTCGCAAAGCAACGCGGCGTCGATCTAACCGGTCCGGCGCCTGGCGAAGACGAAGAAGCCCCGGCCGCCCCGCGAAGGAGCGCCTCAAAACCAAGGAAAGGAGGGACATGATGAACCACACGAAAAAGGAGAGCGCGCTCACCACGCTGCGCGCACTCGTACCGCGACGAACGCTGACCGCCAGCGAGTCCCTCACAATCGCCGAACTCCAAGCCAACAGGCTTCTGGAGCTTTTCAGCATCTCCGGCCCGCGGGTGCCGACCGAACTCATCACCGAGTTGCCGCGCATAGAAGTGCGTCTCGATCTTGACCTACCAGTGTCGGGTAGCACGCACTGGAAACGCGGCCGCTGGATCATCACGCTCAACGCCAACGAGCCAGGGGCTCGGAGGCGCTTCAGCCTGATGCACGAGTTCAAACACATCCTCGACCACACCACGAAGCAGTATCTCTACGGCGACGTGGCGAACGATCACCACGTGGCACAACTTGCCGAACGTTCGGCCGACCAGTTCGCTGCCTCGCTCCTGATGCCAAAGCGGTGGATCAAGCGAGAATGGTTCGACGCCGGTCAGCGAATCAGCGTCGCCGCACGTCGCTTCGACGTCTCACCGCGGGCGCTCACCGTCCGGCTATGGCTGCTCGGCATAGGACCAGAAGTGCCGCGCTGTGCGACACCCGCCGAACGTCCGAGTGAACCGACGCATTACTACTTCCGACTCGCACAGCCCGCGGAGGTCGCGGCATGAGACCACAGGAACACCAGTCTGAACATGCGGTATATCAGGGTCCGGCGCGGGCCCTGATTCGTGTCACCGTCTCCGATGAACCATCACCGCGTCGCAAACGAGCTGTGCTGTATCTGCGCGTCAGCACACCGTCCCAAGTCAACACCGATTACGACCCCGAGGGCTTGTCGATCCCGGCGCAGCGTTCAGCATGCGAGCGCAAGGCCGAACAGTTGGACGTCGATATCATCGACGAGTACATCGAACCGGGACGCAGCGCGACTCGAATGGATCAGCGGCCGACCTTCCAAGCCATGCTGGACCGCGTCAAGAACGAGCGAGACGTCGACTACGTGATTGTCTACAAACTGTCACGAATGAATCGCAATCGGGTCGACGACGCGCTGACCTTGGTCAGTCTCCGCAAGTTCAAGGTGACGCTGGTCTCAGCCACTGAAAGCATCGACGACACCCCGGTCGGCCAGTTGATGCACGGCATCCTGGCCTCCTTCAACGAGTTCCGTTCCGCCGAAGATGGGGCTGATATCCGCTACAAGATGGGCGAGAAAGCCCGCAAGGGAGGCACGCTCGGTCGAGCCCCACTGGGCTATCTGAATGTCATCGAGCGGTTCGACGGTCGCGATGTTCGAACCGTTGCGATCGACCCTGATCGGGCACCGTTCGTCAAGCTGGCGTTCGATCTCTACGCCACTGGCGAGTACACCATCGAACGGCTCCAAGCTGTGCTGACGGATCGTGGTCTGGTTACCCGCCCGGGTCGATATCCGGCCAGGGCGGTATCGACGTCGAAGATTCAGACGATGCTCCGTGACCCCTATTACGTCGGCGTGATCACCTACCACGGCGAGATGTACCAGGGCCGTCACGAGCCGCTTATCAGCGAAGAACTATTCGAGCGCGTCCAGGCCGTTTTCGAAACGCGAGCCACCGCTGGCGAGCGTTTTCGCCAATATCCCCATTACTTGAAGGGCAGCATCTGGTGCGGCAAATGCCATGACCAAGGACACGACAGCCGTCTACTCGTGCAGCGAGCCGTCGGACGGCGAGGAGGCGAATACTTCTACTTCTTTTGCAGCCGAAAGCAAGACAGAACGTGTGTCAGCCGCTACGTGCCGCTCGAAGATGTAGAGGACGCCGTCACAAGCCACTACGCCGGCATCCGCTTCACTGAAGAGTTCAGCGCAGCGGTGCGCTCGACGCTCCAAGAAACTCTTGACGATCAGACGACGGCGGCGAAACTGCTCCGAGATCAGATCTCCGAGCACCTGGCCAAGCTCGACCGCCAAGAAGACAACTTGCTCGACCTCGCGAGCGATGCAACCGGTCCCAAAGACAAGCTGCGCGTGAGGTTACGGAAGATTCGCGCCGAGCGAGCAAAGCTTGAGGAGCAGTTGGACAACACCGACGACCGTCTGGAAGTCGGCGCCGCACTCATTGAGAGCGCGCTCAATCTGCTCAACGACGCTGAAGAGCTCTATCGACAATCCGGAGCGAAGTTCCGACGCCTTCTCAACCAGGCCATCTTCGTTCGGCTATACATCGATGACAACGAAGTCACGGATTGTGTTCTACGCGAGCCGTTCGCCGAACTGCGCGAGGCTGAAATCAAGATTGCAATTGAAAGCCCTGGCGTCGGAAAACGCCGACGCGTCGAACCGGCGATCGATCAAACCAAGGCCGACCTACTAGCTGCCGCCCTCTCGGGCGGGGGTTCTAGTAAGACCGCCATGGTCGGGGTGCCGGGATTTGAACCCGGGGCCTCAGCGTCCCGAACGCTGCGCGCTAACCAAGCTGCGCCACACCCCGTGTGAGCCGCGGAATCTTAGCGGTCCGGTGCATTGGCGACGGCGGCCAATACCGCGCGGGCGAGCTCGGGGCGGCAGACCAAGAGATCAGGCAAGTAGGGATCGGGCTGGTTGTACACGAGCGGCGCGCCGTCGAGGCGCGAGCAATGGCAGCCGGCCGACCGAGCCACGCCGACCGGCGCGGCCGAATCCCATTCGTATTGTCCGCCCGAGTGGGCATACACGTCGGCATGGCCTTGGATCACGGCCATTGTCTTGGCGCCGGCCGATCCGAGCGGTACCAGCTCGGCATCGAGCGCGGCCGCGAGGTGCTGCGCGAGGTCGGGCGGACGAGTGCGCGACACGAGAAGCCGCATCTTGCCGTCAGCGGCAGGTGCGAGCGCCGGTGGCGTGGCCGTCGAGAACACCACATTGTTCTGGGCAGGGAGCGCGACCGCGCACGCGTCGGGGGTGCCGTTGACCACGAGCGCGATGTGCACCGCCCAGTCACTGCGCCCCGCTTCACCGAACTCGCGTGTGCCGTCGAGCGGGTCGACGATCCACACACGCTCTCGTTCGAGGCGAACCGGGTCGTCTCTCGACTCTTCGGAGAGGATCGCGTCGTCCGGACGAGCGTCGCGCAACATTGCGAGGATCAGATCGTTCGACTCGCGATCGCCGTCGTCCTTGCTCCCTCCGTCCGCTCGGAGCTGCAGCAGCAGCTCCGCGGCCGCGCCGGCAACATGCACGGCGAGCTCGTGGTCGTTCACCCGGCCGCGGAGAGCAGTTGCTTGGCGGTGCGCCGCAGGATTCCGGCGTCGACGGGCTTCACGAGGATGAGGTCGACGTCAGCGCGACGTGCGATGAACTCGTCGGCCTCGCGATCGAGCAGCAAAAGGATGTTGGCACGGTCGAGCCGGCCGGCCGACTCCTCGAGGCGCAGATCGAGCGCGACCGCGATGCCTCCCATGTTCCCGATCTGCATGTCGAGGATCACGAGGTCGGGATCTACATCGGCAAACGTGTCACGGACATCTTGTCCGCGCGTCACCTCGACGACGTTCTGCTTCGATCCCATGAACGCAGCCCGGACCTGGTCCCGCACCCACTTCGCGTCCGCCGCGACCAGGATCGTGGTCATTGGCCGATCAATGTATCGCCGGCGAGCAGGAGGTTGCCGATCTCGTGCAACACCTCGAAGTCGTACACGTCGTGGGCGAGGTACGGCACGTAGGCGACGACGGCACTGCCGATCTTGTCGCGCAGGCCGTCGATGTGCTCACGCTCGAGCAGCGCGACCTCGCGGAAGTCGGCCAGGTTGTCGTAGAGCGTCGCGAGGCGCTCCGCAGGGTCGGACTGCGCGAGCCGGAGCGCTTCGGCGGTGGTTCTGAGTCCCATCGGTGACTCGTCGCCGAACGCGGGATGGATCCGGTTGACGATCAGCGCCTGGACGTGTTGGCCGTTGGTCGCGAGCCGATCGGCGAAGAACGTCGCCTCCTCCAGCGCGTCGCGGCGCGGAGATGTCACGAGCACGAAGGCGGTGCTCGGATCGGCGAGCAGCGCGTCGACGGCTTGCGCGCGCGCCCGGAAGCCGTCCTCCATGCCCTCGAACGCGCGGAAGAACGCCACGATGTCCTTGATCACCGCGGAGCCGACGACGCGCGACACCGTGCGCAAGAAGGTCTGCACGGCGACGCTCGCGACCTTGAGGCTCGCGCGCGTCGGCATCATCAACAGCCGGAAGATGCGATTGTCGAGCAGGCGCACCAGGCGCTGTGGCGCATCGAGAAAATCCAACGCGTGACGCGTCGGTGGCGTGTCGACGACGATGAGGTCGAAGCCTCCTTCGTCGTGCAGCTCGTGCAGCTTCTCCATCGCCATGTATTCCTGCGTGCCACCCAGCGCGCCGGAGACGTTGCGATAGAAGGTGTTGTCGAGGATCCTTCGCGCCTGCTCGTCGTCTCCGGCGTTGCGGGTGACGAGGAGGTCGAACGTCGACTTTGTGTCGAGCATCAACGCGAACAACTGGCCGCCGGGCGCGACGTTGGGGTCACCGTCGATCCAGCGCTCGCGTGCGATCTCCGTCGCGTTGTTGGTCAGCGCCTCGAGTCCGAGCGTGTCCGCGAGGCGCTTGGCGGGATCGATCGTGACCACGCACGCCTTGCGGCCGCGGCGGGCACCTTCGAGCGCGAGGACCGCGGCCGCGGTCGTCTTCCCGACGCCTCCGCTCCCGCAGCAGATCACCACCTGCCGTTTGGTCACGAGCTCTTCGACCTTCACAACCGGCCGATCCCGCTCGTGAGCGCGTCGGCGAGCACGTCGAGCTGCGGGCGCGTGATGTCGGGCGTGAACACGAACGGCAACTCGATCTGTGGCAACGGCAGGCGCTTGGCGAGCCGTTCGATCTGCTCGTGCTGCAGCCGGTGCCGCTCCTGGCGGAAGGCGGCAGCGCGGGCGAGATCTCGCGCCTCCCGATCGGAGACGAAGCGCCGGCACGCCTCGGCGTCGCGCAGGATGTCGTTGGGATCGACGGACACGTCATCGGGCAGGGCCCCGAAGCACTGGTTGATCACGATCGGACCGAGTGCGACGCCGACCCGGTCCTCGATGGCGAAGGCGGTGTCGATCGCCTCGCTCACCGGCGTCTCCTCGGGCAGCGTGACGAGGAGCACCTGACACCGCGCCGGGTCCGAGAGGAGACCGATGACGTCCTGCGCCTGTTTGCGCACGGGGCCGACCTGCACAGCGTCGAGCAAGCCCCGCGCCGACAGCAGGAACGTGATCGCATGCCCGGCGGCCGGCGCGTCGACGATCAGGAGATCGGCCGCGCGCGATTCCTCGAGTGACTTGACCTTCCCGAGAACGAGAATCTCCTTCATGCCCGGCACCGCCGTCGCGACGACTTCGAGCGCGCCCGAGCTGACGAGCCGTTTCGAGATGCGCTTCATCCCGTGGGAGACGAGGTAGTCGACGAGGGCCGCGTCGGGCGTCAAGAAACGCGCCCGTACACGCTCGTCGAGCTGGATCTCCTCGTAGCCGAGGGGCGGCGCGCCGAACATCGCCGGTAACCCCGACTTCCCCTCGACCTCGACGACGAGCACCGAACGCCCGGCGCGCGCGGCGGTGACGGCGAGCGCTCCCGTGACAGTCGTCTTCCCGACGCCGCCCTTCCCGGCGACGATCACGACACGGGAGGTCGAGCAGAAATCGGCAACCTCCATCACGTGCATGGTAGGAGAGGTGCGTGCGGTCCATCCGACTGGCGGTCTTCGTGCTCATCGCCGTGTGTGGCGGGGCCGGCGCCCTTTCTTCCGTCGCGGCGAGCGCGCAAGGTACGGCGTCGGGCCGCATCGACGTCGTGCAGGTGAACGGCTTGCTCGACCCGTCCAATGCCGCGCTGATCCGGTCGACGCTGCGCGAGGCCGAGAAGCTTCATTCGACCGTGCTCGTGTACCAGATCGACGCGTCGGGCGCAGTCGACGTCGACGTGGGCGCGCTCGTGCGCGATTTCGAACGCGCAACGGTCGCCGTGGCGGCCTGGGTGGGTCCTTCGAGCGGCGGCGCGCGCGGCGCCGGCGCGCTCCTCGCCTTGGCGGCGGGCGAGGCTGCAGTTGCCCCGGGCGCCGACTTCGGCCCGGTCGACCCGGTCTATTACGACCATCCGTCCCGGACGGTGCCCGGCGAGGACGCGCTGAAGGCGAAGCCGATCGTGCGCGGCGCGGGTGCGCCCGCGACCCTCCAGGACTTCGTTGCGTCGCTCGACGGCCGCACCATCAACGGCGTCAAGATCGCGACGCTCAAGGGTGAGGCGGGCAATCGCACGCTTTCGCAGAACGTGCACTTCCACAAGCTCGATCTCGGGCAACAACTCGCGCACACGCTCGACACGCCTTGGGTGGCGTACTTCTTGTTCGTCGTCGGACTGCTGTTGATCGTCTTCGAATTCTTCACCGCGGGCGTGGGCGTCGCCGGGTTCGTCGGGGCATGCGCGCTGGTGGGCGGTTGCTTCGGCTTCTCGCACCTTCCCGTCGCCCCGTGGGCCGTCGCGCTCCTGATGCTCGGCGTGCTCGGCCTGTCGATCGACCTGCAGGCCGGTGGCCTGGGCCCGTGGACGTTCATCGGTGCGATGTCGCTCACCGGCGGATCGATCTGGTTGTACGGCGGTTCGTCGCGACTGGACCCCCGCTGGTGGGTGCTGGTGCTCGTGATCGGCGGAACGGTCGTGTTCATGCTCTCCGCAATGACCGCAATGGTGCGCTCCCGTTTCTCCACGCCGACGATCGGGCGCGAGGAGCTCGTCGGCGAGTTGGGCGCCGCCGTTGCCGACGTCGATCCCGACGGCGTGGTGCGTGTCCGCGACGCGTTGTGGCGCGCGCGCACGAACCGCGCGACGCCGATCAAGGCCGGCGACCACGTGCGCGTCGTGTCGGTCGAGGGCATCGTGCTCGAGGTCGAACCGGAAGCCGGAGGCGCGCGCGACTACCGGCACCGCTGACCAGGCAGTTTGTGGGAGGTGCGGGCCGGGGATACGGTCCGGCGCGAATCGACGGTGGTGCGGGGGTCGACTTGGGTGTGGCACTCGGAATCATTCATGAGACGTGGCACCTGAGGGCTTCGTGCCGGGGGCCCGAGTCCGCGTTGTTCTTTCCACCGCCGCTGCCCGAGCGGCGCGAGGAGCGCGAGGGGCGCGAGACCAAGGCGAAGGAAATCTGCCTCGCATGTTCGGTGCAGCGTGAGTGTCTCGAATTCGCGTTGCGCGTGCGCGAACCCCACGGCATTTGGGGCGGCCTCACCGAAGCCGAGCGCCGCCGCCTCCTGCCCCCCGAAAACTGATTCGCTGATTCAGCGGTCGGGCGTGGCGCGAGGGCCGGGGATCCGAAGATCGCCGCGTCGCCGGGTGACGCCCTCGGCGTCCATGCGATTGACGATCGGCAGCACGTACTTGCGGGTCGAGCCGAGAATGTCGCGCACGTCACCGACCGTGAGCTGACCCCGTGCCACCAGGGCGTGCGCGATGCGCTGCCGGGCTTCCTCGAGCGCGTGGGCGGTGAAGATCACGCCATCGAGATCCACGAGCGCGCCGGCGCGCACGAGCGCGCGCACCAGCGCGGGTGAGGCGCCCGTGTCGGCGGGCGCCGGTGGTGAGAACGGTTCGGCGTCCAGCGCGCCGAGCAGCTTCCCGGCGTCGGGATGGTCGAGCGGCGATGCCCCGAGCGTCTCGCCGATCGCCGCGCGCAGCTGCGCGACGTCGACGCGGCACGCGGCCGCGACCGTCGTGACCGCCGGCCAACCGTCGCGCCCGAGCTCCGCCGCCCGGGCGCGTACGCGCGCCAGCTCTTCGGGCGTGACCAGCCACTCTCCGGCCCGTTCGGCTTCGTCGTCGGCGGCGGGGCGTCCCGCGAGCATCACGAACTCCGAAGGCGTGCACCAGGGCCGCGCGGCGAGGACGCGCGATGCCAGCGGAAGATGCGCGCGCACGAGTGCGTCGACGGTACGGCGCGCGGGTGCGACGTCGAGCACTTCGGCGCCTCCGACCGTCGCTTGCATTCCGGACGAGCGCAGCACGAGCCGGTCGCCCGGGGCGAGTGGCAGCGGGGTCGAGAGACGGACCCGCGCGTAGCCGCCGTCCTCGTCGAGGAGGCGCAACGCGCCGCGCTGCTCGCCGGACCCGACGTGCACGTCCACCATGCCGCGCCGCGCAAACGTGTGGCCCGGAAGCGCGCGCAACGCGACGTCGACCGCATCGACGACCGCCCACTGTCCGGGGCGAACGACGGCGTCCCCGCGCTGCACGTCGCGATGATCGACACCGGCCAGGTTGAGCGCGACACGCGCGCCCGGTCCCACCTCGTCCATCTGCGCGTGATGCGATTCGATGCGCCGCACTCGGGCCCGCCGGCCGCCGGGTTCGATCGTCACCTCGTCGTCGCGTCTCAGCGTGCCGCCGGTCGACGTTCCCGTGACGATGGTGCCCGCACCCTTCGCCGCGAAGACGCGATCGACCCAGAGGCGCGGGCGGCCGGAGTCGCGCGGCGCAGGCGCGGCGGCCAACACCTCGTCGAGTGTCGTTCGCACCGACGCCAGCCCTCGCCCGCTCAGGGAGTCGACGACGACGACCGGCCACGCGAGGCGCTCCTCGACCTCGAGGCGCGCCAGCTCGAGGGTGTCGTCGTCTACGACGTCGGCTTTGGTCAGCGCAACCATTCCGTGGCGCACGTCGAGCAGGTCGAGGATCTGCATGTGCTCTTCTGTCTGCGGCATCCACCCTTCGTTGGCTGCGATGACCAACAACGCGACATCGACCGCGCCCACGCCCGCGAGCATGTTCTTGACGAATCGGACGTGTCCGGGCACGTCGACGAATCCCACGACCTGACCCGATGGCAGCGTGCAGAACGCGAAGCCGAGGTCGATTGTGAGCCCGCGGGCCTTCTCCTCGGGGAAGCGGTCCGGGTCGGTGCCGGTGAGTGCGAGGACAAGTGAGGACTTCCCGTGATCGACGTGTCCTGCGGTCGCGACCACTCTCATCGCAGCGCGTCGGCGAGCCGGGCGTCGTCGTTCGGATCCACCGCGCGCAGATCGCACACGACGCGTCCGTCCTCCACGCGTGCGACGATCCGCGACGCACGCAGGCGCGTCGCGAGCTCGGCCGGGCGCGCCGCTTCGACCGCGATACCGCACGACGGAATCGACAGCCCGGGAAGCGAGCCACCGCCGGCGACCGCCTCGGTCTCCACGACCTTCGCCTCGGGAACACGCGCGCACAGCGCCTCGGCCCGCACGCGCAACGCGTCGACCGGTGTGCACGCCATGCGCCAGAACGGCAGCGCACCGGCGGTCCCTTCGAGATACGCGAAGGCCACCGACTGCATCGCGGCGAGGGTCATCTTGTCGGCGCGCACGGCGCGGGCCAGCGGGTGGGCTCGGCAGCGGTCGACGAGCGCGCGCCGACCGACGATCACGCCCGCTTGCGGGCCGCCGAGCAGCTTGTCACCCGAGAATGTGACGAGCGCGCCGCCGGCGTCGATGCACTGGCGGACGCCCAACTCGTCGCGCAACCACGGTGGACGCTCGGCGAGCCACGGCGTCGTGTCGTCGAGCAGGCCGGAGCCCGCATCGACGACGACCGGGCGCCTCAGCGTCGCCAGCTCGGCCACGGACACCGACGCGACGAATCCCACCATCCGATAGTTCGACGCGTGCACCTTCAGCACCAGCGCGACGTCATCGCCAAGCGCACGTTCGTAATCCGACAGCCGAGTGCGGTTCGTGGTGCCGACCTCGACCAGCTGCGCGCCGGTCTCGGCCATGATCTCGGGAACGCGGAACCCGCCCCCGATCTCGACGAGCTCGCCACGCGACACCAACACCTCACGGCCGCGGCCCAGCGCTGCGAGTACCAGGAGCACTGCTGCCGCGTTGTTGTTGACGACGATGCCCGCTTCTGCGCCGCAGGCTTCCGCGAGCAGCGCGCCCGCGTGGTCGTGCCGCGAACCGCGTACACCTTCGGCGAGCCGGTACTCGACGTTGGTGTAGCCGTGGGACGCGAGCATCTGTTGCAGCGCGTCCGGCCCGAGCGGCGCGCGCCCGAGGTTCGTGTGCAACAGCACGCCCGTCGCGTTCACGACCGGGCCGAGGAGCTGTGACGAGAATGCCGCGGCGCGCGCATGCGCGTCCGCCACCACGTCTTCGGGCGAGCCTGCGCCTTCTCGGGCAGCGGCGATCGCTTCGCGCGCGAGACGCGCGCGCACGAGATGGGGAATCGTAGGATCGAGCGCCGCGAGGACACGTTCGACGCTGGGGAGCTGTCGTCGCCGATCCACGCCGAGCAGGTTACGGCGCCACGTAGACTTCGCCCGTGGAGAAGGTACGTGACGCGGCGACGGTGATCCTCGTGCGTGATCGTCCCGACCTGCATGTATTCGTGCTCGAACGCAACCCGGCGTTGCTGTTCGCGCCGGGCGCGACTGTCTTTCCCGGTGGCGCGGTCGATCCCGACGACATCGAGCACGCCCGGGCGCTCGGGCTCGACGAGTTCCGCGTCGCGGCGGCACGCGAGTGCCTCGAAGAGGCCGGCATCCCGCTCGACCCGAGCGTGCTGGTGGGGTTCGCACGTTGGGTGACGCCGCCGGGTGCCCCCCGGCGCTACGACACGCGGTTCTTCGTGGCGCCCGCGCCCGATGGGCACGAAGGAGTACACGACGGAAGTGAGCTCGTCGCGTCGGCGTGGATGCGGCCGCTCGACGTGCTGCGCGCCCACGCGCGCGGTGACATCGATCTCATCCTGCCGACGCAGCGCAGCCTCGAGGTGCTCGCCCGCTTCGACCGCGTCGACGCACTGCTGGCCGACCTCCGCGAGGCGCCGTGCCCGACCTGACACCCGAAGCCGCGAGCGCGCTGTCGCCGCTCGTGCGGCGTGTGGTCGCGAACAACCCGGGACTGATGACTGGTCCCGGCACGAACACCTATCTTGTCGGCATCGACGAGGTCGCGGTGATCGATCCCGGGCCTGCGCTTGCAGATCACATCGACGCGATCGTCGGCGCTTCGATGCGCGAACGCGTGCGATGGGTCCTGCTCACGCACACGCATCCTGACCACTGGCCGGCCGCGAGCAAGATCGCGGCGTCGACCGGCGCGGTCATCGCCGGTTTCAGCCCGTTCCCGAAAGCGGACGAGGTCACGCTCACCCTCGACCGCGTCCTCGTCGACGGTGACACGATCGACGGTACGGAGTTCCGCCTCGAGGCGCTGCACACGCCCGGGCATGCCCCCAACCACCTGTGCTTCCTCCTCGACGAGGAACGGACGCTGTTCACGGGCGACCACGTGCTCAACGGCACGACGACCGTCGTGAATCCGCAACGCGGCGGCGACATGACGCAGTACCTCGCCTCGCTCGAACGCCTGCGCAAGCTGAAGCGCCTCGCCCGCATCTGCCCCGCTCACGGAGACGTGATCGACGAGCCCGTGGCCGCGCTCACCGAGTACGTTGCGCACCGCAAGATGCGCGAGCGGCAGATCCTGAAGGTGCTGAAGGAACAGCCGCGCACGATCAAGCGCATCGTCGAGACGCTCTACACGGATATCCCCGAGGGCCTGATCGAGATGGCGCAGCGGCAGGTGCACGCGCATCTGCTCAAGCTCAAGGCCGAGGGCAAGGTGCAGGGCTCGGGCGCGAAGGCGACCTGGAAGCTCGCCGGCGAAATGCCGTAGCCTGCGTCCGCTGTCGCTGCGCGCAAAAGGAGCCCCGTCATGGCCGAGACAAAGCTGTTCATCAACGGCGAGTGGGTCGCCGCGCAATCGGGCGAAACCTTCGCCACCCACGCCCCGTCGACCGGCGAGAAGATCGCCGACGTCGCCAAGGCCGGACGGGAGGACGCGGTCAAAGCCCTGCAAGCCGCTCGCCAGGCCTTCGACGAGGGCCCGTGGCCGAAGATGTCCGGCAAGGAGCGGGCGGAGAAGCTGCGCAAAGTGGCCGAGCTCATCAACGCCCGCCAGGCAGAGATCGCAGAGATCGAAGCACGCGATGGGGGCGGCACGATCAAGAAGGCGATGTTCGCCGACGTCCCGGGCGCGGTGTCGACGCTGAACACGTTCGCCGACCTCGCCGAGAACCAGCCCGACGTGGTCGAACGCGGTGAGAGCCCGTTCCCGCCTGCAAAGAGCGTCGCGCGCTACGAGCCGTTCGGTGTCTGCACCGGCATCGTGCCGTGGAACTTCCCGTTCCTCATGGCCGGCTGGAAGATCGCGCCGGCAATCGCCGCCGGCAACACCTCGGTGCTGAAGCCCGCCAGCTTCACATCGCTCAGCGCGATCGAGATGGTGAAGGCTGTGCAGGATGCCGATATCCCGCCGGGCGTCGTGAACCTCATCACCGGTCCCGGTGGCAGCGCCGGTGAAGAGCTCGCACAGCACCCGCTCGTCGACAAGGTCGCGTTCACCGGCTCGACAGAAGTCGGCCGCCGAATCATGCAGCTCGCTTCGGGCACCGTGAAGAAGGTGACACTGGAGCTCGGCGGCAAGTCCGCCAACATCGTGCTCGACGACGCGGACCTCGACCTCGCCGCAGCCGGTGTGTTGTGGGGCACGTTCTTCCACAACGGCCAGGTGTGCGAGTCGGGGACCCGCGCGTTGGTGTCACGCAAGATCTACGACGAGTTCGTCGCCATGCTGGTGGACCGCACCAGCAAGATCGTGATCGGCGACAACATGGACATGGCCACCGATCTCGGGCCGCTCGTCGCACCGAGCCAGGTCGACACCACGGAGCGCTACGTGAAGCTCGGCCTCGACGAGGGCGCCAAGCTGCTGTGCGGTGGCGCGAAGCCGACCGACCTGCCCGCCGGGCTCGACCAGAGCGCCTACTACCTGCCGACGATCTTCGAGGCCGACAACTCGATGAAGATCGCCCAAGAGGAGATCTTCGGTCCGGTCCTGTGCGTGATCCCGTTCGATTCCGACGACGAGGCGATCAAGATCGCGAACGACTCGATCTACGGGCTCGGTGGCGGCGTGTGGTCGAAGAACCTCGACCGCGCCCACGGCATTGCCGCGGCGATGCGCACCGGCACGGTGTGGGTGAACGACTACCACATGATCACGCCGACCCAGCCATTCGGCGGCTACAAGCAGTCGGGCATCGGTCGGGAGCTCGGCGACTTCGGATACAACGAGTACCGCCAGATCAAGCACGTATGGCAGAACACGGCCACCGACCGCAACGGCTACCTGCACTTCAGCGCGCTGAGCGCGAACATCTGACGTGAAGGTCACCGGCACGGACGCGGCGGCGCGCATCGTCGAGAAGGCGAAGCGTGACCGCCGCGGCGCGCTGGTGTTCACCATCGGCACCGGCTGTTGCGAATCCACCGCGCCCTTCCTGTACGAAGATTTCTGGCCGGGGCCCGACAGCGAGCAGGTCGGTGAGGTCGACGGCGTGCCGGTGTACGCACCCGAATATCTGCGGGCCTTGTACCCGGCCGGCGACGGTGTGGTGATCGACGTGGTCGACGATCTGGCCGAGTCGATGTCGATCGAGACCGAGTACGGGTGCCGTTTCGTGCTGCGCGACGGCTCGGGCGAACAGATCGCGGGCCAGGATCGCCAGGACTGTGACGTGCCCGACGCGGTCTCGGCGCTCCGGTCGCGCGGGTTCCAGGAGCTGCCCGAAGCGCTTCGTCGGGTCCGCATGCGCTAAGAAGCTCGCGCGTGAGCGAGCCCATGTTGGTGGCCGAGGCGGTCCGCAAGGTCTACCGGACGGGCGCCGAAGAGGTCGTTGCGTTGCACGACGTGGATCTCGTCGTGCACGACGGTGAGTTCGTGTCCGTGATGGGCCCCTCGGGTTCCGGCAAGACGACGCTGCTCAACTGCTGTTCGGGCCTCGACGACATCGACGGTGGCCGCGTGCTGCTCGACGGCGTGGATCTGCACGCGTTGAGCGATGCGAGGCGCACCGCCAACCGCGCGTCGTCGATGGGGTTCGTGTTCCAGGCCTACAACCTGATCCCGGTGTTCAGCGCCGTGGAGAACGTGGAGCTACCCCTGCTGCTCGCGGGCGCCGACGCGAAGAACGCGCGCCGCCGCGCGTCGGAGACGCTCGAACGCGTGGGACTCGGGGGCCGGCTCAAGCATCGTCCTGCCGAGCTGTCCGGCGGTGAGCAACAACGGGTCACGGTGGCGCGTGCCCTCGCCGGCCGGCCACGAGTGGTGTGGGCCGACGAACCGACCGGTGCCCTCGACTCCGAGACCGCCGAGCACGTGCTGGAGCTGCTGCGGGAGCTGCACGCCGACGGACAGACGTTGATCGTCGTGACGCACGACGACGGCGTCGGGCGCAGCGCGAATCGAATGATTCGCATGCGCGACGGCCGCATCGTGACCGACGAGCTCATCGCGGGTGCGGCTGCGCCGCGATGATCGTCGTCGCCCTGGTCTCGCTGCCGTTCCTCTACGTGCTCGCGCGGCGGCCGGTGTTACGCCGTCTGGCGCTGCGCAACGCGGTGCGCCGTCCTCGCGAGACGTTGCTCGTCGTCCTCGGTTCGCTGCTCGGCACCGCGATCATGACCGGTTCATTCGTCATCGGCGACACCTTCGACGCCTCAGTCCGGCGCGGTGCGTACGAGCAGCTCGGTCCCGTCGACGAGATCGTCTCCGCGAACGGCATCGCCGCGGGCGCGCCGGTTCGGGACGCTCTCGCGGGGTTCCGCGATGCAGACGCCGATGGTGTGTTGCCACTCGCACTCACGCGAGCGGCGATCGCAACCGGCGGATTCGCGGCGCCGAAGGCGCAGTTGCTCGAAACCGACTTCGACGCGGCCCGGCGCTTCGGCGGCGACACCCACGCGACGGGGATCTCGGGCGCGACGCCCCGACCGGGCGAGGCCGTGATCGGTCGCGACCTCGCGCGAACGCTGCACATCGGCGCCGGTTCGACGATCGAGGCATTCGCGTACGGCACGACGGTGAAGTTCCGCGTCGTACGCGTGCTGCCCAAGCTCGGGGTCGCGGGGTTCTGGCGAGGCGACGAGACTCGAGCGAACAACGCGTTCGTCGCGCCCGGCACGATCGCGGCGATGAGCGCCGGTCGCCCCGGCGCGCCACCTCAATCGCTCGTCCTTGTGTCGAACCGGGGGGGAGTCGAGGAGGGAGCGCATCTCACCGACCAGGTCGACACGGCCGTGCGCGCGCAACTCGGACCGGGCCGGTACAGCATCGAGGACGTCAAGCGCACCGTGCTCGAGCGCGCCGACCGGGCAGGGAACTCGCTCGCGCGGCTCTACACGTCGCTCGGCACGTTCGCTGTGCTCGCCGGCATCCTGCTCCTCGTCAACATCTTCTTCATGCTCGCCGACGAGCGGAAGTCCGAGCTCGGCATGCTGCGCGCGGTGGGACTGCGACGGGGCTCGCTCGTCGGCGCGTTCGCAGCCGAGGGCTGGTGCTACGCGGTCATCTCCGCGATCGCGGGCACGTTCGTCGGTCTCGGCCTCGGCCGGGCGTTGATGGCCGCCGCGTCGGAGTTGTTCGGGAGTCGCTCGGACGACGACCGTCTGACGCTGCACTTTGCCTTCAAGTGGGCGAGCGTGCAGCGGGGGATGGTCGTCGGGTTCGTCATCGCGATCGCGACCGTGCTCCTGACGAGCATCTGGCTGAGCCGCTTCAACATCATCCAGGCGATCCGCGACATCAGCGAGCCGGCTCGCCGGCGACCCCGGCGGCGCGCGTCCTACCTCGGGTTGGTCGCAGCCGTCGCCGGATTGGTGCTCACCTTTGCCGGAGTCACGACGGCTTCCTTCCTCGCGCTGATGCTCGGTCCCGTGCTGGTGTTGGTCGGCGTCACGCCGACCATCGCGCGCAACGTTCCGCGTCCGATCGCGACCACCGGCGCGGCGATCGCTGTGCTGGTGTGGGCGGTGGCCGCCGTGCCTGCCGCCCTTGCGCTCGGCGGGGACGTCGACGTCCTACTGTTCACCCTCCAGGGTCTCGTGCTCGTCGGGGCGGCGGTGGTGCTCGTTTCTCAGCACCAGGAGGCGGTCGGTCACCTCATCGGTCGTCTCGCCAAACGATCGTTGCAAGTGCGATTGGGTCTCGCGTATCCGCTCGCCCGCCGGTTCCGCACGTCGATGACGCTCGGGATGTTCGCCCTCGTGGTGTTCATCTTGGTGATGGTGTCGGTGTTCGCGTCGATGTTCTCGGGACAGCTCGGGAACTTCACGCGCGACGTCTCGGGCGGATACAACGTGGTCCTCGATTCGAACCCGACCAATCCCGTGCCGTTCGGCGCACTCGCGCGCGAACCCGGCGTTCGGGCCGTCGCGCCGCTCGTCACGACCCTGATCGACGTCACCAGCGCTCCGGGCCTGACCGACACTCGCCCATGGGAAGCAAGCGCATACGACGGCCGGTTCGTGGATCACGGGCCACCCGCGCTCGACGACCGCGGGACCGCGCCTACCGATGCCGCTGCGTACCGAACGGTGCTCGCGAATCCCGACCTCGCCATCATCGACAAGTTCTTCCTCGCCGGCCGCGGCGGGCCGCCGCGCCAGAGTGTCGACATCGGTGACACCTTCACCGTCGTCGACACGGTCGGCGGTACTCGTCACACCTTCACGGTCGCCGCCATCGCGCCGAACGACTTCGTGCAGAACGGGGTGCTCCTCGGGTTGCCGGCAATGCGCGCGCTTGCGGGCGACCGCGCGGTGCCGAGCCGGGCGTATGTCGATGTTGCGGACCCGATGGGTTTCGTAGACCACTTCGCGGGACGCTTCCTCCCGAACGGCGGGAAGGCCGAGACGCTGCGTCACGTGGTGCAGGTGCAACTCGCCAATCAGCAGCAATTCTTCCTGCTGATGCGCGGCTATCTCGCGCTCGGGCTCGTGGTCGGAGTCGCGGGCATAGGCGTGATCATGATCCGCGCCGTGCGGGAGCGACGCCGACAGGTGGGTGTGCTGCGCGCGCTCGGCTTCCAAGCGAGAGCGGTGCGCGCCGCGTTCGTGATCGAATCCGGCTTCGTCGCAGTCGAAGGAGTGCTCATCGGCACCGCGCTCGCGCTCGTGTGCGCCTGGTCGATCACGCTCACCGACGCCTTCGGCTCGGACATCGCGTTCCGGGTTCCGATCGGGTCGATCGCGATCCTGGTCGTCGGCACCTTCGTGTGCGCGCTCGCGGCAACCGCCGCGCCCGCGCGCAGCGCCTCCCGCATCGAACCGGCGGTCGCGCTCAGACTCGCCGACTGAGGTACAGCACCGCGTCATAGACGACGTCGACGGCGCCGCCGTGGGCATCGATGACGCCGCCGACTGCGGCGTGGAGCTGCGTGCGCTGCGACTCCGAAAGGACCCGATGATCCGAGTGCGTGCCCAGCAGGCGCACCCACTCTTCGGTCGTGTAGGTCCGGTGCCACGTGAAGGAGCGTGTGACGGTCGGCTCGAACATGCCGGAGGCCTCGAGCTGCTCCGCGACCCAGTCCAGGTTCCACGAACCGAGCGAGCTCGTCATCTCGGGGGCGTACTGCTCGTACATCGCGTCGTTGTCGCGGCGCAGCGAGCCTTCCCAGTCTCGTCCCTTGTTCCAGAACAACGCCACGACGCCGTGGGGTGCGAGGGCGGCCGCGACCTTCTCGTACCGGTCTTCGCCGCCGACCCAGTGCCAGGCTTGCGCCGCGTATACCAACCGGAATTCGCGGGGCCGCACGCGCCAGTCCTCGAACGTCACTTCCTCCGCAGCAATACCCTTGGCGCGCAGCACGGCGGCCATCGGCGCGCTGGGCTCCAACGCGTGCACGCGAAGTCCGCGTTCGACGAAGTGCGTCGTCGCCTTCCCGGTGCCCGCACCGATCTCGAGAGCGGTGTCTCCGGCCGTGAGTCCTCCGAAGGCCGTCACCGCGTCGAAGAGCTCGCCGGGATACGACGGCCGGGCCTCGTCGTACTGCGCGGCGATCTCACCGAATACCAACCGCTGCTCGTTCCGCATGGTCATGAAGGTGCTTCTTCCAACCACGCGCGCCACGCGCCGAGAAAATCGGCGAGGCGCTCACGGCCGGTCGGGCCGGGTGGCGGCGGCCACCACGCCCGCCATGCCGCGTCGACGGGCGCGAGCGTTGCGTCGCCTTCGCCGAGCAGCCGCGAGCGCACCGCGGCGGCACCGACCCGGCGTCGATCGGCCTCCGAGAGGCCCAGCTCGTCCCCGACCATCTTGATGACGCCCGCGACGAAGCGAGCGTCTTCGCGCGCGAGCGACACGCGCATCGCGTCCGCCTCCGGCCCCCAGTACTGGCGCAAGGCCTTGGTGACGCGGCGGTCATTGATCCCGCGAGACCGCCACCGTTGTTGGTGCTGCCCCCACACGGCGCCGGGTGCGCCGCCGCAGACCTCGTCGACGATCCGCTCGAACGGATCGCCTCGGGTCACGGAAGTTTTTCGGCGAGCTGGAAGATGCGCGCCGTGCACCCCGCCATCTCGACCGGTGGCAACAGCTCGGTGACGATGCGTTCTGCGATCGCATGCAACGAGATCGCGGCCGGGGAGTCGGCGTGCGACAGCACAACCGGCGTGCCGACGTCGCCGCCTTCGGACACGGCCGCTTCGATCGGCACTGATCCGACGAGCGGCGCGCCGGTGAGGGCGGCGAGCCGTTTGCCCCCGCCCGAACCGAAGATCGCATGCCGCGAGCCGTCGGGCGCGACGAACTCGCTCATGTTCTCGACGACGCCGAGCACCTTGAGATACGACCGCCGAGCCATGTCGGCGACGCGCGACGCAACCTTTTGGGCGCCCTTGGCCGGCGTCGTCACGACGAGCATCTCGGCTTGGGGAAGCAGGCGCGCCAACGCCATCTGGATGTCACCGGTACCGGGCGGCATGTCGATGAGCAGGTAGTCGAGGTCGCCCCACTTGACGTCGGTCAGGAACTGCTCGAGCGCCTTCGCCAGGATGAGCCCGCGCCACATCAGCGCGGTGTCCTCGTCGTCGACGAGCAGGCCCATCGAGACGACCCGAAGCGTCCCCGGTCCCACGGCGCGCTCGTTGGGGACGATCTTCCCCTTGCCGTCCGCTTCCGGCGCGCCGGCCAACCGGCCCGTCAAGCCGAGCATCCGCGGGATCGAGAACCCCCAGATGTCCGCGTCGAGCACTCCGACGGTGAGCCCGCGGGCCGCGAGCGCGGCTGCGAGATTGGCCGTGATCGACGACTTCCCCACGCCACCCTTGCCGCTGCCGACCGCGATCACGCGGGTCGTCGGCGGTACCTCTGTCGGCGGCGCCGACTGCGAGGCCCGCAACCGCGCCTTCTGCATGAGCGCCGATCGTTCATCCTGGGTCATCTCGTCGTATTCGACCCGGACCTCGCCGACGCCCTGCAGCCCGGCGACCTTCGATCGGACGTCGTTGCCGATCTGCCCGCGTAACGGGCAGGCGGCGGTCGTCAGCGCGACCCTGACCACCACGTCGCCCGTCGGTTCGACCCTGACGTCGTGGACCATGCCCAGATCGACGATCGAGGCCCGGAGCTCCGGGTCGAGCACGCCCGCGAGGGCGTGCAGGACGTCATCGGAGGAGGGGGGTGCAGCGCTGTCCACGGGCAATAAAACCAGGCTAGACCTTGAAAATATGCCCGAACGGCAGATACCGTCAAGGGGATGGACCTCCTCGCCGTCTTGAAAGCCCTCGGGGACGAGACGCGCTACTCCATGTACGAGGAGCTCTCGGGCTCGACCCGAGGGCTGACGGCCGCGGAGCTGGCCGATCGCCTCGGGCTGCATGCCAACACGGTCCGGCTCCATCTCGAACGACTCCGCGAGGCCAATCTCGTCACCGTCGAGCCCGTGCACCGGGGAAACGTGGGGCGGCCCCAACACGTGTACTCGCTCGCCCCCGGTGCGCCCGGGCTCGGCTTCGACCCGCCCAGCCACACGCTCCTCGCGGTCCTTCTCGCGACCCTGGCCGAGAGGGTCGGCGCCGACGCGACGGAGGCCACTGCCGCCGGGCGCTCGTGGGGGATCGAAACCGGGAAACGCACCCGATCCAAGTCGTGCGTCAAAGCGCTGGCCGGCGAGCTGGAGCGGCTCGGCTTCGAACCGGTGACCTCCTCGCAGGGCGACGAGATCGCGTTCTCACGGTGTCCCTTCCGGGAGCTCGCCGAGGCCTTCCCGGAGCTCGTATGCAACCTGCACCGCGGCATCTGCGAAGGCGTGGTCGAAACCGTCGGCGGGGGAAGAGTCGAGGACTTCGCCACGTTGTACGACCGCGACCCGTGCCGTGTGACCGTCGCGGTCGAACTATCCTGAACTTCTCTCTCACAGGCACGTGGAGGCCATCCGATGATCGCACTCACTGACACCGCCACCAGCAAGGTGAAGCAGCTCATGGAGGCCGAAGGCGCCCCCGAGCTGTATTTGCGCGTTGCAGTGCGGCCCGGCGGCTGCTCCGGCCTGTCCTACGAGATGTTCTTCGACACCGAGAAGGCCGCCGACGACGTGACCGAGGCCTACGGAGAGATCCTGGTCGTGGTCGACCCGGACAGCGCGCAATACCTCACTGGGGCGTCGCTCGACTACAAGGACGGCTTGCAGGACGCGGGTTTCACGATCAACAACCCGAACGCGCAGCGCACGTGCGGCTGCGGCCAGTCGTTCTCGTAACTGATCTTCAGATCTTCAGACCGAAGTCAGCAGCGGTCGCTGCTTCACGAGCGGTGACACGGTCGCGTCGACGCGCGGCCGTTGCACACATTGCGGCGTCGCCCACGCCAGCGCGAGCAGGAGCCACAGCACCTGCGGATACGCGGCGTGGAGGAAGAGGCTCGCGACGAGGTAGCCGGTCAGCGCGTTTCGGATCCCCGCGATGAGCCGCGCGTCCTCGGTCTGGTCGATCGCGAGGAACGCCTGCCGCGACCTGCGGAGCGCAGCGAACGCGCCAACGACGATCGACCCGAACGCGACGACACCCACAAGACCCGTCTCGCTCGCGACTTGTGTGATGAGACTGTGTGGTGCCAGCTGCTCTCCGCTGCGGTAGAGCCCGACGCTCTCTGCGTACTCCAGATATCGCGATTGAAAGTTGCCGGCACCGACGCCCACCAACGGATGGTCGGCAAACATTCGCCATCCGACGATCAACGCGCTCTGACGCCCGCGCAATGCGTCATCGGACGTCGTTCGATTGTCGCTCGCGAATCCGGGAATCACGCTCTGTACCTGCGAGAAACGCTCGCGGTATGTGCTCGGAAGCACGAGCGAGCCGACGAGGATCGCACCGATGCCACAAACGACGATGAGCCCGCGCGTGCGCGGCGCCGGCGTCGACCAGAGCCAGATCACGAGAACGACCACCAACGCAATCAGCGCGCCGCGTGAGTACGTGAGCATGACGGTGGCTCCGCAGAGGCCGACGATCCCGATCGCCGAGACACGACCGCGGAGTGACCGCGCCGCGGCCAGGAGTTGCAGACCGAACGCGACCGGCAGAATCATCAGCTGGCCGAAGAAGTTGGGATCGCCGAACGGTCCGCCGATCCGGTAGGCGTTGGTGGAGCCGACGATGTTCTCGATCTGCGCGACGGCGAACCCGCCGTACGTCCGGTGGTATCCCCCCGAGACGACCTGGTGCAACGAGACCAGTGCGAGGAATACCCCGGCGCCCATGATGGCCCCGATCGCCCACCGAAGGGCGCGAGTGTCCTGCAGCGTCGCGACGAACCCGACGCCGATCACGATGACGAAGGCGAGCTCCTTCAAGGCGCTCGTAGTCGCGTGAAGATCGCTTGCCCACAGGTACGACAGCGCGATGACCGCGAGGTACGAGATGCCGGCCAGCGCGAACCCAAGTGCCCGGCGATTGCGCCGGCCGCCTTCGCGCCGCCATCGTGCCGCAGCGACAACGCCGAGAACGCCCGCGAGCACGGCAGGGGCGACGCTGTCGCTGTGCAGCAGCACCGCGGGAAGACGTGAGAACGCGAGACCGGCGATCAGCGCGGCGGCGACCGCGGAGTCGACGAAGGCTACGGCGAGCACGAACGCCGCCACCATTGCGCACGGCACTACGAGTGCGTTCACTGACCGCTGCCGGATTGGCCCACGCTGGGCGGAAGTGGGGCGGCCTCGAGACGGGCGCGACCGCGCGCTCGCCGGTTGGCATCGATCGCGAGACCGAGGAGATAAGCGAGCAGCGCACCGCTGAAGGCACCGAGCGCGGTCCCCACGACGAGATGGCGCGGTATCTCAGTGGTGGTGGTGGGTTGACGGAGCGGCGTGACGGAGTACAGCGAATACGTCCTGATGAACGTGTTGGTCGACGCGGTGAGCAGCGCGGAGGCGTAGGCGCGAACCTGGGTGCGGTCGGTACCGTCGATCGTGGCCTCGACGACGTTGGAGTCCGTGACGACCACCGCCTTGACGGTGAGTCCCGCGTGAGAGACGTGACCATCCGTCGCGGCCGTGTCCTTCACCGACGGGCTCATGATGACCTGCGCGAACGTGCTCGGGATCGAACGCCTGTCGAGTGCATCGATCAGGTTGCCGTAGGTGCCGCTGTCCTTCGTGTTGGGCGCGAGCGTGATCGAGAAGCGCGTCTCGTGCCGCGCCTTGGGAACCGCGAGTGCAAGAAAGCCGATCGCGGCGCCGACGGCAGTGGCGCCGGCGATCAACCAAATGAACCTGCGGAAGATTCGTAGGTAGTCCGAAAAGACCATTCCTGCGCCCTCTGCTCTCCGACTGCGCGGTCACCTGTTCTACCGCAATCTCCTACGCGAAGTGCCGTGCCAATGTGCGTCCCGTGAACTTCGCACCGGCGACGAAGCGGGTCACCGGCCCGAAGCTCGTCGCGGATGCCGCCCCGACGAAATACAGCCCGGCAACGGACGATTCGAAGGCGCGAGAGAGCGCGGGCCCACGGCCCGCCGTCCGCACCGCGCGCCGCACCTCGTCGTCGAGGAAGACCAGTCGGTCGAGATCGACGCGGTAACCCGTTGCCGCGACGACGTGGGTGGTCCTGATCGTCTCCGTGCCGCTCGTCGTCCGCAGCGCGAGCTCCACTTCTCCGTCGCACGCGGCTGCCTTCGTCACCGACCGCCCGAGCATGATGTTGACGTCCGCGAGGCGGGTGCGGAGCCACCACGCTCCCATTGGACCGAAATACGACCCCACGAGGCTGAGGCGCCTCTGCTCCGGCAGCCGGTGGAACAGTTTCGGACCGTACTCGAAGCCCACGCAGGTCCAGCCGGCGCACAGGCGTCCGTCGGGAGCGCGCAAACGTTGCACGAGCCCGCGGCCGTCCGGCACGGGCTCGTCCGTCCACGTCAGCTCCCGGCAGCGCGAGATGACCTGTACGCGTGCATCTTGTTCGTGGAGCAGCGCCGCGGTCTCGAGCGCCGATTGACCCGCGCCCACAACGACGACGTCGCGGTTCGCGAACTCGCTCGGCCGCAGCACCTCGGACGAGTGCGACACCACATCGGCGGGGAGCTCCGCGAGCTCGTCGGGCATGTGTGCGAAGTGCGTGAGCCCGGCCGCGACGACGACGTTGCGGGCGCGAACGCTTTCTCCGGTCTCGAGGTCGAGCGAGAACCCGTCGGTCTCGCGCGACAGTCGCCGTACCATGACATCCTCGACCGGGACCGCGGTGCCGTCCACGAACCACTGCGCATACTCGACGTACACGTCGAGCGGAACGGGGTCGCGCAGCTCGGCCGGTGGAAGCCCGCGTATCGTCCAGTAGCGCGCGAGCGTGAAATCACCGGCCGGATCGCTGAGGTCCGACCCAAATCCCGGAGAGCGAAGCTGCATCCCCTCGGGCATCGCGTGTCGCCAGGTGTGCATCGGTGAACCGAAGATGCGAGCGCGCACGCCGCGTCCGGCAAGGTGCGCAGCGATCGAGAGGCCGTATGGGCCCGCGCCCACGATCGCGACGTCAACGCGTTGGGACTTCATCGCTCGCCACTCCTCCATGAAAGACGTTTCGCGACGATCCTTCTCGTCGAGCGCAGTGCTCCCCATGTGGCGATCGCCGCCGGCCGCATGTCGTCGCGCGTGAGGTAGTCGTATCCCGAAGGACGCGCGAAGTCGCGAGTGAACGCCCAGAGCACGCGTCCGAACGGCTGGACGTCGGGCCGGTCCTGCCCGCGCAGGCTGTCGATCACCCACCGGATGTCACCCCCGAGCCAGCGCATCCTGACGCCGGTCCGGTACCCGCTCGGCCGGGCGAGCGGGTTGCCCGTCGCCCAGTCGTGGACCAGCAACGGGAAGTTGACGCCGGCGCGCACCGCGACCTCGACCGACGCGGACAGGCGGGGGTTGATCTCCATCAGCACCGGTACGCCGGTGGCATCGCGGCGGAACTCGACTTCGGCATAGCCCTCGAGGTCGAGCGCCTCGACGAGACGCCGTGCCGCGCCCGCGGCGTCGGCGGGAAGGTCGATGCTTTCGCGCGCCACCGAGTTGCCGCCGAGGATCGGCACCATGCGGCGTGCGACTTGTGCGAACTCTCCCCAGAACCGGCCACGGGCGAAGACGAAGCTGACCGCTTCGCGCGCGCCGGGAATCCACTCCTGGACCAGCACGTCGGATCCGACAGCGCGCAGCGCCCTCACCGCGACGCGGCTTTCCTCGAGATCGACGACCGCGGCGGGGCCCAGCCGTTGCGGTTCGCCGTCGTTCAAGACCCAGGAGCGGGTTGGCTTCACGACCGCAGGCAGACCGATCTCGGCGATCGCGGCGTCGACGTCGGCCTCGTTGGCGACCCGCGCGCACCGAGGGATTCGTATACCCAGCTCGGTGGCGACGCCGAGGGTCTGCTCCTTGTCGACCGCCGCGTCGAGTGCCGCGGGCGCGGCGAGCGCAACCGCGCACTCCCGTTCGAGCTCGCCACGACGGGCTTTGATCGCGTCGATCGTGCCGTCGTGCACCGGAATGACGGCACGCACCGCTCGCTGGCGGACGAGTGCGAGCAGCGCATCGACCATGTGGTCCGGTTCCTTTTCGCGGTCGGGAACGACCGCACGTGCGGTGCAAAGACGCGACGCGAATGCGGGTACCGGTCTCGTCGACGCGCATTCGACCGCGCCGACGAGATGCCCGGCCCGTCCGAGATGCTGGAGCGCGACGAGTCCCTGCCGCAGGGAGATGTCGAGCACGACGACGTCGAGGGCCTGTTCGCGAGTGTGGCTGGCGGCGCGCCCGCGCTCCCACCGGGCCGGCGTCGCGTCCGCCCGTCTTGATCCGTCGACGAGGAGGGGCGCATGCCGGCTCATGCGCGCCGGGGTTTCCACGTGCGCGCGAGCCCCTCGAGCAACCCACGCGGGCCGGTCGCAGGCGAGATCACGACTCGGCGCAGCTCGAAGGGCGGCGTGGTACGTCGGTTCAGGCCCGGGATGGTGGTGACGGCGTGCGTGTACCCCGCTTTTCGAAGGGCGTCGTGCGTCTCGCTCGTGAAATCGCCACGCTCGCCGTTTGGGTATGCCAGTCCGTCAATGGGCGCGTCGAGCTCGCTTTCGAGCAGCTTCTTCGAGCGGGTGAGGTCGTCCACCTGCTCCGCCGGCGTCTCCCTCGCGAGGATTTCGTGCCGGTACGAATGCGACCCGACCTCGAACCCTTTCCGGACGAGCGCCCGGCTCTGGTCCCAGTCGAGGAACAGGTCTTCCCTGTACGGCGCGCCGACCGGCGCAAGTTGCTCGACCATCTCCTCGACTGCGCGCTCTCGTTCGCTTCGGCGCAAGGTCTTGAGGTCGGCGGCGAGCTCTTCGACGAGTTCGACGCGCGACTCGCGCTCGCCCAAGGTGACCACACGGTCCTTCCAATGCAGCGCAGGAACACTTGCGCCGAGCACGCACCACGACAACCGTTCCCACCACGCGTGCGATTCTCTCGACACGAAGGCCGGGATCAGGAAGAAGGTGGCGGGCAACGAGTACTGCGCGAGCAGCGGTGCGGCGACGTCGAGCGAGTCCCGGTAGCCGTCGTCGAACGTGATGCAGACGGATCGCGTCGGGAGGTCACGTCCCCCGGCCCACGCGCGAGCTGCGGTGCCGAGCTCGACGACGTTCATCGCGCGCCGCAAGACCTGCAGCTGCCGGCGGAAGCCGCGTGTCCCTTGTCCGGGCGGCGCGTCGAAGTAGTGCGTGCCCTCGACATTGTGGTACCCGATGATCGTGAGTCGTCGGCTCATGCGCGCCTCCGAAGACGGGTCCAATGGGTCGACTGCTGTCCGGTGGAGAACCGATAGAGCCCAAGAAGCGCGGCGAGATTGCTGCTGACGAGGAACGTCGGCAGGTACAGCGCACGCGAGACGCGACCGTGGTCGGGGTACTGCAGCCCGACGAGCGCGACGGCGTAGAACGCGATCTGGCCGACGAGCAGCGGGAACCACGGCGCCGCCGCGCCGGATTGCAGGACGAGCGCCACGTTCGTGGCGAGCGCCGCGATCATCCACAGGGGCACCAGCGGCCGCATGAACTTGTGCGACACGAGCTGCCAGCACACGACCGGCTTCCTCCATGGCATCAGCTCTTGGGGCCGCGCGAGCGCCTGGTACAGACCGGCGACCATCCGTGTCCGGCGTGTGATCTCGTCCTCGGCACTCGCTGAGACGCGCTCACGAGAGATCGCCCCGGGGGCGTACACGACCCGAAACCCTTGCTTGATGATGCGCATCGCGATGTAGAAGTCGTCGTTGATGATGTTCTCCGGAGTCGGTTGGAACAGCTCCCGACGGATTGCAAAGACCTCGCCCAGCACGGCGACGGTACATCCGAGACGCGTCTCCTGCGCCTTGATCCAGCCTTCGTACTTCCAGTAGGCGCCTTCGGAATCCCCGAGTGCACCGTCGCCGCGCGCGATGTGCTTGTTCCCGCACGCGGCTCCTACGGTCGGGTCGACGAACGGCGCGACGACGGCGCGCAACGTTCCCGGGTCATAGAGGTTGTTCGCATCCGAGAGCACCACGATCTCTCCGCGCGCGGCGCCCATCGCACGATTGATCGCAACTGTCTTGCCGCCGCGCGCGCGGGAATGCAACAACTCCACGCCGCGCGAGGCGTAACTCCCTACGATGTCGGCCGTATCGTCCGTGGAGCCGTCGCTCGCGACGATGATCTCGAACCGGTCAGCGGGATAGTCGAGCGCGAGACTGTTGTCGATCTTCGCGGCGATCGTGTCCTGTTCGTTGTACGCGGCAATGAGCAACGTCACGAAAGGCGTCGACGGTGGGTGGTCGGCGACACCCGGTCGGAGGTGTGCCAGCACGCCGAGCAGCGACGGATAGCCGACATACGTGTACGCGATCGCAAGGAGCGAACCCCAAAAGATCAGCGCGAGCACGGTGACTCCCGCCCGGCATCAGCGTGGCGCGCCGGGACAACGGTGTCGTTCGCTTTCCCGCCGCGCGCTAGGGCAACTTCGACGTACACGTCTCGCAGGGCGCTCACGACCTTGTCGAGGGAAAAGTGACTCATCGCGGAGCGTCGGGCGGCCTCGCCCATGGTGTCCACCGCGTTCTGGTCGCGCGCGAGCGCCGCCAGATGTTCCCGCAACGATGCGTCATCGTCGATGTCGACGACGTAACCGTTCACGCCGTGATCGATGATGCGTCGCGCCGCGCCGACATCGGTGACAACGGCGGGAAGGCCCACGGCTTGCGCCTCGAGGAGCGCGCACGACACACCCTCGAGGTCAGACGTGAGCACGAACACGTCGGCGATCTGCAGGTACGGCAATACGTCGTCGGTGGAGCCGACGAAACGGATCCCGGCCGGGGCGAGGTCGCGCAGTCTCTCCGCTTCAGGCCCGTCGCCGACGATGAGCAGCTTCGCCTCCGGCGAGACATCGGTGACAGCGGGCCACGCTCGCAGCGCGCGATCGAGTCGTTTTTCGGGCGCGAGGCGCCCGGTGAACACGCCGACGAATTCGCTCCCGAGCCCGAATCGTTCGCGTAGCTCCTTGCGCTCGCGTTCGGTTGCGGGCGCGAAACGATCGACGTCGACGCCGTTCGTCAACACCATCCGGCGTTCGGGCTCGATGCCCAGGCGACCGAACTCTTCGTCGATCTGATCGTTGACGGACACCACCAGGCGCGCCCGCCGTCGAATACCGTCGAGCAGCCGCCGGCCCGAGTACGTCCGCGCGTTTCGTTGCACGTCGCCGATCGGTCCGGTGGCGTGCGCGAACACGACCACGGGTGTTCCGAGCAAACGGCCGGCGGTGAGCGCAACGCGAGACGTCGACAACACTTCGTCAGCGTGGATGACGTCGGGCCGGACGCGAAGGAGGTGCCAAAGGCATTGCGCGGACCAGACGAGAGAACCCACCGGGCGGACGAGCCGCGATCTGAGCGCGCCCGACCCGGCCCGTCCCGCGGCAACCGGCAGCGCGGTCAGCCGGCGCACGCAGACACCGTCGACCGCCTCGGCGCGTGGCGCACCCGGAACCGCCCGAGTGAAGACGTGCGGTTCGATCCCGAGCCGCGCCAGCCGTGGCGTCGTCGACGAGCGCTGACTCTCGATGCCGCCGATGCGCGGCTTGTAGCCGTGTGTGAGCACCGCGACCACGAGCGAGCGACGCGTTGCTCGCTGTCCGGTGGCCAAGCGGTACACGCGCATCATGTCCGCGGCCCAGCGCTCCTCGCTGTACTCCGCGAGCGCGCGCACGCTGAGCTTCGCCGACTGCTCGACGCGCCAATCGCTCGACACGAGCGCGCGTGTCACCGCCGCGGCGAGCTCGGCGGGTTCGCCGGGCGGCACGAGCGCGCCCGCGGTGCCGAGCGCGCGCGGGATGTCGCCGACCCGGGTCGCGACAATCGGCAGCCCGGCGGCCATCGCCTCGAGGAGTGCGAACGGAAGGCCTTCGGAGCGGGACGACATGACGAAGAGGTCCGCAGCTGCGAGCAGTGCCGGCACGTCCGAGCGTTCACCGAGGAACCGCACGCGGCCCTCGAGTCCGGCTCGGCGCGCCTGTAGCTCGAGCGATCGCCTCATGCTGCCGTCACCTGCAATTGCAAGCACGGCTTGCGGCTGCTGCGACGCGACCGCGCGAAATGCCGTGATCATGTCGTCGAAGCCCTTGACCGGCTCGACGCGGCCCACTGAGAGAACGAGGGGACCGGCGTTATCGCCGAGCAGCTCGGCGCGCACCGTCCGCCGCACCTCGGCGGTGACTGGAACCGGGACGGAGACCGGGTTCGGCACGATGTCGATCGGCACGCGCCCCAACCGCGTGCGGTTGGCTTCCGCCACAGATGTCCCGACCGCGACGATGCGCGTCGCCCGCCGCCTCAACGTGAGCGACTCGACCAGCTCGCGCTCCCGTTCGAAGGTTCGCTCCAACCGTGCCGTCTGGTGGAGCGTCGCGATGACGGGGATACCTGCGTCGTGGCCAGCCAGCGCGCCGACGACGTTCGCATAGAGGAGGTGGGTCTGGACCAGGTCGTAGTTACCGGCCCGGAGCGCGGCGCGGACTCGGCGGAGCCTCTCGGAGTCCAGGAAGGATCGCCTTCGTTGCGAAGGCAGCCACACGATTTCGACGCCGCGGGCTTCCAGCGCGTCGACCATGGGCGAGCGCACCGCCTCGCGAAGAGAGAGCACTGAGAGCTTGACGCCGAGCGGGGTCAGCGCGCGCGCTGCGACTTCGACGAGCCTCTCGGCGCCGCCGATCCCGAGGTCGTCGACGAGATGGGCGACGCGCATCGGCCGGTTGCTCATGATGCAATCCGTGACCGAAGACCGTCGGCGACCTCACCGACGAGCGACCGTTCGAGCACCAACGCCACCGCGACGTATGTGACCGCGCCGATCGCGACGCTGATGAAGAAGCGGCCCGGCGGACCGAATCCGGTCAGCGTATGGCGGAACACAACGATCGCGACGGCCATCGCGGCGCCCGCGAGAATCGCGGATTTCGTCGAGCGCGCGAACAGCGAGAACGGGATACCGATCACGCGATGCGCCACGATCATCTGCACGATCATGTTCGTCGACATGAGCGCCAGCTGTGTTGCCGCGACCCACACGATGCCGTGCCCGGCGACGAGGATCAACGCGACGACGGCGAGAGGAAAACGCGCGGCGCCCATCACCATCAGGATGCCGGGCCGCCCGACGGCTTTGTACACGTCGCCACACACGAACGTGATCGAGAATACGACCGAGTACATCGCGATGAACGGCATCACGCGGCTCGTCGGTGCCCACCGCTCACCGTAGAAGGTCGCGACGAAATCCCGCGACGTCAGCGCGATCCCCACACCGATCGGGATCGTCAGAAGCGCGAGTACTCGCAGGCTCTTGGCGAGCCCGAGCGCCATCACTTGCGGGTCGCGGCGCAGCCGCGTCAGAACCGGGAACATCGTCGCGCTCACCGCATAGCAGATGCCCATGACCGCAATCTCGGGCAGGCGAAACCCGACGGCGTAGTAGCCGAGCTGCTGGGATCCCAGGCGACGACCGACGATCAGGTAGTCGACGTCTGCGAGCAGCGCGCCGATCAGTCCCACGCCCATGATGTGTGAGCCGTAACCGAGCACGCGTCGAACTACCGCCCGATCCCACACGAGCGACGGGCGCCACCGGAGCTTGAGCCAGACCGCGACGCTGCCCGCGAGCTCGCCCGCGAGCTGCCCCGCGACGAGGCTCCATACTCCCCAACCCGCGAACGCGGCGCTGATCGCGACGACCGCCTTGAGGGCGGCGCGCGCCACGTCGACGGGGAGCAGCTGGCGGAACTGCAACCGCTTCTTCAATATCGCGATCTGTACGCTTCCGAGGCTGTTGAGCAGGAACGCGAGTGAGAGCACCGGAAGGACGGTGCGCAGTCTCGGTTCATCGAACGCCGCGGCCAGCGGTATGGCGAATACCGTCATCAGCAGCGCGGCAGAGACGCCGGCGGCCATCGACAACCAGAACGCCACGCTCAGCTCGACGTCTCCGTCGTCGGGCGAATAGATGACCGCCGAGCTGATGCCGAACTCGTTCAGCGCATCGAGATACGTCAAGATGACAAGGCCGAGCGCGATCACGCCGAAATCGCGGGGCGCGACGAGCCGCGTCAACACGATCGTGGTGACGAGCGCGGGGACGCGAATGGTGATGAAGGAGGCGTAGCTCCACGCCGTGCCCTTTACCGTGGCCGCGCGCAGGCCGTTGCCCGCGGACTCGAGCCGCTCGAATGTTTCGATCGGGGACTCGTCGGTCATGACGAATGCCGCTCGTTCGGCGATTCGGCGGTCGCGAAGGCGCGGCGGTTGTCAGGGCGCGGCGTCGCCGCGACACCCGCGCTGCCGTTGTCGAGCGACACGCTCCCACCCACAGGTTCCTCTTTGGCCCCACCGTGGCAGCGCACACCGACCGCGTAGAACTCCGCGTCTGCGCAGCCCGTCGAACTTGCAATCTCAGAGAATTAGCCGATCACGACCGCACCCAAACGAATGCGTGAGCAATTCGTACACGCGGCGAGCGCTGTTTCCAGTATTTGGCTACGACTTTGCGGCCGTCCGCTTCGATCGCGGCTTCCACGGCGGACGGTGGAGAGCCCGAGGAGAGCGGCGAGCACTGCGCGAGGTGCGAGCGCGACTGCAAACAGTGAATCGTCGTGAATGAGTGGCTCGCCGCACGAAAACGCTTCGCTTAGCATGCCGAACAGGGCAAATCGGTTTCGCGCGTCCCGCTCCCCCGGGTACGCGCAGGGTTACTCGCTGATCTCGAGCCGGTACGAAGTCTCTTCTCACAGGCGCGAATCGCGACAAGGACGGTCGATGCGCAAGACGTTTCGCCCCGCTCGCCGGCAACGCCGGCGCGTGCTCGGCGCCCGGTTGGAGTCGAGCTCCGCAGTGCTCCGCGGCCGACGCGCCGCTGTGCTGCATGCGAGGAGACGCGCCCGACTTCGGATGACCCGGCGCGCGATTGTGGCGTGCGCGGCCCTCCTCATTCTCCTCGTGCCGGTGTCCGCAGGCACGATCGCGGGTTGGAGCTGGGACTGGGACTCGCGTCCGTTTGCAGTTCCCGGCACAGCGCGCCTCGACCGGACATCCCTTGCCCAACCCCCTCCGTCGGCGGAGAGCGCGACCACCACGCGGGGGACGTTTCCGGACCGGGCGTCCCGGTCGAGACCCGATGACCGCACGCCGTTGTCCCCCACGAAGTGCACCGGCTACGTGTCGCCGTCGGGGACGGACACGAACAGTGGCTCGTCGTCAGCGCCGTTCCAAACGATCTCACACGCGGAGGCGGTCGCCCGCCCGGGCGATGTCGTCTGTGTGCGAGCCGGCACGTACCACGAACAGGTCCAGCTCACGCGCTCGGGTACGAAGTCTTCCCGGATCACGGTCAGCGGCGCGCCGAACGAAACGGCGATCGTCGACGGGACGGACGTCCCCGTCCGCCCTACGGACGCGTTGTTCGGCATCGGTGGCGGAACGAACTACGTCACCGTGCAGCACCTTACGATCCGCAACTCGTCGGGTCGCGGAATCGTGAACGGCGGCTCGCACAACCGAGTGCTCAACACCACGATCACCCATGCTCGAAATGCCGGCTTGCTCACCACGAACTGGTCAGCCGCGGCGACCGACAACGAGTATGTCGGCAACGACATCAGCTACACGGTCGCGGGAAACGATTGTCATGTCGCGTCCGACCCGTGCGCCGTGACGGGAGGTTGGGAGTCGGCCGTCAACGTCTACGAGGAAGGTCCGGGTGCTGCCGGGCACAACCTCTATGAGAGCAACCGTATCCACGACAACGACGGTGAGGGTATGACCCTCATGGACTACGACGTCGTGCGAAGCAACACCGTCTATGACAACTTCGGTGTCGAGATCTACCTGGACCGCAAACAACATGACGTCGTAGAGCGCAACCTTCTGTATGAGTCGGAGACCAACTATCTGCCGATCGGACAGAATCAGTCGTACCGGCTCCTGGCAAGAGGCATCGTCTTCGCCGATGAGTTCGCACCGGCGCGGACCTCAGGCAACATCATCCGTAACAACATGATGATCAACCTGCGCGCGGGTATCCACTTCTGGAACGCGATCAGCGGATCCGGTCTGATCGACAACTTGATCGAGAACAACACGATCGTCAATTCATGGGACTACGGAATCTCCTTCGATCCGTCGAGCTCCACGACCGGCACGGTGTTGCGGAACAACCTCGTCGTGCCGCGTCGGGGCAGCATCACGAGAGGTGTGACGGGCGTCAACGGTGTCGATGTGGCGGCGAACCTGTTTGTCCTACCGGGCGATTCGGGTGACCCACACCTTCCCGGCGAGGGGACCTTCAGCTTCGACCCGAACGCCTACAAACTTCGGCCGAACGCTTCGTACGCGGTCGACAAAGGCGTCGCCACGCCGGCAACGAAAGACTTTTTCGGTGGACCTCGAAGCCACGGCTCGGGATACGACATCGGCGCAGACGAGTTGGGCTGACCGGCGCGCTATCGTTCGCCGCTCGACATGCGCGTCGCATACGTAGTCTCCCGGTTTCCGAGCACCACGGAGACCTTCATCGCGCGGGAGATGGGCGCAGTCGAGGACCTGGGTATCTCGATCGAGCTGTTCGCACTCATCCGTGAACGCGACGTCGTCGTGCACCCCGAGGCGGAGCCATTCCTGCGCCGGCTCCGCACCGCGCCGCTCTGGCGACTCGACACCGTGCGCGCGCAGTGGTACTGGATGCGACACCGGCCGAAGGCGTACTTCTCCGCATGGTGGGACGCAACGCGCGGGAATCGGCGATCACCTCGATTTCTCGTGCGCGCGTGGATCGTCGTCCCCAAAGCGGCGCGGTTCGCGCGCGAAGCCGAGAAACAACGTGTCGAGCACGTCCATGCGCATTGGGCGACTCATCCCGCGCTCGCGGCGTATGTCATCGGCCGGCTGGTCGGCATTCCGTTCAGCTTCACGGCTCATGCGCACGACATCTTCGTGAACCGGACCATGCTCGAGGAGAAGCTCTCGGATGCGACGTTTGTCGCAGTCATCTCGTCCTTCAACCGCGAGTATCTCGTGAGCCACTACGGGGAACGAGCGCGACGAAAGCTCGTTGTCGTTCGGTGCGGCGTCGACACGGAGCGTTTCGCCCGCGAGATCGACTGCTCGACGCGACCTGAAGGTTTCCGCATCGCGTGCGTCGCGAGCCTGCAGCCGCACAAGGGTCATCATGTGCTGATCGACGCACTCGCCCGCCTGCGTGACCGTCACGTGCCGTTCGAGTGTGTGCTCGCCGGTGAAGGCGCCGAGCGCGCCGCCATCGAGGAGCAGATGCGTCGATTGGATCTCGCCGACCGCGTGTCCCTCGTCGGAGCCGTGCGGAGCGGCGATGTCCTGCGCATCGTCAAGACGGCTGACGTGGTCGTGCTGTCGAGCGTCGTCGTGGCAAGCGGCCAGATGGAGGGCATTCCCGTGGCGCTCATGGAAGCCCTTGCGTGCGAGGTCCCGGTCGTCGCGTCGCGACTGTCGGGCATTCCCGAGCTCGTGATCGACGGAGAGACCGGGCTCCTTGTGGACGCCGGCGACGCGGACGCGCTTGCGGATGCGATCGAGCGGCTGTCGCGGGACCCGGCGCTGCGCAGGCGACTCGGCGCCGGCGGCCGCGCCCGTGTCGTGTCGGAATTCAGCGATCGCGCGAGCGCCGAACGCCTCGTTGCGCTCTTCGCGTCAGGTCAGTAAGCACCCCGCCGAGCCGGACGGAAAGCCAGCGACACCGTCCTGGCGATCATCTTCGCGTCCGACCAGACCGTGCGCGTCAGCACGTACTGCACGTCGCACGCGACGCGCAGCGGGTACGGGATGTCATTCCGGCCGGAGACCTGCCAAAGGCCCGTCAGGCCCGGTCGCACGCTCTGCATCAGGGGCAGGTACTGGCCGTAGTACTTCGTCTCGCGCGCCACGATCGGTCGAGGACCGACGAGGCTCATCTCGCCGGCGATGATCGCGAAGAGCTGCGGGAGCTCGTCGAGGCCCGAGCGCCGCAGGAGACGGCCGAATCGCGTTACGCGCGGGTCACGCCGGAGCTTGAACATGTCGTCGAACTCGTTGCGGAGCGCAGGATCGGAAGACAAGAGCGTCTCGAGACCACCGTCGGCGTCGACGACCATCGTGCGCAGCTTCACGCACCGGAAGGGAATGCCGCGACGGCCCAGCCGCTCCTGCGCGTAGAACGCAGGACCCCGCGAGGTGCACTTCACCGCGAACGCGAGCAAGCCGAGCAGCGGAAGCCACACCGGTGCGGTCAACGCGACGACGAACATGTCGAAGGCGCGCTTGCCGCGGTCGCTCCCCGACTTGCCGAACGCGATCCGTGTGTGGTGTGTGACCTCGAGGTCGCTTTCGAAACGTGCGGCTCTCGAAGTTCGCAGGTCCTCGACCGAGTGCAGGTCGATACTGATCTCGCGCGTCACCAAGTCGATCGTGACTTCCCCCGGCAACGTGCAGACGACGCTGTTCGACGCTTCTGCGAGTGTTGCCTCAATGTCGCGATAGATCTCCGGCGACAAACTCCTCGCCACCGTGCGCCCCTCTCCGCTCCACTCTCGTACTGCCCGCAGCGGTGGAAGGCGCACCGATGAGATCGCGATTGCCCCCACGTACGATCATCACTGTAGGTAGGCGATACCCGCGAAACCGGGATGTGAAGCGACGAACGCATAACGCGAATAATGTGCGCGTGGTATAGACGATCTGTCCGATGAAACACGCATGAACTGCCCACCGCCCGCCGTCGCCTGTAGCTGCACACGCGCGAGTGGTGGCCAGGGCGCGTACAGGACCATCTACCTACAATTCACAGACGGCGCGAGACTCTCGCGCCGGGGGCGACGGGGTGAGCGCGGTGTGCACGTCCTGCCCCGTCGTGGCTCTCGCGTCCTGTACATAGCCTGACCCCGTGGCCGACCTCGTCGCCTTCTCCTGCAACGGGGCGACGGTGGAGATCGATGCGCTGCCCGATGAGACGTTGCTCGACGCCCTGCGGGAACGGCTCGGACTGGTCTCGGTGAAGGACGGGTGCGCGCCCCAGGGCCAGTGCGGATGTTGCACGGTGCTCGTCGACGGCGAGCCCCGCGTCGCTTGCGTGACACCGCTCGCGCGTGTCGCCGGCCGCACCGTCACCACCGTCGAAGGTCTCGAACCGGGGGCGCGCGATCGTGTCGCGGCGGCTTTCGTCGCGTGCGGTGGATCGCAGTGCGGATTCTGCACGCCGGGAATCGTCATGCGCTTCGCCGGCGCGCGTACGCGTAACGTCGACCGCAGGCTCGCGGCCCACCTCTGCCGCTGTACCGGATGGCTGACGGTGCGCGACGCGATCGCGGGACGCGGCGGGGACCCCGTGCGCGACCTCGAGCTCGCGTCACAGCGCGCCACGCTCGAAGGTGGCGTGCCGCAGCGCGTCGGGAGAGACGTGCCACTGGGTGGCGCGCCATTCGCCGACGACACGGCGCCCCGTGACGCGCTCGTCGCCGTGCCGCTGCCGCCCGGATCCTCGGCCGCCTTTCTCGAGGCCGGAGGCATGCGATGGGTCCTCGGCGAGTCGTTGTTGGAGGCGCGTCGCGTTGCCGGCAAAGTGCAGGGCCGGCGCACGACATTGCACAGCCGGCCACCATTGCTCGGCCGCATACCTGCGCTTCCGCGGGGTGGTGTACAGCTCGCGACGTCGTGGGTCGAGCCCGCGTACCTCGAGCCCGACGCGTCATGGTGCGTGCCCGGCGGTACTCCCGCGTCGCCTCTCTCCAACGGTGGCGCGTTCGGCGGCAAGCTTCATTCACTCGCGCCGGTCGTCGCCCGCGAGCTCGCCGACCGGTTGGGACGCACGGTCCGGGTGGCGTATTCGCGTGAAGACGTCGTGCGACTGGGACCGAAGCGAGCGCCCATCGCCGCCGTTGCCGTCGCCCGCGACAACCTCGTCTCGATCGAAGGTGTCGTCGCCGCAGGCGCGGGATCGCCGCGCACCTGGCCCTCACCACCTGGCATCGAGGTGCGGGCGCGCTGGACCGAGGTGAACGTGCGCGGGCCATACGTGAGCGCCGACTTGCGCGCGGCAGGCCTCGCCGAGCAGGCGGTGCTCGTCGCCGGCGCGCTCCGGCGTGACGTCGACGTCGTCACGCCGAGCGGCGCGCACGCAAGGGCAGATGTCTCCGTCGAGGGAGGGAAGGTGACCCACGTCGGCGTCGAGGTGTCGGCGGGCGACCCACTCGACGAAGGGGTATTGCGCTCGTACGCGATCGGCGCCGCACACATGGCCCTTGGCTGGGTCCTGTCAGAAGCGCTGACCGTCGATTCCGAGACCGGCGAGATCTACGACCTCACAATCCGCTCCTTCGGTGTGCTGCGTGCCGCGGACACACCGGCCATCGACGTCACGATCGTCGACGCGGACGGGCCGCCTCGCGCCCGCTCGAGCGATGCCGTGCTCGCAGCAGTCGCCGCCGCCACATGGAACGCGCTCGGCTGCCCGGATACGTTTCCCGTTCGCCATGCGGACGGAAGCCGGGATGGGGCAATGAGGGAGCGTGTGTCGTGAGTGTGCAGCCCCTACCTACTCCGAACGCGCCGGCGGTCGCGGGGCCGTACTCGCCTGCGGTGCGGGCTGGAGACTGGATCGTCTGCGCCGGTCAGGTCGGTCTCGACCCGGCGACGGGCAAGATCGTCGACGGCGTCGAAGCCCAGGCTCGCCAGGTGCTCGCGAACATTGCGGCAGTGCTCGGCGACTGTGGCATCTCGCTCGCAGACGTCGCCAAGACAACGGTGTTCGTCACGGACATCGCACAATTCGCGACCGTCAACGCGGTGTACGCCGAGGCCTTCGGAGACCATCGTCCCGCCCGGTCAACCGTGCAGGTTTCCGCGCTGCCGGGCGGCGCCGAGGTCGAGATCGAGGTCTGGGCCTATGCCCCGTGATTGCGGGCTGACCTCCTCCCGTGCCCTATGGTTTCGCACGTGATCGGCGCCGTCGCGATCCTCATCGCGCTGTTCGTCATCGGTCCGATCGGGCTGATGCTCGTCGGGGCGATCTGGTCCGCGCTCCAGGGCTGGCTCCAATCCGAAGATGCCGACCGCCGCGCCGGCGGGAACCCCCAAGACCAACCTGCGTGAGACACGGCCCATAGAGGGCCGTCGGTCACGCAAGTTCGGCAGAGCCGCCCACGGGCCAGCGAGAAGAGCCGAACCGGTAGCCGACCGAGCGAACGGTCTGGATCAGGTTCGCGTGCTCTTCGCCGAGCTTGGCGCGTAGGCGCCGCACGTGCACGTCAACGGTGCGGGCGCCGCCGTAGTACTCGTAGCCCCACACCCGGGAGAGCAACTGCTCGCGCGTGAACACCTTGCCGGGATGGGTGACGAAGAACTTCAGCAGCTCGTACTCCATGTACGTGAGGTCGAGCGGCTTGCCCGAGATCGCGGCCTGATACGTCTCGAAGTTCAGCACCAGGTCGCCGTAGGACGCGACCTCGGGCGAACCGGCCCGCCCCGCGCGGAACATCAAGTGACGCACGCGTGCCTCGAGCTCTTTGGGATGGAACGGCGAGAGGCAGAAGTCGTCGAAGAGATCCTCGCGATGCTCGAGCTCGTGGAGCTGCGCGCCGGAGATCAACAACAGGATCGACTCGACGCGCGAGTCGCCCTTGCGCAACGTGCGGCACAGTGTGAAGGCGCCTTCGGGATCGACGTCGGCGCAGACGACCGCGCCCGTCCAGCCGTCGGCCGGTTCGGACTGCATCGCAACGGCCGCGTTCGACACGGCCTTCCACCGGACGGCCGAGAGGTCGAGGGTCTGCGCCAGAAGTGGCGGCGGCGGGTCGGGAAAGACCAGCAGGAGATCGTTGAGTGAAGCCACCCGCACCCTCTCGGTCAGAGTGTCGGAAGGTAGCGGGCGATCTCGAACGGCGTCACGTCGGACTTGTACTCCGCCCACTCTCGCCGCTTGTTGACCAGGAAGTTCTCGAAGACGTGCTCACCCAGCGCCTCGGCGACCATCTCGGAGCGCTCCATCGCGTCGAGCGCGTCGCGGAGCGAACCGGGCACTGCGGTGATTCCTTCGGCCAACCGCTCGGCGTCGGTCAGCGCGTAGATGTTGTCGGTCGCTTCCGGCGGCAGCGGGTACCCCTCTTCGATGCCCTTGAGGCCGGCCGCCAACATCACCGAGAAGGCGAGGTACGGGTTGCACGCCGGGTCGGGCGCACGGAACTCGATGCGCACCGACTCGTCCTTGCCACGTTTCGAGAGCGGCACACGCACGAGCGCCGAGCGGTTGTTCCGTGCCCAGCACTTGTACACGGGTGCTTCGTAACCCGGGATCAGCCTCTTGTACGAGTTCACCCACTGGTTGGTCACCGCGCAGATCTCGCTCGCATGCACGAGCAGGCCGGCGATGAAGTGCTTCGCCACCTTCGACAGTCCGTACTCGTCGCCGGGGTCGTGGAACGCGTTGACGTCACCTTCGAACAGCGAGAGGTGTGTGTGCATGCCGGAGCCGAACGCGCCCGCGATCGGCTTGGGCATGAATGTCGCGTAGACGCCACTGTCGGCGGCGACTTCCTTGGTGATGAGCCGGAACGTCATCACGTTGTCGGCCATCGTCAGCGCGTCGGTGTAGCGCAGGTCGATCTCGTGTTGCGACGGACCGTTCTCGTGGAAGGAGTACTCGACCGGAATGCCCATCGCCTCGAGCCGGAGCACCGTCTGCTTGCGCAGCTCCGAGCCGAGGTCGTGTGCGGTCAACTCGAAGTATCCCGCGTTGTCGAGGGGCTCGATCTTCTTCGTGGTGCGGAAGTAGAAGAACTCCATCTCGGGACCGACGAAGAACGTGAAGCCCTTCTCACGCGCCCGTTCGAGGGTTCGCTTCAGCACGTAGCGCGGGTCGCCGTCGAACGGCTCACCCGAGAACATCTCGATGTCGCAGAACATGCGCGCGACCGCCGCGTCGCCGTCCTGGCTGGATGCAAGCAGCTCGAACGTGTTCGCGTCGGGCCGGGCGAGCATGTCGGATTCTTGGATGCGGCTGTAACCCTCGATCGTCGAGCCGTCGAAGGTCATGCCCTCCTCGAGTGCCACCTCGAGCTCGGCGGGAGTGATCTCCACCGACTTCAAGAAGCCCAGGACGTCGGTGAACCACAGGCGGACGAACCGCACGCCGCGCTCTTCGACGGTGCGGAGGACGTACTCGAGCTGGCGCTCCATACGGTCACTTTACGGCCGCTGACCAGGCCCTCCGATGCCGGCGGCTGGCAGTAACAGAGCGTTCACACTTGGGCAACGACGGGGTAACTGCGGCTCAGGAGACTCGCCCTCGACAATCGCACCCAGTCGCGCCAACGGGGAGACGACAGCGAAGCGACCGTAGGGGAGCGGAGCGTGGAGTCGACCCCAGGAACAAGGAGCCGGAGTGATCAAGGCCGAGTACATCTGGATCGACGGCACGGAGCCGACCGCGCGTCTGCGATCGAAGACGAAAGTCGTGCCGGACGCCAAGGACCTCCCGATCTGGGGATTCGACGGCTCGAGCACGAACCAGGCGCCGGGTTCGAACTCCGACTGCGTGCTGCGTCCTGTGTTCTCGTGCCCGGACCCGGTGCGCGGTGACGACAACGTGCTCGTGATGGCCGAGGTGCTGTTGCCGGACATGACGCCGCACATCACGAACACGCGCGCGCTGCTCGAGCCGATCGCGAACAGGTACGCGGCGCACGAGGCGCTCTTCGGCATCGAACAGGAGTACACGTTCTTCGACCGGGGTCGTCCGCTGGGCTTTCCGGCCGGTGGATTTCCCGCACCGCAGGGCTTCTACTACTGCGGCGTCGGCGCCGACGAGGTGTATGGGCGCGATGTCGTCGAGGCGCACCTCGACGCGTGTCTGACCGCGGGATTGTCGATCTCGGGGATCAACGCCGAGGTGATGCCCGGCCAGTGGGAGTTCCAGGTGGGCCCGCTCAGTCCGCTCGACGTTGGGGACCAACTGTGGATCGCGCGCTGGCTGCTGTACCGCATCGCCGAGGAGTTCGATGTCAGCGCCACGCTCGACCCGAAGCCCGTGAAGGGCGACTGGAACGGTGCGGGCGCACACACCAACTTCTCCACCAAGGAGATGCGCGAGGATTACGACGCGATCATCAAGGCGTGCGAGGCGCTCGGAAAGAAGGCGGCCGAGCACGTCGAGAACTACGGCGCGGATATCGAACACCGGCTCACCGGACTGCACGAGACCGCGCCGTGGAACGAGTTCAACTACGGGGTATCCGATCGAGGCGCGTCGGTGCGCATCCCGTGGCAGGTGGAGGTCGACCGGAAGGGCTACATCGAGGACCGCCGTCCGAACGCCAACATGGACCCGTACGTCGTGACGCGCCTGATCACCGACACGGTGTGCAGCGCCCTGGAGTCGTGAGCTAGAACGGCACGGTTTCGCCGAGCCGCGGGAAAGAGGTCGCAATGGCAGGGACTCCGAACGACGTCCTGAAGACGATGAAGGACCAGGGCATCGAGGTCGTCGACGTGCGGTTCTGCGACCTGCCGGGCCTGATGCAGCACTTCTCGGTCCCTGCGCACGAGCTCAGTGAGGATGTCTTCGAAGACGGCTTGGGCTTCGACGGCTCGTCGATCCGCGGTTTCCAGGAGATCCAGGAGTCCGACATGCTCCTGATCCCCGATCCCACGACCGCGGTTGTCGACCCGTTCCGTCAGCACCCGACGCTGAACATCAACTGCTTCGTGCGCGACCCCGTCACGGGGGAGTCCTATTCGCGCGACCCGCGTTACATCGCCCAGAAGGCCGAGGCCTACCTGGTGTCCACGGGTATCGCGGACACGGCGTACTTCGGACCCGAAGCCGAGTTCTACATCTTCGACTCGGTGCGCTTCGACCAGAACCAGTTCTCGGGCTACTACTACCTCGACTCGGTCGAAGGTGTGTGGAACTCGGGACGCGAGCGCGAGCTTTCCGGCGCGCCGAACCTCGCGTACAAGCCGCGGTACAAGGAGGGCTACTTCCCGGTACCGCCGATGGACCAGTTCCAGGATCTCCGCTCCGAGATGGTGCGCGTGCTGGAGCAGGTCGGCATCACGATCGAGGTACAGCACCACGAGGTCGGCACGGCGGGGCAGGCCGAAATCGACATGCGCTTCGACAAGCTCGCGGTGATGGCCGACAAGCTGATGCTCTACAAGTACGTCGTCAAGAACGTTGCACGCGCGGCCGGATACTCCGTGACGTTCATGCCGAAGCCCCTGTTCATGGACAACGGCTCGGGGATGCACGTGCACCAGTCCCTTTGGAAGGGCGGCGAGCCGACGTTCTTCGACGAAAAGGGCTATGCCGGGCTCTCCGACAGCGCGCGGTGGTACATCGGTGGTCTGCTGTCGCACGCGCCGGCGATCTGCGCGTTCTCGAACCCGACGACGAACTCGTACAAGCGGTTGGTGCCCGGCTACGAGGCGCCGGTCAACCTCGTGTACTCGCAGCGCAACCGTTCGGCGTCCGTGCGCATCCCGTTGTACTCGAAGTCACCGAAGGCGAAGCGGCTCGAGTTCCGGTGTCCCGACCCGTCGTGCAATCCGTATCTCGCGTTCTCCGCGATGTTGATGGCAGGCCTCGACGGCATCCAGAACCGCATCGAGCCCCCGAAGCCGCTCGACCGCGACCTGTACGATCTGCCGCCCGAGGAACTCGCGCAGGTGCCGCAGGTGCCCGGATCGTTGAACGAGTCGCTCGCCGCGCTCGAAGCCGACCACGAGTTCCTGTTGCGCGGCGACGTGTTCACCCCCGATGTGATCGACACATGGGTCACGTACAAGAAGGAACACGAGATCGACCAGGTGCAGCTCAGGCCGCACCCCTGGGAGTTCTACTTGTACTACGACATATAGCCGGCGCGCATGCCGTGACCAGCACGCGCGACGAGCTGCGCGCGAGTCGAACAGTTCGACTCGCTGGGCGAAGCACAAGTTCTTGTCTCCACTGTGTGCCGTGGAACGCGACGGCTTTTGCTGACAGATATTGGCCCGTTGTCGCCGTCGTCATTCGGGTGTTCTCTGGGTAGAGGCTCGGCGTCATAATGCGCCGCGCGCACGTGGGGGGTTCGGGAATGTGGGGGAGCCGGAGCAAGGTCGCTTGGTCGTGGCGTCTGGCCGGGTTGATGGGCATTGTCGTGATGCTCGGTGGAAGCATCGCGGTTGCCGACGTTCCCGACGGCAACGTCATCAACGGATGTCGCAACAAGACCAGCGGCGCATTGAGAGTGATCGACCGCAGCGCAGGCCAGAAATGCGTGGCCGGTGAGGCTCCGATGAGCTGGGCGAGCTGGAAGTCGAGAGGCCTCTGGTACTCGATCTTCACCTATCAGGTCGCCGATGTCGTGTCCTACCTCGGTTCGAGCTACGTCGCCAAGGTCGCGCCGCCCGTCGGTACCAAGCCGACGAACACCACCTACTGGAATCTCGTCGCGAGCAGGGGCGCGATCGGAGTGCGAGGTGTGCAGGGGCTCCCCGGCGTACCCGGGCTCGCCGGTGCGACCGGGCCCGAGGGCCTCGCGGGCGCGACCGGACCAGGCGGACCGGTAGGGATCGACGGGGTGCCCGGAGACATCGGACCCACGGGACCACGTGGGATTCAGGGCCTGCCCGGTGCGACCGGACCAGGCGGACCGGCAGGGATCGACGGGGTGCCCGGAGACATCGGACCCACAGGACCACGTGGTATTCAGGGTCTGACCGGTGACACCGGACCTCAAGGCGTCCCGGGCGTGAGTCCCGTTCCGATCTTCGGGAAGATCGACGGCGCGGGGAATTTGCTGTACTCCAGGCACATCACAGGTGTCAGCTATTCCGGCGTCGTGTCCAAGACGTACACGATCACGTTCGACCAGGACATCAGTCATTGCGCCGTCAGCGCAGTCGCTGAAGTCCAGACGGCGATTCCCGTGATCAGCGCTCGCGCTCCCACCTCGATCAGCATCACCTTCGCCCTCTTGAGCGGGCTCCTCACCGCGACGACGTTCGACGTCACGATGGCGTGCTGAGCCGAGCAGGGCTCGGTCCAACGTTGTGCGCCATCTCGCGATGACCGTTCTCTGAGCTCCTTTTCTTCGCGTTCGCGATGAGTTCTCGCGCGAGCGGAGGTCGGACGGTTCGACAGCGTTCGGATCTCTTTGAAGGAGTGTCCCGTGCCTCAGCGTGACTCCGCCCCGATCGGTGCCCCTTGCTGGGTCGATCTGATGACGTCCGATCCCGAGAAGAGCCAGCGCTTCTACGGCGAGCTCTTCGGATGGACGGTCGAAGATCCCGGTCCCGAGTACGGGGGCTACGTCAACTTCCACAAGGCCGGCGTGCCCGTTGCGGGGTGCATGCGCAACGACGGACAGTCGGGTGTGCCCGATCTCTGGTCCGTGTACCTGGCCACCGACGACGCGCATGCGACCGTCGATGCCGCGGTTGCGCGCGGAGGGAAGGTGGTGGTGGCGACGATGCCCGTGATGGAGCTCGGGACGATGGCCGTCGTGACCGACGTCGGTCAGGCCGCGATCGGCATCTGGCAGCCCGGTCTGCACAAGGGCTTCGGGGTCCACCGGGAGCCGGGCACACCGACGTGGTTCGAGTTGCACACTCGCGATTACGACGCCTCGGTGCGGTTCTACCGAGACGTCTTCAAATGGGACGCCCACGTTGCGAGCGATGTCCCGGAGTTCCGCTACACGACGCTCGGCGAGGGCGACGGCAGCCTCGCCGGCATCATGGACGCGGCAGCGTTCCTCCCCGACGGTGTGCCGGCGCACTGGTCGGTCTACTTCGGCGTCGAGGACACCGATGCGGCATTGGTCAAGGTCGTCGACCTCGGCGGCGCGATCGTCATGGCCGCCGAGGACACACCGTACGGTCGGCTGGCGCAGGTCGCCGATCCCACGGGTGCGCTCTTCAAGTTCGTGTCGAACCCTGAGTAGGTTCTGCCACATGACGACTGCATACGTAGATGCCGTGGACACGGTCGCAACAGGTCCGGTGTTGCTCGTCGGCACCCGCAAGGGGGCATGGATCGTGTCGGGCGACGGCGGTCGCGCCTCGTGGACGGTCGCGGGCCCCATGTTCCTCGGACATATCGCACAGCACATGGTGCTCGACCCGCGCGATCGCACGACGTTGTTGCTCGCGATGCGGACCGGGCACCTCGGTCCGACGGTCTTCCGCTCCACCGACATGGGAGCTTCCTGGAAAGAAGCATCGAAGCCCCCCGCGTTCGCATCCGGTGACCGCTTGCAACGAACGTTGAACGCGGTGTTCTGGCTCACACCCGGACACGCGAGCGAACCGAGCGCCTGGTATGCGGGCGGGTCGCCGCAAGGCCTGTTCCGCACCGACGACGGGGGCGACACGTGGGAGCCGGTCAGCGGCTGGAACGATCACCCGATGTGGGAAACGTGGGCGGAGTATCCCGAGGAGAACACCCCCGACGGCTCGATGCTCCATTCGGTGATCGTCGACCCACGTGACCCCGCGCACTTGTACATCGGCCTCTCCGGCGGCGGCGTGTTCGAGAGCATTGACGGGGGCAACGACTGGCACCCCCTCAACGCCGGGTGCGCGGCGGACTTCTTCCCCGATCCCAACCCCGAGTTCGGTCACGATCCGCACTGTGTCCGTTTGCATCCGTTGCGGCCCGACCGCCTGTATCAACAGAACCACTGCGGGATCTATCGCATGGAACGCCCGGAGGGGCGCTGGACGCGCATCGGCGACAACATGCCCCGCACGGTCGGGGACATCGGTTTCCCGATCGAGCTGCACCCGCGCGACCCGGACACCGCGTGGGTGTTCCCGATGGACGGCACCGATGTGTGGCCACGAACCTCGCCCGAGGGCCGCCCGGCCGCCTATGTCACGCGCGACGCGGGCGACTCGTGGACGCGCTGCGACGACGGCCTGCCGGCGCACGGGTGGTTCACCGTCAAACGACAGGCGATGACCGTCGACGATGCCGATCCGGTCGGCGTGTACTTCGGCACGACGAGCGGCGAGATCTGGGCGAGCACCGACGAAGGCGCGCACTGGGCGTGCATCGCGCAGCACCTCCCGGAGATCTATTCGGTGGAGCGCGCGTAGGGTCGTGAAGGTGCGCATCCCCGACCCGTTGCGCTCGTACACCGATCAACGCAAGACGGTGGAAGCGGCCGGCGACACGGTAGGTGCCGTCCTCGACGACCTCGAACGCCAGTTTCCGGGCATCCGCTTCCGCATGGTCGACGAACAGAACAACATTCGTAAGCACATGAAGGTGTTCGTCAACGACGACGCGGTACGCGATCTGGGGTCCTCGCTTCGTCCCGACGACGAGGTCACCATCATGCAAGCACTCTCCGGAGGCTGAGATGCCGAAGCGCGTCGATGAGCTGCTGGAAGACGCGCGCCGCGGCTTGCGCAGACTCGCACCGCGGGATGCAGTCGCCGCGGTCGACCGGGGTGCCCTCCTCGTCGACACGCGCCCGGTCGCGCTGCGGGAGCGCGACGGTGAGATCCCGGGCGCGTTGATCGTCGATCGCAACGTGCTCGAGTGGCGCCTCGACCCCACGAGCGCACACCGGGTCCCCGAGGTGCGCGACCACTCTCAGCAGGTCATCATCGTGTGCGACGAGGGCTTCGCGTCGAGCCTGGCGGCCGCGACATTGCAGGAGCTCGGCCTGCGAAATGCGACAGACCTCATCGGCGGGTTCCAAGCTTGGCGCGCCGCGGGACTTCCGGTCAGAGCGCGAACTTCCAGCGGCTGAGCATGCCGATGCGCATGAACGCGACGACCCTGGGCTCGGGTGCGGGCTCGGCGTTCCGATCGACGTGTACGTCGATCATCACTGCGCCCTCCTCGATGCGGACCGCTCGCACGCGCGCCCGGGCATCGATCGGCTGCACGACACCCTGAATGCCTGCCGTCTCGCCGCGCGCCAACGCACCGATCCAACCCGGCTGATCCCGGTCGAGGAGCGCGGGCGACTCGGGCACCAGCGCGCAGTGGACGTGATCGTCGCGGATCTCGACCGTGCGCGTGAAGCCGGGCGGGATCGCAGGATGCAATGCGAGCACCGTCGCCAGTTGGACTTCGTCGCCGAGCACGTCGCGCAACCGAACACTTCCGACCCACGCCGTCGCCAGCCATGCTTCGGCCATCAGCTCTCGCGCCCGGTCGACACCGAACCGTTCCGCGAGCGCGACCTCGGCGGAGGCCATGAGCAGATGGTTCTGCACGGCGAACTCGCGTGTCACCGCGGCGAGCGTGGCGTCCGAGCAGTCGGAGAGCCGGAACTTGGGGTCGAAGGCGCCCTGGTAGCCGTCGCCGGGCGGGCGCGGCTCGATCGACAACCCCGCGAGCGGCAGTTGCGCGATCTGTTGGGAGAGACGGGCCGGGCCGACCGGCTCGTTGTCGGGGTCGATGATGATCGTCCAGTGACAGTGCGGCTCGCGGTCGGCCGGTACACGCGGCGGCCGGTGTATCGGACGGATACGCGCGCGTGGGTTCGTCGCGTAGGCGGTCGCGTCGAACGTCGGATCCTCGATCGTGTGGCACATTCCCACGACACGCTCCTCGCCGTGCGGTTCGACGTTGAGGAGTGCGCCGCAGTGTGCGAGCCAGAACTCGCCGTGCAGGGAGTCGTTCACCTGGTAGTGCACGTCCATGTACTGGTGCACGAATCCGACGTCGAGTTGCAGCGCCTTCATGATGGTCGGGACGTCGTCGCCCTCGATGCCCATGAGGCGTCGCATGCGATGCGTGTAGGTCGGGCTGGCTCCCATCCACAGATCGATCGCGACCTGGTTGAGATCGTCGAGAGTGCCGCCCGCTGCGATCGTCTGTGGCAGCGTCGCCTGATTCGCCAGCATGGCGACCAGCATGTACTCGTGTGCGATCGCCAGCAGTTGATCGCGCGGGAGCTGCTCGATCGATGTCGTCATCAATCCATCCTCCCATAGAAGACTCGCTCGACCACAGCTCGTGCCCGACGGGTGACGCGCCGGTAGTCATCCCGGAGTCGTTGCTGCGGCCGTTCGACATAGCCGAGGAGCCGCGCAAGCTTTTCGGCTTCCTCGCTGTCGACAGGCAATGCGTCGCTCGGAGCGGCCGTGAGCAGGTAGCGCGCGTTGCGTGCGCGCTCGCACAGCTCGTACGCGGCACCGAGCACGTCGGCGTCCTCGTGGTCGATCGCACCGATGTCTACGAGCGCCTGCAGCGCCGTGAGCGTCGACGTGGTGCGGACCTCGGGATGGGCCGCACCGTTGCGGAGTTGCTCGAGTTGCACGGTGAACTCGACGTCTGACATCGATCCTTTTCCGAGCTTGAGGTGGAACTGCGGATCCTCGCCGGGCGGAATCCGCTCCCGCTCGATGCGGGCCTTCATCCGCCGGATCTCGCGCGTCCAGTCGTCGGGCATCGGGTTGCGATACACGAACGGTTGCACGAGGTCGAGATACCGGCGCGCCAGCGCGGGATCGCCCGCAATCGCGCGCGCCTTGGTGAGCGCCTGGAACTCCCACGTCTGGCCCCAGTGCTCGTAGTACGTGCTGTAGCCGTCGAGCGAGCGGGCAAGCGGCCCCTGCTTCCCCTCGGGTCGCAGGCGTGCGTCGACACGGAAGGTCGCGCCCTCTGTCGTCGTCGCTCCGATCGCTTGCACGAGTCGCGTCGCCAGGCGTTCCGCCCGGTCGAAGTCGCCGGCCGTAGTGCCGTCGTACACGAACACGATGTCGATGTCGGACGCGTACGACAGCTCACAACCGCCGAGCCGCCCAAGACCGATCACGGCAAACGGCAACGTCGGCTCCAGCGACTGCAGCGCGGCCTCGACGCACGCGTCGGCAAGATGCGAGAGCTCGCGCCCGACCGACGCGAGCTGGGCGCCGCCGACGATGTCTCGCACACCGATCCGCAGCAGCTCACGCCGCTTGAAGCGGCGCAACCCGGCCCGGCGGCCGTCGTCGTCGTTCCGCCAGTCGAGGCTCTCGACCGCGGCGTCGACAAGCGCGGCGCGGGACGACTCCTCGGTCACGAACGCGTCGTCGGCCAGCGCGTCGACGACGTCCGGATGACGGTGCAGCGCGAGCCCGAGCACACGCGACGAACCGAGGACCCGGCACGTGCGCTCGGCCGCGACCGGTGTCTCTCGGAACCGGCGCGCGAGCGTCGACGACCGCGTGTACCCCTCCACCAGGCGACGGAGCTGCAGCAGCCCGAGGTCGGGATCCGGAGCGGCCGACAGCCATCCGAGGATGGCCGGGAGCAACTGCTGCATGACGCGGGAGCGGCGCGTCAAACCGGCAGACAGCTCTTGCAGCGCGGCGCGTGTCTGCTCGACGTCACGGAAGCCGAACGCGCGCAGCCGTTCCTCGGCGGCAGCCTCGGGGAGCGCGCCGACGCCGGCGAGTGTGTCGAGCAGCGGCGCGAAGAACACCTCCTCGTGGATCGATCGCACGACCGTCTGATGACGGCGGTGGCAGTCGTCGAACGCCTCGACCGCCGACAGTTCCGGCGAATCGCGAAAGCCGAGCACGCGTGCGAGATGCGTGCGGGCCGCGGTGTCCTTCGGAATCGTGTGCGTCTGCTGCTCATCGACGAGCTGCAGGCGGTGCTCGACCGTGCGGAGCCACACGTACGCCTCTTCGAGCTGCGCCGCATCGCCACCGCTGACGTACCCGCCCGCGGTGAGCTGCTCGAGCGCGTCGAGCGTCGCCCGAGCACGCACGTTGCGATCCGCGCGTCCATGCACCATCTGCAGCAGCTGCACCGCGAACTCGATGTCGCGGATGCCGCCGTAGCCTCGCTTGATCTCCCGGTCCGACACGCCCTGACGGCGCAACATCTCCTCGGTTCGCGCCTTCATCAGCCGGACCTCCCGAACCGCGTCGGGATCGAGCACCTCGGGCCACACGAACCTCTCGGCGCCCGACATGAAAGCCGCGCCGAGCGCTTCGTCACCCGCGACCGGTCGTGCCTTGATCAGTGCCTGCCGCTCCCAGGTGCGGGCCCAGCCCTCCCAGTACGCCTCATACGCGTCCAGGGTGCGGCTCAGCGCGCCCCCGCGGCCCTCGGGTCGCAATGCGGCATCGGTCCGGAACACGATTCCTTCCGCAGTCGGCGTGCTCATCACCCGCAGCACCGCACGTGCCCCACGCTCCGCCTCTTCGACCTCGCCATCGCCGTCGTGCACGAAGAGCACGTCGACGTCGCTGGCATAGTTCAGCTCGGCGCCTCCGAGCTTGCCCATCCCGATGACGCTCATCGGGACGAGCGGTTCGGCAAGCGCGAGCGCAACGTCGAGACATGCGGCGGCGACCTCGGCGAGCTCGCGCGCAACTTCGCGCAGATCCGCGACGCCGAGGAGGTCGCGAGCCGCGATCCGCGCGACGTGCCTTCGCTTCCACCGCCGCAGCGCCGACGGTGGATCGTCGTCGCCGGTCAGCGCGCGCGCGTCGGCGAGCGAGATTGGGCCTTCCAACGCGCCGGCGCAGAGCATCTCTACGGCGCCGCGATCGCGCTCGAGCGCAACGAACAGCGATCGGGACGCAACCGAGACGGCAACCAGCGCTTCCAACAAAGCCGCATCACGCGCGAGCAGGTGGTCGAGATCCGGATGCGCGTCCAGCAGGCGTTCGAGTGCCGCTCGGGCCCAGGCCGGGTCGGCGGACCGCTCGACGGCATCTCGCACGTCCGGGCGGTCGATGACGGTCATATCCTTGGAGTATGCCGCGCCTGCGCATCGCCGCCGCCCAGATCGACGTCGTCGTCGGCGACCTCCCGGGCAATGCGGAGCGCATCCTCGACGCCTACGACGCTGCCGAGGAGGCCGGCGCCGATCTCGTCGTCTTCCCCGAGCTCACGATCACCGGCTATCCGCCCGAGGACCTTCTCTTGCGGCCCGCATTCGTCGCGCAAGCGGTCGAGACGCTCGACAAGATCGCGGCCCGCACCGGACGATGCGCCGCCGTCATCGGCTTTCCCGAGCCGGGACGCGACTTGCACAACGCGGCTGCCGTTTGCGCCCACGGCCGCGTCCACGGCACGTACCGCAAACAGTTGCTTCCGAACTATGCCGTCTTCGACGAGCAGCGCTACTTCGTCCCTCGCACCGATTTGCCGGAGCTCTTCGTGATCGCCGGCGTCAAGATCGGCGTTTCCATCTGCGAAGACGCGTGGAGCCCGAGCGGTCCGATCCTCGAAGAGGCGGCCGGCGGCGCCGAACTCGTCGTGAACTTGAACGCGTCTCCCTACTACGCAGAGCGTTGGCGAGAGCGCGAGACGATGCTCGCGACTCGCGCGGCCGACGCGTCGGTGCCGATCGTCTATGCGAACCTCGTCGGCGGCCAGGACGAGCTCGTGTTCGACGGCGCGTCCGTCGTCTTCGACGAACAGGGTCACCTCGTCGCGCGCGCGAAGCAGTTCGTCGAAGATCTCCTCGTAGTGGACCTCGACGTGCGACCGACGTTCCGGAAGCGGCAGCTCGATCCGCGCGGTCGCGCGCGAGCCGCCCAACTCGCCGAGATCATCGTGTCGGACGCGCGGATCGTCGACGGCCGGGTCGAACCGCGAATCGAACCGGTGCTTCCTCCCGTCGCGGAGGTCTACGAGGCGCTCGTGCTCGGTACGCGCGACTACGTGGGAAAGAACGGGTTCACCGACGTGCTGATCGGACTGTCGGGTGGTGTCGACTCTTCGCTCGTCGCTGCGATCGCGGTGGACGCGCTCGGCGCCGAGCACGTGACCGGAGTGCTCATGCCTTCGCGGTATTCGAGCGATCACAGCCTTTCGGACGCCGAAGCCCTTGCCGAACGGCTCGAGATTCGTACGCGCGTGGTGCCGATCGAGCTCGCGCACAAGGCATTCGGCGAGATGCTCGCGCCGATCTTCGAAGGCACTGCCGAAGGGCTCGCCGAGGAGAACGTGCAAGCACGTATCCGCGGCAACGTACTGATGACGATCTCGAACAAGTTCGGCTGGATGGTGCTCACGACGGGCAACAAGAGCGAGATGGCCACGGGATACGCGACGTTGTACGGGGACATGGCGGGCGGGTTCGCGGTCATCAAGGACGTCCCGAAGACCCTCGTATACGAGCTCTGCCGCGACCTCAACCGGCGCAAGGGTCGTGAGATCGTCCCCGCGCACGTGCTCGAGAAGCCGCCGTCGGCCGAGCTCGCGCCCGGCCAGGTCGATGCCGACTCTCTCCCTCCGTACGAGGTGCTCGACCCGATCGTCGAGGGCTACGTCGCGGGGGATCTCTCGGTCGGAGAGCTCATCGCCCGTGGCCACGATCCCGAGCTCGTCAAGCGCGTCGCGCGCATGATCGATCGCAACGAGTACAAGCGCCGCCAGGCGCCGCCCGGCGTTCGGGTGTCGCCCAAGGCATTCGGCAAGGACCGCCGCCTTCCGATCACGAACCGTTGGCTCGGCTGACATCCACGGAGAAGCGGACGCTGGACGCGCCGCGCCCGTTCGTCCCCGAGCTCGCGCTGATCGCGTCGACGGTCGCCTATGGCGCGACGTTCAAGATCGTGCAGACCGCCCTGCAAGACGTCACCGCGGTCGGCTTCATCCTGTTGCGCTTCGCCGTCGGCGCGGTGGTGTTGGCGCCGTTCGCGCTCCGCCGCGGCTGGCGCCGTCCCGGTGGCGACGCCGGATTGACGCGCCGCGACTTTGCGCGTGGAGTCGCGCTGTTCGGCGTCGTCGGATTCGCGGCCTACTGGCTCCAGAACCTGGGGCTCGAGCGCACGTCGACATCGAATTCCGCGTTCATCACGGGGTTGTTCGTGGTGTTCACGCCGATCATCGAAACCGTCGTGACCCGCAGGCGCCCGCCCCCGAACATCCTCCTCGCGGTCGGCATCTCGGTCCTGGGCCTCTATCTCCTCGAGGGTGGCACACTGCACCTCGGGGCGGGCGACACGTTGACGCTCGGGTGTGCGGTCATGTTCGGTGTGTGGATCTTTCTCGGCGGGCAGTTGTCGCAGCGGTTCGATCCGGTTGCCGTCACGACGGCGCAGCTCGCGATCTTCGCGGCGCTGGCGGTCCCGGCCGTCGCGGTCGGCGGTCTCGGCGAGATCACAGGTCGCGTCGTGCTCGCCGTGGTCGTCACCGGCGTCCTCTGCAGCGCGGTCGCGTTCACCTTGCAGCTCTGGGGACAGCGCTGGGTGGAGCCGAGCCGGGCCGCCGTGATCCTGCAGTTCGAGCCGATCGTCGCCGGGATCGTGGGTTACGCCGTGGGTGAGCGCCTCGGCGCGGTGGGATATGCCGGGACGCTCGTGCTCTTCAGCGGCATCGTCATCGCCGAGTCCCGCGTCTGGCGGAGGGCGCAGCGCGAGCCGCTTGACCGATCGGTCAAGCACCGCCGAGAATCACCGGGATGAGTGAGAAAACCAAGCCGCGTGCAGCATTCTCGCCCTGGGACCGGCGGGACCTGCCGGGCCTGTTCTCGGTCGAGGACTCCGCCCGCAGGGTGGGCAACTACAAGTGGACCGAGATGCGCCTGTTCGAGGCGCTCGGTGGGTGGGTCGCGACCGTCCCCGAGCTCGACGTCAAGCTGGTGCTCGGCCGGCACACCTATCACCACGCCTGGCACGCCGAGCTGTGGCACAAGCGTCTGCCCGAGCTCCGGGAGATGAACCCCGACCGCCTGACGGTCCCGGCGAACGACGCGTTCGTGACGTTCATGGACGCGGTCCGCGAGCCCGAGGCGGCGGAGCTCACGATCGAGAAGCTGGTGGGCGTCTATCGGGTGCTGATCCCGCGGCTGATCGGCGTGTACACGTATCACCTCAACGGGACGAGCCGTATCACCGACGCGCCGACGATCCGGTCGCTCAACTTTGCGCTCCAAGACGACTTCGAGGACTGGCGCGACGGTGAGATGTTGATCCAGTCGCTGCTCGACACCCCCGACAACGTCGAACGAGCTGCGCGCCGCCAGGCTGAGCTCGAGCGGCTCTACATCGCATCGGGCGGCATCGCCGGCCCCGGTAGTCTCGGAGACGACAGCGCAGCGACCGAAGGGGAGCGGAGCGTGGAGTCGACCAGTGTGTAACGGAGACGACAGCGAACAGCTCGCGGAGGTTGCAGCACCATGAAGAAGTTCCTTGCCGAATCCGAGCTCGCCCGCGACGAACGCTTTGTGCGCACGAAGATCGAGGACCGCATCTTCGATCCGCGCGGCGCCAAGATGGCGCTCCGCAACACCGGCCCCGCCAGGATGGCGGCCGACCGACCGTCCGCCGGCGAGCGTTCGCGTTCGCTGATGCACGGCATCTTCGTAGGTGAGATCCAGGCGCTCGAGGGCGCGGGCCGCACCTGCTACGACTTCGACGACGACAGCGCCCCGTTCCAGTTGAAGCTCGACATGGCACGTCAGTGCTGGGACGAGTCCCGCCACTGCGAGATCTCGGTGAAGCTCGGCGACCACATGGGCACCGAGATCGGCGAGTACACCGAATCGACGTTCCTGTTCGCGGCCGCGTGCAACCCCGATCCGGTGCTGCGCCTTTGCGGCGTGAACCGTGCGCTCGAGGGGCTCGCGATCGACGTGTTCAACGCGATGAAGGACTTCGGGAACGACACGGGCGACCCGGTGCTCGAGTTCTGCGAGGACTGGATGCTCGCCGATGAAGTGACCCACGTGAAGATGGGCTCCGACTGGCTGCGCCGGCTCACCGACAAGGATCCGGAACGTCGTGAACGGGCACTCGAGTTCCAGCGCACCGTCGACGCGATCTTCAACCTCGGCGGCTTCCGCGGAGAAGACGACGAGAACCCGGTGCAGCTCGCCCGGAACTTCCGCCGGCTCGCGGGATTCACGGAGCAGGAGAACGACTCGCTGGCCGAGCTCGCACGACAGTCGACACAAGAAGCAATCGAGATGGCGACGATGGCGACGTCGGTGTTGGACGCGTCCGCGCAGGGCGGCGGTTCGTGACGTGAGTGTTGTCGTCACGCCCGATCCGTTCACGCTGATCGCGTACGACGCCAAGGAGATCGCCTCGATCATGGAGGATGTTGCCGCGGTCGTGGGCATCCCGTCCGGGGTCGACATCGACGTCGAGGTCGACGAAGAGCTGTTCGCGCCGCTCACCGGCCACACGACCGATCTCGTCGACGGCCGCGTGAAGCTGTGGATCTCGGGCGGCAACCTCGAGGACAACAAACGGCCGCGCACGTTCTCGGCCGAACAAGCGCGGCGCGACTTCAGCATCATGTTGTTGCGCGCGCAGGACCGGCTCTCCGAGGACTATGCCGGCGCGCCTTCCGACGGGCAGATGACGCGCGGCGAGCGGTCCGCGTGGGACGTATACGCACTGGGCAGGGCCCGCCGTCTCGGACTCCCGGTGCGCCGACAGGCGCAGTTGTACGAGTTCCGTCTGCAACACGGGTTCACGGACGTTGCCGACGCCGCCTTCGAACGGCTCTGGGACGCCGCGCACATCACATGGGCCGGGATCCGCGAGATCTGCAAGGAGACCGGCGCCGCCGACCGCGACAACTCCAAGATCCCGATCGACCTCCTGCGCCAGAAATAGCGAGCGCGACTAAGCCAGGTCGTGCGCGGAGATGGTGTCGTAGATGTCGAGGGCGGGTTTCGTCGCGAGTGACGGGAGTGCCTCCCGGGCCATGTCGGTCATGAGCGGTGAGTCGAGATGCGCCTGGACCGCGTCGGCCGAGTCCCACTTCTCGATGACCATCAGGCGGCCACCGTGGGTGAGTGACGAGACCAGGTCGACGTTGCGGCACGCGGGCTCGTGACGGGCCACGACGACGTACCGGGCGAGGGTCGCGGCGAGGGCCTCCTCGGCCCCCGGACGCGCGTCGAACGTGGCGGTCAGCATCGCGATCTCGAGGTCGTCAGGCACTCGTTCGCACGCCTTCTCGCAAGGGTCGATCGGCCCGTTTTCCGGTCGTCGACCATCCCCAAGGACCGGCTTGACGAGGCCGTTATCGTACAGGACACGGATCGAGGGACGCCGGGGGGCGCCGGTCGGAGGTCCGATCACAGGCGTATTCCTGCCCGAAAAGCAAAGGATTGATCGGTGGCGAAGGAGCGAGTGGAGCGGGACGAAGAGGATCTGGTTCGGCTCTACCTCACCGATATCGGGCAGTACCCGCTGCTGACCAAGGATGACGAGGTCCGCCTCGCGCAGGAGATCGAGAATGGCAACGCTGCGCGCGAGCACTTGCAGTCCGGCAAGGGCCTGACTCCCGCCAAGAAGCGCGAATTGCGCCGGGCGTCTCGCCACGGGGAGTACGCCCAGCAGACCTTCGTGCAGTCGAACCTGCGCCTGGTCGTGTCGATCGCGAAGAAGTACCAGGCGTCGGGCCTGCCGCTCCTCGACCTGATCCAGGAGGGCAACCTCGGCCTCATGCACGCCGTCGAGAAGTTCGACTGGCGCAAGGGCTTCAAGTTCTCGACGTACGCGACGTGGTGGATCCGCCAGGCGATCACCCGCGGCATCGCCAACACCGGCCGTACGATCCGTCTCCCCGTGCACGCCGGCGACACGCTCGCCCGTCTGCAGAAGGCCCGTTCGCGCCTGGAGCTCAAGCTCGGTCGGCCCGCGACGCTTTCGGAGCTCGCCGCCGAGGTGGAGATGCCGGAGGACAAGGTCACCGAGGCGCTGCGATTCGCGGCCGAGCCGCTCTCGCTCTCGGAGCCCTTGCGCGAAGACGGCGACGCCGAGCTCGGCGACATCGTCGAGGATCGCTCGGCGGAATCGCCGTTCGAGGTGGCGGCGACCGCGTTGTTGCCGGCCGAGATCGAGAAACTGCTGGCGCCGCTCGACGAGCGGGAGCGCCAGATCCTCGCATTGCGGTTCGGCCTCGACCGGGGTGAGCCCCGCACGCTCGAAGAGGTCGGCGAGTACTTCAACCTCACGCGTGAGCGGATCCGCCAGATCGAGGCTCGGGCCATGTCGAAGCTGCGGCACCCGAGCGCCGACACCGGCGCCCGCGACCTGCTCGCCGTCTGACGCAGCCGACTTCACAAAATCCGCAACCTTTGGCGTCGTCTCGGCGTTATGGAGGCGTGCAGGCGACGGCATCCCTCGGTGTGGGGCTTGATCCACTCTCGCTCGAGGCGCTCTATCGGGCGCACGCACCGGCCGCGCTCCGCCTGTCGGTGCTGCTCACCGGCGACCCGGCGCTCGGCGAGGACATCGTGCAGGACGCGTTCATACGTGTCGCGGCGCGACGGGCGCGACTCCATGACTCCGATGCATTCGCCGCGTATCTCAGGCGCGCGGTCATCAACCAGGCGCGCTCGCACTTCCGTCACCAGGGTGTCGTGCGCAAATACGCGGCCGTGACGCACACGCCCGAAACGACGCTCGACCCCGATCGAACCCCGCGCCACGATGTTTGGAAAGCGCTTCATCGGCTCCCCGAGCGGCAACGCGCCGCACTTGTCTTGCGCTTCTACGAAGACCAGAGCATCGACGCGATCGCGACGACGCTCCGATGCCGGCCCGGAACCGTGAAGTCCCTCATCTCACGCGGCTTGGAGCACTTGCGAAAGGAGGTCGTCGATGTCTGACGAACTCGAACGAGAACTCCGCGTCATGCTGCACGATCGTGCAACGCTCGTCGGTGACGACCTGCACGTGCCCGGAGATCTCGACGCACGTGTGCGACGCCTCCGCACGCGCCGGCGTCTCACCGCCGGCGCGCTGGCGGCAGCCGTGCTCATCGCCGCCGGCACGGTGGCGGTGGTCGTCAACCGCGACCGGTCCCCCACTTCGGTGCAGGTGCAGAATCCGCCGACGGGCACGACGCGTCTGGTCGAAACTGGGGTGGGGAGACTCGTCGCGTTGGTGAACCCCGACGGTACGGTCGAACGCAACGTCGTGCTGCTCCCCGAGCCGCTCGTGATCTTCAAGCTGGATCTTGTCGGCGACACTCTCTGGTACTTGGTCATGACGCGGCAGGATCTCGCCGGCTCCGTTCGGTGCGCGTCGTTGCAGCGTGTCCCCCTCGCGGGTGGCGAGCCGCAGACGGTTGTCGACCGGACGTACGCGTTCGCAGTGAGCCCGGACGGTTCGCAGCTCGCGTACGGCACTGCTCCCGGTTGCGGACACGACGCGTCGGATCCCCAACCGCGCCTGATCATCCACGACCTCAAAACCGGCAACACGCACGAGCTCATCGACACGAGATGGTCTCTTCACCCCGACGCCAACGCTCGTTATGAGCCCTTCTCCGCCCCCTTCCCCGACCCGACAATCGGCTGGTCGCCGGACGGCACACAGCTCGTCGTCGGCTGGCAGCAGGACGGGCACTTCTCGCTGGCACTCGTCGACGCGACGGCGAAGGGAACCATCTCGGCCGATGTCACAACGTGGCCCGGCTTCGCGCCCGCGTTCATCGGCAACGCACTGTGGTACATCGAGCGGCCCGGGAAGGGCGCCCCCGAGCGGCTGGCCCGCCGCGACCTCGGCAGCGGCGACGTCGTCTCCCAGCCGAGCCCGTTCTCTCCCGGCGTGTCGCAGATGGAACCCGGTCCCGGCGGATCCCTGTACGCGCTCACGGGCGCGCCCAAGGGTTACCCGAGCCACCTCGAGCGATGGGACCACCACCTACACGCATCCGAGGTCATCGTCCGGGATCCCAGCGACAGCATGCACTTCCGGCCCAGCTACATCGCGACGGGCTGATCGGGTCACCCGGCTGCAGACTGGCCGGCGGCACGCGCACCGGCGAATGATGCGGGTGTGGAACTCGCGAGGCGGGCCGAGCGTCTGGAACCCGTGGCCGCGGTCGTCCCACTCGCGCGCCTCGACGTGCGCGCCGAGGCCCTGCTCGACCGCCTGTACCGCGACCACGCCTCCGGCGCCCTGCGCTTCGCGATCATGCTCACCGGTGACCGGCCACTGTCCGAAGACCTGGTGCAGGAAGCGTTTGTCCGCGTCGCCGCCAAGCTCCATGTGTTGCGTGACCCGTCGGCGTTCAACGCGTATCTGACGCGCGCGGTGGCGAACCTTGCGAAGTCGCATTTCCGGCGCCAGGAGGTCGCGAAGCGCCACGTCCGCGCGGTCGACGCGTCGTCGCTCGTTGTCGAGCCGGTCGACGTCGCGACCAACGACGCGGTACTGGTCGCGTTGCGCACGCTGCCGATGCAGCAGCGCGCGGCGCTCGTCCTGCGTTACTACAACGACTTGTCGCAGGACGACATCGCGCGGGTGCTCGATTGTCCTGTCGGTACCGTGAAGTCGCAGCTCTCCCGTGGTCTCGCGCGGCTGCGCAAGGAGTGCCGCGATGCGTGACACGCTCGAGCAGCGTCTCGCGGCGGGATTGCAGCGCGTCGGCGACGACGTGCCCGACGACCTCGATCCGCCCGCCGACCTCGAGCACCGTGTCGCAAGCGTGCGCAACCGTCGACGCGGCGTGGCTCGGCTCGCCATGCTGTCGGCCGCCGCAATCGTCACCGTCGCGCTCGCGACGGTGGTGGTCGCAGGGCGAGGGCCCGCGCCGAACCGGGTCGATGTGGACGGTCCGCCCGAGGTCGCCGACCCGCTCGCCGCCGGCACGGTGATGCTCGATTCGCGCGCGTCGTTCGTCGTTGCGGTCGGCGCGGACGGCGGTCAGATCGCGACGCTCGTCAATGCCGGGCGCGGCACGATCATCGACGCGCAGCTCACGAGCGATCACCGATGGCTCTGGTACCTGTCGGTCGCGAAAACGAAGAAGGCCGGCGTCGAATGCGGTGAAGTGGTTCGGGCGGACATCAGACGGGGAACCTCGGCGATCGTGGCGCGCGCAGTGTCCTTCGCGATCAGTCCCGACGGTTCGCGCCTTGCGCTCGCCGGCGGCGGCGACTTCGCAGGAGGCGCGTGCGTCGCGCTCACTGACGTGACGGTCCCGGCCCGCGTCGTCGTCACGGACCTCGCGACAGAGGCGCGCTCGACCTGGACGGACCAGGGAAGCCCGCGCGTCCGTGCGTTCAACCAGATGCGATGGTCGAACGACGGCCGGACACTTGTCACGCGCATCTGTGATGAGACCTGCGAGTCTCTCGTCGCGTACGCGGTCCCGGAAAGCCTCGGCTCGTCGATGCATTTCCGCATCGTGGACCGGTCGGGATTCTTGGGGGTGCGGCCCTCGGCGACGTTCGGTCCCGACGGCAGGCTCTTCGTGCTCGAGCGGAACGTCGCGGCCCGATGGAAGGACCACGTGCAGTCCGTCGTCGTCTACGACGGGGTGACCTCGGACCGTCCGACGACGCTGCTCCGGGTCGGTTTCGGCTGGGATCTGAAGGAGGTCGTCCCCACCGAGGTCGGGACCTTCGTCGTCGGAAGGGCACGCGACGCGTCCGGTCGGGTCGCCGGTCCGACCGCCTTGTACCGCGTCGAGCACGGCACCCTCGTCCGCGTGAAGACCTTCGGCGACTTCGGCGTCCTCACGCCCGTCTTCTCGCGTCCTTGAACCGGTCTCCGCTTCGTTTGCGGAGGTGGCAGGAATCGAACCCACCGGACGGCGCGTGTCCGTCCCACTCGTTTTGAAGACGAGGAGGGCCACCAGACCCCATTCACCTCCTTCGGCCACACCATAAACGCGTCGACAGTGAGGCGCTTTGGAACAACCGGCAGCTACTCGACCCTGAGGTTCTCGCCGAGCCGGAGGCGGGCTGCCCTCCACGCCGGTTGGGCCGAGACGACCAACGCTCCGGCAAGGACGGCTGCGACGGCAAGCCCGATCGTCGCCTTCGAGAACAACGCATCGCCGGCAACGCCCGCGTCGTCGGCGACGACGCGCCACACGGCGGATCCCGCTGCCAGGCCGAGCGGCACGGCGACGGCCGTGGCCACCAGCGCAACGGCCGCGGTCATCGCGATGAGCACCGCGGCGCGCTGCCGGGGCCGCAGACCGAGCGCGCCGAGCACCGCGAGCTCACGTCGACGCCGGCGCGCGGTGGCGGTCGCGGCGTGCATGAGCGCGAGTGCGGCGAACGCTGCGAGGAAGATCTCGAGGCCGCGCAGCAGCCCCCGCAGCTGCACGAGGTTTGCGACACCCGCCGGGAGCGTGACTGCGGTCAGCTCGTACCGATCCGAGTACTCGCCCGCCAAGCGGGCGATGGGCGTGCCGGGCGCCGCGCTGAACCCCGCATGACTGAGCGGATCCGCCGTCGCGACACTCTCGAGACCGCGACGAGTGAACGCTGCCTCGTTGCCGAACGTGTTGCTGTCGAAACCGGGGATGACGCCGACCCCCACGATCGTGAGGCGCACGGGCGGCTTGCCCTCACGACGGGCAACGACGGCATCACCCGTGAACTTGTCGAGGTCCGCCGCGAGCTTCGACCCGAGCGCAACTTCGTCGGGCCGCGCCGGGAGCCGGCCATCCTCCATCGCCCAGCGCAGCTCGCCCTTGCGCGCCTCCCAGCTGCCCGCGATCGCTCCGTGCCCGTCGAGGTCGACCTCGGTGGTCACACCGTCCAGGACGGTGGCGACGCGCGGATCCCTGGTCAGCGCGTCGATCACCTCGGGAGTGGCATCCTCCACCCGAAGCTCGGCCGGCCACCCGTACCGCCGCGGCGTCGTCCGCAGACGATCGAGGCTCGCCGCGAAGATCAGCACCCCCGAAAGCCCGAGGACCGCGACGACGGTCGCGACGATCGAGAAGCGTACGGAGCCGGGCCCGCGTCCGAACGCGTACCGGAGCGCGGTCACGATGCTCGGCCGGCCACCGAAGGCCGCGGCCCGGCGCGCCGGCATCGGATCGCGGCGCGTGGCGACGCGCACGGCGCGGTCTCGCGTCAACACGAACCCGACGAGGACGGCGACGGTCAACACGCCTGTGGCGACCGCGGACAGAACCATCACCGCGAGGTTCGGCGCCCAGCCCGGGCGCGGTTCGAACGGGTGGGTTCCGCCGAGCGGCTCGGCGAGCCCGGCGACGCCGGTACCGATCAGGACGAGCGCGCCTGCGATGCTGGCCGGCACCAACGCGGTGACGGCGCGCCCCGCAGCACGCGATGTGCGAGGCATGCCGAGCGCCGCGAGCACCTCCTGATCGGGCACGGTCCCCACGTGGTGACGGGCCGCGGCCTGCACAAGGGCGACGACGCCGGTGATCGCCGCGATGAGGGCAGCCACGAACAGCCCGGTGACCTCGATGCGTGTGGTTGCGGTCAACTCGGAGCGAGCGGCCGCAGTCGACTCGAAGCCGACCGGAGGCGACGTCGCGTTGGACGGCAGCTGGACGTCCGCGGCGAGCCGGTCCGCGCCTTCCACGAACGCGCCGAAGTCTCGGTCCCCGTTACGCAGGCGCACGAGCTGTGCGACGCCGGCCGCGAACGCATCGGGATGGGCGTCGACGAACGCGCGCCCGGAGATGACTGGCGGGAATGATTCGTTGCGGCCGGGGATGCGAACGGTGCCGACCACGCGGAGATCGATGCGCGGCCCCCGCGCGACGAGTGGCTTGTTGGCCGAGAACGCATAGAACTCGTCGCGGAGCAGGAACCGCAGCGGGATCACCGCGCCCGGGCGCACGTGGAAGTCGCGTGCCGCCGCCTCCAGCATGACCACCTCGTCGGGCGCGTCCGCCCGCGGCAGGCGACCATGCGCAATGACGGGGTCCAGCACCCCACCGGGTTGCGCTCCGCCGATGAGTGCGACGTACACGACCTGGTCGTCGACGAGACGGCCGACGGCGAACGGCGCCGTGCGGCTCTCGCGGACCTGCGGGAGCCGGGCGATGCGGGCGGCGAGCTCGGCCGACGTGCGTTGGTCCGGTCCGAGAACGACGCCTCGTGCGTCGTCGCCCTTCGTCGCCCGCTCGAGACGAGCGTACGCAGTGTCCGTACGCCCGGCGACCGCGAGCGCGCTGCCAACGACTGCACCGGCCAGACCGGCGAGCACCCCCAAGAGCGCGAGCTGGAACATGCTCGCGCGTATTTCCGCGCGCGCCACGGCCCAGATCGCGCTCATCGACCCAAGGATGCCAGACCGCTCCTGCGATTGCGCCGCTCGGATCCGAACCGACGGCGCCGGCCGTTCGTATGGAGTCCGGGCCGCGACGCGCCGATGACCAAACCGGCGGAGTCTCCGGGACGTGTACACGTGCAGGTGGAGGAATGGCAGACGGGCACACGCGAGGATCGCCCGGGCCTGTCGACTTCGACGACACGTTTCGGCGGTGCTACGGACCAATGGTGCGGACACTTGCGGTTGCTGCGGGCGATCGGGAGGTCGCCGCGGACTGTGTGCAGGAGGCGTTCACCCGCGCTTACGTGCGCTGGGGGCGTGTTTCGCGGCTCGAGGATCCGGCGGGCTGGATCCGTCACGTCGCCGTCAACCGGATGCGCGACCACTTCCGGAAGGTCGAAAGGGGTCGACGCGCCTATGGGCGGCTCGCTCCTCGAGTCACGGGCACGATTCCCGCGCCCGATGAGCCCAGCGAGCTCTTCGCCCTCCTCGCCGGTCTTTCCACGCAACAGCGCATCGCCGCCGCGCTCTTCTATGTCGATGACCTGAGCGTCGCCGAGATCGCATCTGCGATGGAGCTCTCGGACGGCGCGGTGAAGTACCACCTGCACGCGGCGCGCAAGGCGCTGCGCGAAGCATTGGAACGGCGGCGATGAGCCCCGAGCCGCGCGACGAACTCGACCGCGCGCTCGCCGCCGGCCTCGGTGGCCTCGCTCCCGACGGGGACGACCCCGACGTGGCGCTCTCGTCCATGAGGCCGCGTCTTCGCCGGGCGCGCAATCGTCGGCGGATGGTGCGCGCATCGACGATGTTGGGTGGATTCGTCATGATGGGATCGGTTGCGTTCGCGCTGGCCGGTCCGCAGCAGGAAAAGGTGAAGGTGCAAGCACCGTCCACCACACGACCGGCGCCGGCCCGCGCGACCTCGCCGACGCGGGTGTCGGCCACCACGGCGGCGCGCCCGTCGACACCGTCAACGACGGTCACCACCGCCCCGCCGCCGCCCGCCGCCCGCCCGACGGTCCCGGTCGGCGGAGGAGCGCCGCCGACGTCGGCGCCCGCGCCGGACGAGGCGACGACGACAACGATCCAGTCGGAGTTGCGCACGTACTCCTCCGACGGCGGCACGATCACGGTTCGCTACTCCCACGGAAACCTGGCGCTCGTGTCGTACCGAGCGGCGCCCGGATACACCGCCGAGGTACACAGCACCGATCCTCAGGATGTCGAGGTGCGGTTCTCCGGGCCGGACGAGCACCGCATCCGCGTCCGGGCCGAAGAGGGGCATCTTTCCGAGGAGACCGAGTAGCGCGGGCGGATTTCTTCAACACCGCCAAACCCCGAGCCGGGCTCCGTCGTGTCACCCTTCGTACTCAGGCGACCCCGAACAGGAGTCATGAAATGCGCAGAACACGCAGAACGATCGTCACTGCCGCCGCCAGCTTCGCCGCGGTGCTCGGTGTGGGCGGGATCGCCGCCGCCACGAGCGGCAACGGGCACTCCGGCCCGAAGCCGGCCGACCGGCCCGCCGGCGTCAGCGCGCTCGACGATCCCGCCTCGACGGCCGGCGTCGAGGGGACGAGCACCTCCGGCGACGAGGTCACTTCCACGACGACCGAAGGCGACGAGGAGACGACTCCCACGACCGCGGACGACACGAGCACGACGATCGTGGACTCGCCGACGACCACCGAACCGGACGCCCGGAACGCCGACGGCCGGAACGACGACCTGCGGCCCGAGGACGGCGACCACGAGGACGGCGCGCACGAGGACGGCGACGACGACGAACTGCGGCACGAGGACGGCGACCACGAGGACGGCGACCACGAGGACGGCGCGCACGAGGACGGCGGCCACCGCGTCGGCGAGCACGAGGACGGGGACAACTCCAGTTCCGGCTCCGACTGAACCGAACCCCGACACACGCCGACGCGGGGCCAGCTACGCTCCCGCGAGCCGAGTCTCCCTGGAGGGTCCATCGTGAAGAAGCTGCTGCTGCTCGTCGTGCTCGTCGCCCTGGGTGCCGTGATCGCGAACAAGGTTCGCAACGCCTGACTCCTACGGCGTGCCGAACCACGGCGCGTACTTCGGTGCGAACAAGGCCGGCTGTCCGCCGGTGTGCCAGAAGCAGATGCTGGCCCCCGCGGCGAGCCGGCCTTGGCGCGCCCATGTCATGAGGGCGGCCATGGCCTTGGCCGTGTACACCGGATCGAGGACGAGACCCTCGGTGCGTGCCGCGAGCTTCAGCGCGTCGATCGTACGATCGTCGACGCGGCCGTAGCCGGGTCCGACGTGGTCGCGGTCGATCTCCGGCGTCGACGCGGTCCCCGACATGCGCGCGACCGCTTCTGCGAGGTCAGGGCGCGTGCCGACGTCGACGCCGATCACACGCGGTCCATGTTCACCCCAGCCGGCGAGCAGGCCCGCATGCGTACCACCCGAGCCGTCGGCGACGAACACCATGTCGACATCCGGACGCTGGGCGCGCAACTCCTGCGCCGCGTCGGCGTACGCGGCGACCCCGGGCGGTGATGCGCCGCCGATCGGGATCGCATACGGGTTGCGCCCGGCGCGCCGCAAACGCGCGGCCGCTTCCGTGATCGCGCACTCGATGCCTTCGTAGTCGTCGGCGGGCACACGTTCGATCGACGCACCGAGCAGCACGTCGAGCAGCACGTTTCCTGCCGGCGCACGCAGCACGTCTTCGCGCGCACCGCCGAGCACGACGTGCGCGTCGATCCCGAGTTTCGCGGCCGCGGCCGCGGTCTGACGGACGTGATTGCTCTGCACGCCTCCGCCGGTGACCAGCACATCGCATTCCCGGGCCACGGCCTCCGCGCACAGCCGGTCCAGCTTGCGCGCCTTGTTGCCTCCCATCGCGAGCCCGGTGAGGTCGTCGCGCTTCACACAAACGGGGACGCCGAGCGCCTCGGAGAGACGCGGCGCAGCGTCGACCGGCGTCGGCAGGCTCGTCAGAGAGAGCGGCTTCACGCGTGGGCGGTCGCGCGCTTGCGCAACCACATGTAGAGCACGAGCGCGCTGCCGATCGCGACGGCTGCGCTTCCGGCCGCGATCGTCGGACCCCTCGGCGGCACGGGGACGCGGTCGCGTAGGCGCACGGGCCGCTGAAAGTATCGGACCTCCCAGTCGCGTTCGCGAGAGACTCGCGCGAGCTCACGGTCCGGGTTCACTGCCACCGGATGACCGACGAGCTCGAGCATCGGCAAATCGGTGATCGAATCCGAGTACGCATAGGAGCTCGCCAGGTCGATGCCCTCGGTGACGGCCATCTCGCGTATCGCCTCCGCCTTTTGCGCGGCGTACGCGTAGAACTCGAGCTCGCCCGTGTAACGCCCTTCGGCATCGACGAGCGCGCGCGTCGCGATGACATCGTCGACTCCGAGGTAGTCGCCGATCGGCTCGACGGTCTCAGCCGGCGACGACGAGATGATGACGGTCTTCCGCCCGGCCTTTCGGTGTTCCTCGATCAGCTCGAGCGCCTCCGCGTAGATGATCGGCGTGAGGACCTCGTCGAGCGTCTCCCGGACGAGCTCCTTCACATGCTGTTGGTCCCAGCCCCGCGTCAGCGCGAGCATTGCTTCTCGCATCTTGTCCATCTTGTTCTCGTCGGCGCCGACCAGCAGATACAGGACTTGCGCGTAGAGGCCGCGCACGATCGTTCGCTTCGAGATCAGACCGTCGCGATAGAACGTGCCACCGAGCGCGAGCACCGAGCTCGTCGCGATCACGGTCTTGTCGAGGTCGAAGAATGCCGCCTCCACGAGGCGAGAGCCTAGGTGCAACCATGTGGCCGTCGTCGTGCGCGCGATTGACCTCGATTCACACATCGAGGTCTTGACCGACGGTCGGCGCGGACGTAGCGTGCGTCTCGGCTTCCCCTTGCCTTCCCCGTCGTGTTGTCGCGCGCTCTGGCGCGCGGGTCGACGGTGGGAGGCGCCGTGCTCGTGTGTTTCTGGTCGCCCAAGGGTGGTTCCGGTACTTCGGTCGTCACGGCTGCCGCGGGTCTTTTGATCGCCCGCAACGCGCCGGCGCGCATCGCCGACCTCACGGGCGACCAACCCGCAGTGCTCGGGCTCGCCGACGAACCGGCCACCGGCCTGCGCGACTGGCTGCGGGCCGGACCGCAGGCGCCCACCGACGCGCTCGACCACCTCGTTGTCGACGTCGGCCGCAACTTGTCGCTGCTCGCGTCGGGCGCGCCCGGCCTTCACGAGGTATTGCCCGAAGCCGGCGCCGCGCTCGGCGTTGCGCTCGACGACGATGCCCGAGCGACGGTGTGTGATGCCGGACGGCTCGATCATCCGGCGCTCGTCGCGCTCGCCGAGGTTGCCGACGTCAATCTCGTCGTCGTACGCGGGTGCTACCTGGCGCTCCGGCGAGCCGTCCACCACGGCGCGCTCGAGCTCGCTTCGGGCGCCGTACTCGTCGACGAGCACGGTCGCTCACTCGGGGCGCGCGACGTCGAGGACGTGCTCGGTGTGCCCGTCGTGGCAACGATCGAGGCGCGCACGTCGACGGCACGCGCGGTCGACGCGGGGGTGTTGGCGACACGCATGCCCGAGAGCCTCGCACGGCCCCTGCGGCGTGCGCTCGTGCGCATCGGGTGCATCAACGGCGAGCGTGCTGCATGACAGCGCATACGCTCCGCGCGACATTGCACCGCAGGTTGCTCGCGGCGCCGTTCGATCCGTCGTCGTTGGGTCGGGAAGCGCTGCGCGCCCACCTCGCGGTGATGCTGCGCGACGAGGCGCCGCTGCTCGCGGCGGCGACGGCAGACGTTGTGCTCGACGAGCTGGTCGACGACGTCGGCGGGCTGGGCCCGCTGGAGCCGTTGGTTGCCGACCCGACGGTCACCGAGATCATGGTGAATGGCCCCGATCGCGTCTACGTCGAGCGTGAGGGCCGCATCGAGCGCGTCGCGTGCATCGTCGACGCACCGACGATCGTGCGACTCATCGAGCGGGTGATCGCGCCGCTCGGTCTCCGCCTCGACCGCGCGTCACCCATGGTCGACGCCCGTTTGCCGGACGGCGCCCGCCTGCACGCGGTCCTGCCGCCCCTCGCGCCCGACGGTCCGTGCCTCACGATCAGACGTTTCGGGGCCCGCGCGGTCCCTCTCGACGCGTTCGGTGTCGATCCGGCCGTGTGCTCGTTCCTCGAAGGCATGGTTCGGGCGGGTTGGAACATTGTCGTCTCCGGCGCGACGAGCGCCGGCAAGACGACGTGTTGCAACGCGCTGGCGCGGGCGATCGACCCTCGCGAACGCATCGTCACCATCGAGGAAACTGCCGAGCTGCGGATGGACCAACCGCATGTCGTCCGCCTCGAGGCCCGGCCCGCAAACGCCGAAGGGGCCGGCGGCGTGACCGTCAGGGAGCTTGTCCGCGCCGCCTTGCGCATGCGCCCGGATCGGCTCGTCGTCGGCGAGGTACGGGGCGGCGAGGCGCTCGACATGCTGCAGGCGTGCAACACCGGGCACGACGGCTCACTGTCGACGGTGCACGCGAATTCCGCCGCCGACGCGCTCGCGCGGCTCGAGACGCTGACGTTGTTCTCCGGCGTCGCGCTCCCGCTTGCCGCGGTACGTGCGCAGCTCGCGGCGGCGATCGATGCGATCGTGCAAGTCGCACGGGGGGAGCACGGTCGGCGCGAGATCGTCGACGTCGCCGAGGTCCAACCGGGTCGCGTGCCGCAGGCTCGTGCGTTGCTGACGCGAGTCGGACCGGCGGTGGAGCAGATACAGGCACCGACGCGACCGTCTCGCCGTCGCGGTCTCGATCTGGAGGAGGTGTGGCACGCGTGCGCACCGTCGTCGTCGCGCTGATCGGGACCATGGCGGTCATCATCGGTGCGCACGTAACCCGACGGTTCGCGGTCGCCGACCGGCTTCCGGCGCGCCGCGTTCGCACCATCCGAATGATCCCGGGTCTGCTCGAGCGACGGGTGCGCGCCGCGCTTGACGCAGCAGCGCTGGACGTGAGCGTCGAGCATGCCATCGAGTACTGGGCGATCTGTGTCGCAGTCGTCGCGATCCTCGGCGCCGCGCTCGGTGGTGCCGTCGCAGCGGTCGCATGTGCGGTGTTGGCCGGGATCTGTGCGCCGATGACTGTCGCCGCCGCACGTGGCCGTCGAACGCGCCTGATCGCCGCGTCGGTGCCCATCACGATCGAAGGCATCTCGTCCGAGCTGCGTGCCGGCGGGACGATCGCCACCGCGGTGAATGGCGTCGCGCGTAGCGACGGCGTGCTCGCCCCGGACTTTGCCCGCATCGACGCCCGCCTCCTGCTCGGCGCGCCGATCGCGGATGCGTTACGAACATGGGCTCGGGAGCGCGACGCGCCGGGTGTCGACGTGGCGGCCGGCGCACTCGCGATGTGCGCGACGGTCGGCGGCCGCGCGGCGGATGCGCTCGATGGTGTTGCGTCGTCGCTGCGGGACCGGGGCGCGGTGGTCGCCGAGGCACGCGCGCTGTCGGCGCAGGCTCGGATGTCGGCGCTGGTCGTCGGTGGGACGCCCCTCCTGTACATCGGCTGGTCGGCCCTCGCGGACCGGCACGCGCTGCATGCGCTGTTCGGCACGCCCACCGGGCGCGCGTGCGTCGCGGCGGGTGTCGGCCTCGAAGCGCTGGGGGTCTGGTGGATGCGTCGAATCTTGCGCGCCGGGAGCTTCCTGTGATCGGCGCGCTCGCGATCGCATGGGCCGTGTTGGTCGCGCTGCCGTTCGCAGACCGCGCCCGGCGGATGGCAGTGTCCGCGCGCGCGATCGAGCTCCGCCGGAATCCCGCGGACCTCGCGGTGCTGCGGCGATCGCGGCGGGGGCGCCGCGTCGTTCGGCGTACGGTCCGGTGGCGCTTGCTCGTACGCGCGCTCGCCCGACGGGCGCGCGCGTGCCGACCGCTGGCGTCGGTCGTACGCGTCGCCGCCGCAACCGCGCGCGTGCGTCGCGCCCGCGGCCGCGACGACGACATCGCACGGGAGCTCGCAGCCGTCGTCGATCTCGTCGGCGTCGGCGTGGCGGCCGGCTGCACGCCGTACCTGGCAGTGGAGATCGGTGCACGCTGGGCGCCGCCGCTCCTCCGCCGGGGCCTCGATGACGTCGTGCGCGCATGTGCGCTCGGCCAGAGCTTCGACGACGCGCTGCGCGAGCTCGGCGTGCGTATGCCGCCTGCACGCGCGCTCACCGACACGCTCCGTACCAGCGCCCGTCTCGGCGCGCCCGTCGCGCCTGCGCTCGGACGCCTGGCCGCCGACGTACGAGCCGATCTGCGCCGGCGTGCCGAAGCGCGCGCTCGCACGGTTCCCGTGCGGCTCTGCTTCCCCCTCGTCGGTTGCATCCTCCCCGCGTTCGCGTTGCTCACCGTGGTGCCCGTCGTGCTCGACGGACTGCATCGCTGATCCGCCGGCCTTCCCCCGCCTTTGCCCATCGAATCTTCGGAGGTGATTGTGTCGGATCTCTTCTTGCGCGTGTGGGTCGCTGTCATGCAACGGCTCGAGTCCAGCGACGCGGGCCAGAGCACCGCGGAGTACGCGCTCGTCATGATCGCGGCCGCGGCGGTCGCCGGACTGCTGCTGATGTGGGCCCACAAGACGAATCTCGTCTCGGGCTTGTTCAACGCGGTCATCAAGAAGGTGCTTCCCTTCTGATGGCTGCGCACAGCCGTCGGGGCGCGCGCTCACCCGCGCGCCCCGACACGGCGGGGCAGTCGACGGTCGAGTTCGCCCTCGTGCTCCCACTCTTCTTCGGACTGCTCGTGCTCGTCTTCCAAATCGCACTCGTCGGGCGCGATGAGATCCTGGTCGTGCACGCGGCTCGAGCCGCGGTACGCGAAGCGAGCGTGACCACGGATCGGGCACGCATCGCGGCGGCCGCGACGCGTACTCTTCCCGGCGCCGTCGTGCGCGTCACCCGTCGTGGCCGTGTCGGAGAGCCGGTCGAGGTGGACGTCACATACACCTCGGAGACCGACCTGCCCCTCGTCGGTGCGATGCTGCCGGATCTGACGTTGCACGGGCGCGCCGTCATGCGGGTGGAACGATGAGGAGCGAGCGCGGCAGCGTGGTGGTGCTCATGGTCGCGGCCGTGCTGATCTCCGGGCTGTGTTGCCTCGCGGCGGCGCGCCTCGGCGGTGCCGCGACCCAACGGGCGCGCGCCGACACTGCAGCCGACGCCGCCGCCCTCGCTGCGGCCGATGCGCTCGCGCTGGGGCGGCCCGCGGCCGCGGCCGTGCATGCCGCCCGTCAGGTTGCCGGCGAAAACGGCGCCCGCCTGCTCACGTGTGCATGCGCGGGCCGGCAGGCCGAGGTCACCGTGGCGTTGGGCGAGGCGCGGGCCCGGGCCCGAGCAGTTGTCGATCCCTGAGCTCGCGAGTCATCAGTCCCAGCAAGGCGATCGCGCCGGCCTTGTCGAGGTGCTCGTTCCAGTTGCCGCATTTCGGAGACTGCACGCACGACGGGCATCCGTCGTCGCAGGGGCACCCGGCAATCAGCTCGAGCGTCGCGCGCGCGTGGTGGTCGGCGGCGTCGAACGCGAGCTCGGCGATTCCGGCGCCACCGGGATATCCGTCGTACACGAAGATCGTCGGCTGTCCGGTTTGCGGGTGGATCGCCATCGACACGCCGCCGACGTCCCAGCGATCGCAGATCGTGAAGAGCGGGAGCATGCCGATCAGCCCATGTTCGGCGGCGTGCACGGATCCGATCAGCTGCGCGGCCTCGATCCCCGCGTCTTCCACGACGTCCGCCGGCACCGTGTACCAGCATGCCCGCGTCAGGAGCGTGCGTTCGGGCAGGTCGAGCTCGCATACCTCGACGACGTCGTTCGTCGAGATCTGCTTGCGCTGATATGCGACGACCTTGTTGCGCACCTCGACCGCGCCGAGATGGACGATCGCTTCGCCCAGCACTGCAAAGCGCTCTTCGTCGACGATCGCAATGTCGGTCTCCGTCCGCGCCTGGGTGTACTCGTCGGTGTCGTACGGTTCGAGGAGGGCGGTGTGTTCGACCGTGTCGAGCCGGTCGACGCGGTATTGCCGCCCTTGGTGCAGGTAGATGGCGCCGGGGTGCGCGACCGAGAACACGCGTGCGTCGTCGACGGTACCGATCATTCGTTCCTCCTCCCCGTCGATCAGGCGGAACTCGATGGACGACCCGGTCCGGAGTCCGACGTCGCGCGCGGGCGGGCGTTCGCCCGACCAGTACATCCGGCCGCCGCGCGGCGTGAGGAGGTCGGCGTGCACGAGATGGAGCACCGCGTCGTCGAGGCCCGCGCCGAACCAACGCTCGTCCTCGGGTCTGAGCGGCAATTCGTGCGCGGCGCACGCGACCTGGGCGCGCAGCACGTAGGGGTTCTGCGGGTTGACGACCGCGCGCTCGGGCGCGCGTCGTGTCAGCTCTTCCGGGTGCGCGGCGTACCACTGGTCGAGCTGGTCGTCGCCCGCGACGAGCACCGCCGCCGATCGCCGTCCTGTCCGGCCGGCGCGACCCGCCTGCTGCCACAACGACGCGAGGGTGCCGGGGAAGCCGTTGAGGATCACCGCGTCGAGGCCACCGACATCGATGCCGAGCTCGAGCGCGTTCGTTGCCGCGATCGCGACCAAGCGACCAGTGGAGATGTCCGACTCGAGCGCGCGTCGCTCCTCGGGTAGGTAGCCCGCCCGGTAGGCCGCGACCCGGTCGGCGAGGTCAGGCGCGACGTCGGCGAGCCGGCGGCGGGCGTACTGAGCCACGACCTCGGCGCCGCGCCGACTACGTGTGAACGCGAGCGTCTGGTGGCCGCCCCGTGCGAAGCGCGTCATCAACTCCGCGGTTTCCACGTTGGCGGAGCCCCGCGCGCCCGAGTGCGCGTCGAGCAAGGGACGTTGCCAACAGGCGAGTACCCGCTCGGCGCGTGGAGAGGCGTCGTCGTCGATTTGCTCGACCGGCAGGCCGCACAGCGCGGACGCCAGCTCGCCGGGGTTGCCGATGGTGGCGCTGGCGAAGCAGAAGGCCGGATCGGCGTCGTAGTGCTCGCACACACGTCGTAAGCGACGCAACACGTGCGCGACGTGACTCCCGAAGATCCCGCGCAAGGTGTGCAGCTCGTCGACGACGACGAAACGCAGCCGCATCAGGAACGTTGCCCACCGCTTGTGCGACGGCAGGATGCCCATGTGGAGCATCTCCGGGTTCGTGAGCACGACGTTGGCGTTCTTGCGCGCCCAAGCGCGATCGTCCGAAGCCGTGTCGCCGTCATAGGTCACCGCTCGCAGGCCCGGCACGAGCCATGAGCGCATCGCGCGCAGCTGGTCCTGGGCGAGCGCTTTGGTCGGATACACGAGCAGCGCGGTGTCGCGGCGACCTTCCAGAACCGACGAGATGATCGGGACCTGATAACACGCGGACTTGCCCGAGGCGGTACCGGTGGCGATCACCGCGCTCCGCCCGGCGCGCAACGCGTCGATGCCCGCGACCTGGTGTGCGAACAGTGGGTCCAGGCCTCGCGCCCGGAGACGCGCGAGGACTTCGGGGTGGAGCGGCGCCGAGACGCTGCCGTACCGTGCCGCACGCTCTGCGAGCACCTCGGTGTGGACGCACCGGCCCTCGAAGTCGGGGTCGGCGGCAAGCTCGTCGAGAGCGGCCCGGGCGTCCATCAACCCGACAGTACCGACCCCCTGCGCCGAATCCCGTGGTCTAGTGACTCTGGACGATGCCGTCGTCGGCGAAATCGGCGAAGAGGGACGCGGCGCCGCCGCCGAGGCCGAGGCAGCTGCCGCCCGAGATCGGAATCGTGATGTTCTTGATCTGGTCGGGTTTGAGTGCGAACGCGAGCCGGCCGAGTCGGTACAGGTCCTTGATGCCGATGCCGTCGAGCTCGGCGTGCCGCCCGAGCAGTGCGAGCAGCTTGAATTCGCCGCCCGCGCTTTGCATGTTCTTTTCGAGCATGCGCATCGCGTCCAGGATCAGCGAGCCCTGATTGCCCGTGCGCGTGATGTCGCTGTTGGGGAAGTCGTGCCGGTCGCGCGAGAAGCGCAGAGCCTCGTCGCCGGTCATGTGATGGACGCCCGGTGAGAAGAAGGCGCCGGAGAACGTGTCGTGCATCTCGGTCTTCACGTTGACGTCGACGCCGCCGACGCCGTCCACCAGGCCGGCGAACCCGGCGAAGTTCACTTGGACGACGTATGACACGGGTACTCCGATCAGGCCGCTGACCGCGTCGGCCGACGCCCGTGCACCGCGCGTGTTTGCGGCGTTGATCTTGTCGCCCTGCCAGCACGTGTCGCGCGGGATGTCGAGCATCGAGGCCTGCTTCGCCTTCGGGTTCACGCCGAGCAGGTGCAGCGCGTCACCTCGCGAACCGCTGATCCCGGGACGAAAATCGTTGCCCACGAGGAGGATGAAGAACGGCGCACTCGGCCCGCCTGCGACGCGATTGGCGCTGGTGCGGGGTGCGATTTTCTGGACCCGCAGGTATGTCGCGCCCGACGCGATCGGCATGCGCACGCCGGCGAGCCACGCCGCGAACAAACCGGTGCAACCCAAGACGAGCGTGCACACCAACGCGGCGCCTACGAGCACGGCGCGCCGCACACGACTCATCGGACGACGAACGGATCGGCGCCTCACGGTGTCGTCGTCCCTCCACCGGCCGCAACCGTCGTGGTCGTCTTCGCCTTCGGTTGCTTGCGTACGGTCTTCACGCGGTACGCCGTCACGAGCCAGTTCTTGCCCGATGGTGCGTACGTGAGCTCGACGTCGCGGGCGATGCGCACCCGCCCCTTCGCGGTCGTCGCGTCCACACGCACGGAGAAGTTCGTCGCGAGGTAGAGCAGCGCGCCCGTGTTGTCGGCGAGCCCGGAGATCTTCACCTTCGACGCGGTCTCGGTGTACTTCGATTGCCCCAGGGCGATATCGGTCAGCGCCTTCTCGTCGCGTCCGGTTGCAGTCGTCCGCAGATTCTTCTCGAAGAGCGCGGCGTAACCGGCGCCGACCTTCCCCGAACCGAGGGGATCATGTACCGCGGTGTCGAAGTATCTCTGCGCCAGGCCCAGGAGCTGCTTCTTCGTCTCCTTCGACAACTTCACCTCGGCGCCCCACGTCTGGATGTCGATGGATCCGAGCGCGAGCACCGCAGGCTTGGCGTTGGTGCCTTGCGTGCTGGGCGCGCTCGTATCGGGGCGCGCGTGCTTCCCGCCGCCGCTGCACCCGGCGACGAGCACGGCGACGAGCGCGGCCGCGGCAAAACGCGCGGGAGTTCGGGAGGGGTCAGCCCAGGCCACTACGGCAATAGCTTGCCACCTGAACGGGGGTACGCTGCGGACCCTGCGACTGAAAATTGACGCAAAAATGCACGAGGAGGGCTCGTGGCCCTGCGGAAATTCGTAGAGCGGCTCACGAAGCCGACCGATGAGATCGACCGCGAGAAGCTCACCTCGTGGTGCGACGCGCACGGCGGTACGCCACTCGACGCGGTCGAATGCCGCTGCCCGGTCTCCGTCGCGGGCGAGGTGCGGTCCGTACGCATCGTCCCCCGGGCCGGCGCCGACGCGCTCGAAGCGACGGTGATGGACGGGCGGGGTTCGATCACGGCGGTGTTCCTCGGCCGCCGCCGGGTCGCGGGCTTCACCCCTGGCCGTCGCGTGGTGCTCCAAGGAGTCGTCACCCGGCACGGCGCCGAACGCTTCATGTACAACCCCGTGTACACGCTTTCCTAGCTGGGCGGCCGCGGCTGCGCGTTCGACCTCAGCTGCCCGTCAAGATGTCTCTTACGTCGCCTTCAGATTCTCGCGTCACCATCGCGAGGACTTCGTCGCCGGCTTCGAACACTGTGTCGCCGCGAGGCATCACGACGTGCTCCGACCGCACGACTGCGACGATCGTCGCGTCGCGCGGTATGTCGAGGTCGCGGATCGCCTTGTCGACGACCGGGGCATCCTCGGCAAGGGTGACCTCCACCAACTGGACGTTGCCGCCTTCGAACTGCAGGATGCGGACGAGGCGTCCGACAGACACCGCTTCCTCGACCAACGCGCTGATGAGGTGGGGCGTCGACACCGAGAGGTCGACACCCCAATTCTCGTTGAACAGCCACTCGTTCTTGGGATGATTGACGCGCGCCACAACGCGCGGCACGCCGAATTCCTGCTTGGCGAGCAACGAGATCACGAGGTTGTCCTCGTCGTCGCCGGTCGCGGCGACCACGACGTCGCAACGCTCGAGGCCGGCCTGTCGCAGCGAGCTCACCTCGCACGCGTCGGCGACCAGCCACTCGACGCCCTCGGCCGCGTGCGACCGCGCCGCGACCTCGGGGCTCTCCTCGATGATCTGCACCTCATGACCGGCGCCTGCGAGGTCGTTCGCGAGGAACAGCCCGACGTTGCCGGCGCCGGCGATCGCGACGCGCATCAGTCACCTCCGCCCGAGTTGATGTGTGCTTGCAGCTCGTCGAGCGCGTCCATCGCGCTCACGAACACGAGCACGTCGCCTTCCTGGCCGACGAGGTCGCTGGTCACGACCTCCGCCTTGCCGAAGCGCGTCACGGCGGTCAGCCAGAACCGGCCCGGCCAATTGAGCTTGGCGAGCTTCTTTCCGATCGCCTTGGACGGGATGGGGCGCTCGACCAGACCGACCTTGCCGGTGGCGTCGACCCAGTCGTGCAGTGTCTCCGCCGGCAGAAGGCGGCGCAGGACCTGGTCGGTCGTCCACGCCACGGTCGCAACGGTCGGGATACCCAGACGCTGGTAGATCAGCGCGCGGCGAGGGTCGTAGATCCGGGCGACGACGCGCTCGATCCCGTAGGTCTCGCGCGCGATGCGGGCACACAGGATGTTGGAGTTGTCGCCGTTCGTCACAGAGGCGAAAGCTCCGGCGCCGTCGATGTTCGCCTCGGCGAGGTCGTCGCGGTCGAACCCGAAGCCGACGACCTGCGTGCCCTTGAAGTCCGGCGTCAGCCGGCGGAAGGCCCGTGCGTTCTTGTCGACGATGGCGACCGAATGGCCCGCGAGCTGGAGCGCGGCCGCGAGCTCGCTGCCCACCCGCCCGCAGCCGATGACGACGACGTGCACCCGGCCTCCCGTGTCCCCAGTGGTCCTGCAGTCGCAGGATGCTACGGCCCTACGAGCGCTCCGGCACAAACCCGGTGCCGGATGGCGCGCCCGACGGATGGCATGCTGACGCCCGCACGAACGGGTCAACCCGACGGGAACGGAAGTTGCTCGACACTGTAAAGCGCCTGCTCGTCGGTCGCCCACTCGCGACGTCCGAGCAAGAACATCAACGCCTGAGCAAGACGATCGCGCTGGCGGTGTTCTCGTCGGACGCGATCTCTTCGACCGCATACGCAACCGAAGAGATCTTGTTCGTCATCGCGGTCGCGCCGTCGAGCCTTGCGCTCGGGCTCTCGAAGCTCGTGCCGATCGCGATCACCGTCGCGATCCTGCTCGCGATCGTCGCCACGTCGTACCGCCAGACGATCTATGCCTATCCGAGCGGCGGCGGCTCGTACATCGTCAGCCGTGAGAACCTCGGCGAGATCCCGTCGCTGGTCGCCGGCGCGTCGCTGCTCGTCGATTACATCCTCACGGTCGCGGTGTCGATCTCGGCCGGTGTCGCCGCGATCGTCTCGATCCCGCAGTTCGCGGGCGGAAGAGACTCACGGGTGATGATCTGCCTCGGGATCCTCGCCTTCATCACCATCGTCAATCTGCGCGGCGTGAAGGAGTCCGGCCGCATCTTCGCGTTCCCGACGTACGCGTACATCGTCATCCTCACCACGCTGGTGTTCCTCGGGCTGACGAAGACGTACTTCGGGTGGTTCGGCGGCGTCGATCCTGTCGCGTTCGATCCTCATCTGGCGCTGAAGAACGTGCAGGAGACCGGTGGCCATCTGACGCTGTTCTTGTTGCTGAAGGGCTTCTCGTCAGGTGCGGTCGCCCTCACGGGTGTCGAGGCGATCTCGAACGGTGTGCCCGCGTTCCGTCGCCAGGAGTCGAAAAACGCCGCGACGACGCTCACATGGATGGCGGTGATCCTGGGGACGCTGTTCCTCGCGGTGTCGGTCCTTGCCCACCATCTCCGCCCGTATCCCAGCGAGCAGGTCACGGTCTTCGCGCAGATGGGCAAGCAGGTGTTCGGCGACAACTTCGTCTTCTGGTTCCTCCAGCTGGCGACGGCGGGGATCCTCACGCTCGCCGCCAACACGGCGTACGCGGACTTTCCACGCTTGTCGTCGATCATCGCCCGGGACGGCTATCTGCCGCGGCAGCTCGCAAACCGTGGCGACCGTCTCGTGTTCTCGAACGGCGTGCTCGTGCTCGCGATTCTTGCCGGCATCCTGATCGCGGTGTTCGGCGGGAAGACGAACGCGCTGATCCCGCTGTACGCGGTCGGTGTCTTCGTCTCGTTCACGCTCTCGCAGGCGGGCATGGTTCGCCACCACCAAAAGGAGCGGGAGTCGCGATGGCAATTCCATGCGACCGTGAACGGCATCGGCGCGATCGCCACTGCAATCGTCGCGATCGTCATCGCGTCGACGAAGTTCACCGGTGGTGCGTGGGTGCCGTTGGTCGTCATCCCGTTGATCGTCTTGTTGTTCAAGGGCATCAAGCGGCACTACGACACGATCGCCCAGGCACTTCGAGTCGCGCCGGACTTCCGCCCGCGCCGCATGAACCACACCGTCGTCGTGCTCGTCGGCAGCTTGCATCGCGGCGTGCTGGAAGCACTCGCGTACGCACGCTCGCTCGCACCGAACCGGCTGCTCGCGGTCACCGTCGTGTCCGACGACGAGGAGCGCGAGCGCATCGAGGACGCGTGGTCCGAGCGGCACATCGAGATCCCACTCGAGATCGTGTATTCGCCGTACCGGGAGCTCTCGCGGCCGATCTTGCGGTTCATCGACGAGCTCGACGCCCGCTACGACAACGACATCATCACCGTCGTCATCCCCGAGGTCGTCGTCTCGTCGTGGTGGAGCCACCTCCTGCACAATCAGAGCGCGCTGTTCCTCAAGGGCCGGCTCCTGTACCGCAAGGGAACGGTCGTGACCTCGGTGCCGTACCACCTCGAAGAGGAGCAGGAGGGGAGCCCGCCGACACCTTGACTTTTGGTCGGGGCAAAACTTAACTTCCCCGGCATCGAATCCGAAGTGGACGCCCTGTCCAAACCTGATCGCGAGGCGCTGAAGGCCATCTATCGCCTCTCCGGCGACGGTGACGCCCACACCGGGGTCCTCGCCGAGCGGCTCGGCCTTTCGCCCGGCACGATCACTGCGACCATGAAGCGCCTCGCCGACCGTGGCCTCGTCGACCACAAGCCCTATCGGGGCGTCGAGCTGACCGACGGCGGACGCCGGGCGGCGATCGGGTCGATCCGCCGGCACCGCATCGTCGAGCGCTTCCTCGCCGACATGCTGGGATACGCCTGGAACGAAGCCGACCGGCTCGCGACCAGCTTCGAGCACGACCTGCCCCAGGAGGTCGAGGACCGGTTGTTCGTGGCGCTCGATCGTCCGGCGGCGTGCCCGCACGGGTTCCCGATCCCGGCCAAGGAAACCGCGGAGCTGCCGCTGATGCCGCCGCTGTACGCGCTCGAGCCGGGCGACACCGCCGTCGTCGCGGTGTCAGGCTCCACGGATCCCGAGATCGTTGCCTTCCTCGACACGCTCGGCTTGCGGCCGGGCGTGGTCGTGGAAGTGAAAGAGAAGCACCCCTTCGACGGACCGCTCGTGCTCCGCGTCGGCGGCAAGGAACGCACGCTCGGTGCAACTGTCGCGAACCAGGTATACGTCCAGAAATCGGCCTAACCCCGAGACCGAGGAAGTCCAATGACGCACGCGCTCGCCACCGAAGGTGGCTACCAGGTCTTCAACTTGCACGAAGGTGAGTGGCTGATCCTCATCGCGTCCGCGCTGACCGCGGTGCTCGCCGTCCTCGTCGGCCTCTTCCTCATGAAAGGCGTGCTGGCCGAGGACGAGGGCACGCCGAAGATGCGCGAGATCGCCAAGGCGATCCAGGAAGGCGCGATGGCGTACCTGCGTCGCCAGTTCAAGACGATCGCTGTGATCCTGATCCCGCTCGCGGTCATCGTGTTCGTCACGTCGACGTCGGTGAAGAAGGCCGGCGGCGCCGAAGCACTCTCGTACGCGCAATCCGGCGTCTTCCGCACCGGCGCGTTCATCCTCGGTTGCATCATGTCGGGACTCACCGGATTCATCGGCATGAGCCTCGCCGTGCGCGGCAACGTGCGCACCGCCGCGGCCGCGAAGAGCGGATCGATGCCGCGCGCCCTCTCGGTGGCGTTCCGAACCGGCGGCATCGCCGGCATGTTCACGGTCGGGCTCGGGCTCTTCGGCGCGACGGTCATCATCATGATCTTCCAGAACACGAGCTCGGCGATCCTCGTGGGGTTCGGGTTCGGTGGTTCGCTCCTCGCGCTGTTCCTCCGTGTCGGCGGTGGCATCTTCACGAAGGCAGCCGACGTCGGTGCCGACCTCGTCGGCAAGGTCGAGGCCGGAATTCCCGAAGACGATCCCCGTAACCCTGCGACGATCGCCGACAACGTGGGCGACAACGTCGGCGACTGCGCGGGCATGGCGGCCGACCTCTTCGAGTCCTACGAGGTGACGCTCGTCGCATCGATCATCTTGGGCGTCCCCGCGTTCCAGGTGATCTTCCCCGAGCGTCCGGAGCTCTGGGCGATCGGTGCGCTGTTCCCGCTCGCGGCTCGTGCCCTCGGTGTGCTCGCGTCGATCGCGGGAGTGTTCGCCGTGCGCGCCACCGAGAAGGACAAGTCGGCGATGGCGCCGATCAACCGTGGCTTCCTGACCGCAGGAGTCCTCACGATCATCGGCACGCTGGTGCTGGCGCTCGTGTACGTGAAGAACCCCGACGGTCCAGATGTCTTGTTGTCGAACGTGGGTTGGCGGATGTTCGGCGCGGTCGTCACCGGTCTCGTGCTCGCGCAGGTCGCGTCGCGCATCACGGAGTACTTCACCTCCACCGAGACCAAGCCGGTCCAGGAGATCGCGGAGTCGGCGGCCACGGGTGGGCCCGCGACCGCCGTGCTCGCGGGCGTCAGCAGTGGCCTCGAGTCGTCGGTCTGGGCAGTCGTCGCCATCTCCGGCGCGCTCGCAACGGCGATCGGCCTCGGCGGCGGCAAGATCCAGTTCTCGCTGTATCTCGTGGCGCTCACGGGCATGGGCATGCTCGCGACGACCGGCGTGGTGGTGTCGGAGGACACGTTCGGCCCCGTCGCCGACAACGCGGCCGGCATCGCGGAGATGTCGGGCGAGTTCGAAGGTGAAGCGGAACGCATCATGGTGAGCCTCGACGCCGTCGGCAACACCACCAAGGCCGTGACCAAGGGCTTCGCGATCGGCTCGGCCGTCATCGCCGCAGTCGCGTTGTTCGCAAGCTTCATCGAGACGATCGGCAACGAGGACGACGCGATCTCGAGTTTGATCGGCACCAAGGACGCGATCACCGGTAAGGTCTTGAACGTCTTCGATCTCGTGAAGATCAATGTCGCCGATCCGAAGCAGTTCATCGGGTTGCTCATCGGCGGATCGGTGGCGTTCCTCTTCTCCGGGCTGGCGATCCGCGCGGTCGGGCGCACCGCCAACGTCGTCGTGCAGGAGGTTCGGCGTCAATTCGCAGACGGCAAGATCATGAGTGGCGAGAAGCGGCCCGACTACGCGCCGGTCATCGACATCTGCACCGCCGCATCGCTGCGTGAGCTCGCCACGCCCGCGCTCCTCGCCGTGCTCACTCCTGTGATCATCGGGTTCGGCATCAACGCGCTCGCGTTGGGCGCGTTCCTCGCGGCCGTCATTCTCACCGGCCAGCTGATGGCGAACTTCTTGTCGAACTCCGGTGGCGCGTGGGACAACGCGAAGAAGTACATCGAAGACGGGCATTACGGCGGGAAGGGCTCCGACGCACACAAGGCCGCGGTCATCGGCGACACGATCGGCGACCCCTTCAAGGACACCGCGGGTCCTGCGCTCAACCCGTTGATCAAGGTGATGAACCTTGTCTCGCTGCTGATCCTCCCCGCAGTGATCAGCCTGCAGGACAATCAGGCCGCGCGGTACAGCGTTGCCGGGGTCGCGCTGGTCGTGCTGCTCACCGCGATCATGTTCTCGAAGCGTTCGGGCGCCACGCTGGCGGCATCACCCGACGCGCCGATCGACAAGGCGACGCCCGCGCCGGTCTCCTAGGTGACTGAAGGACGTTCGACGCGGAACACCCGGGAGCCCCCCATCCGCACGCGTGTGGCATGACGAGCGCCGATCGGCGATGTGCTCACCGCGATCGACCGAGCCCTTGACTGTCATCGTCGAAGAGCGGAGGGTCATGGTGGGAATCACCCGAGGGGGTGGGCGTGCAGCTACTCCGAAACAGGTTCGTCGTCTTCATTGGCGTGACGGCGATCACTCTCACCTTGGCTTCGTGTCAACCCGTCGACGTGGACAACTACGGCTTCGAGACTCCGGTCGTCGCGTCGGGAGCCCAACTGTTCGAAGAAGGCGAGACGCTCGGCGCCTGGGAGGTGACGCAAGGCTCGGTGGACGTGGCGGCTGATGACCTCTGGCAGGCCCGAGAGGGTCGGCAGTCGCTGGATATGACCGGGGTGTCCCCAGGTGCGATCGCCCAAGACCTCGCCACCGTCCCCGGTAATCGCTACGTGATCGTGTTCTCGCTCGCCGGCAACCCTCTCTGCGGTCCGTCGATCAAGCGGCTCGTCGTCGAGTGGGACGGCGTGACGCTCGCAAGCTTGCAGTTCGACATTACGGGTCGCTCCGCGCAGAACATGGGCTGGGTGACGCATCAGATCTACGTGACGCCCACGGCTTCGACCTCTCGCCTCCAGTTCCGTAGCCGCACCGCAGGCAGCAACAACATGTTCTGCGGGCCCGCGCTCGACAAGGTGGCTGTCGCCGACTTGGACGCAACATAGGGCGCCGCGGCGCAACGCGTGAGAGAGCGAGACCCTCTTAGGTACGTTCGACGCGGAAGACGGGGTGTTGGGGCGCGATGCGGGCAACCTCGCCATCGGAAGAGTCGGCGCTGACGCCGTCGAAGAACACCCCGCTTTCTGCCTTCCATCGCTTCAAGTACGCGCGCAGCACGTCGGGCTTCTGATCGTCGGAGAGCTCGACGCCGCGGAAGGCCTCGACCTTGCGGCCCAAGGCGAGCTCGCCCGCCCCGTCCGCGGCGCGGATGTTCCGCACCCATTGCGTCTCGCCGCGAGGCGCGACGAGATAGCGCGTCCCGTTGTAGGTCAACAGGTTCACCGGTGTGGTGCGCACGTCGCCCGTCTTGCGCCCGCGCACACGCAACATCCGCGAGCCCCACACGGACACACCGAGCCGGGTCAGACCCGCGACGACGCGATTGAAGATGTTGCGCGTGAACCAGCCGGGCGCCCGGTAATGCGCGCTCACTCCGTTTCCGTGGCCGCACGCCGGCGGCGGTGCTTGAGATACTCCAGGAACGGCGGGATCAGCGACAAGACGATGATCACCGCGACGATGGGCAACAAGTACTTGTCGATGTTGTCCGCGCCGATCTGCTTGCCGAGGAAGAAGCCGAGCAGGCTGACCCCGACCGCCCACAATGCGGCGCCGGCGACGTTCGCGATCGCGAACGAGCGCTGCGGCATCCGGCTCGTTCCGGCCAGCATCGGCACGATCGTCCGCACGAACGGGATGAAGCGCGCCAAGATCACCGCCCGCGGTCCGGAGCGGTCGAAGAACCCCTGGGCCCGCTCGAGGTACTCGGTCTTGAAGAGGCGAGCATCGGGCTTGAACAGACGCGTCCCGTACCGTTCGCCCAGCAGATAGCCGAGCTGGGCGCCGAGCACGGCCGCCACGAAGGAGCCGAGCACCACGACGGCCAGGTTGAGGTGAGGGTCGCTGCCGCCGGCCTTGGTCGAGCAGAAGAATCCGGCGATGAACAGCAGGGAGTCGCCCGGCAGGGGCGCCGGCACGAGCCCCGACTCGATGAAGACGACCAGGAGCAGGCCTGCGGCCCCGAAGGTGTCGATCAGGTCCCGGGGATCCAGCCAGTCGAGAGCCAACACAGCCGGGAACGTTAGACCGTGTACTGAGAGTGATACTTCGGCCACAGTTTGACACCGGCGGGTCGTCCATGGCACTACGGAAAAGAGGGGCGGGCTACGGTCCGCGACCCGACTGCCGAGAAAGACGCGACCCCCACCCCGGAGAGTTCGAGAGCATCCTGTGGCAAAACCGCTCGTGATCGTCGAGTCGCCCGCGAAGGCCAAGACCATCGCGAGCTATCTCGGAAACGACTTCACCGTGAAGGCGAGCGTCGGGCACATCCGCGATCTCCCGGGGAGCAAAGAAGAGGTACCGGACGCCAAGAAGGAGACGCACGGACGTCTCGCGGGCATCGACCCCGATGACCACTTCGACGTCGTCTACGTCGTGCACCGCAACAAGAAGAATGTCGTCGCCGACTTGAAGCAGGCGCTCAAGGACGCGGACGAGCTCATCGTCGCGACCGACGAGGATCGCGAGGGCGAGGCGATCGGGTGGCATGTCCTGGAAGTGTTGAAGCCGCGTGTTCCCGTCAAGCGGATGGTGTTCCACGAGATCACCCCGCGCGCGATCCGCGAAGCGCTCGACCACCCGCGTGAGCTCGACATGAAGCTCGTCGAGGCGCAGGAGGGCCGGCGCATCCTCGACCGGCTCGTCGGCTGGGAGACCTCGCCCGTGCTGTGGCGGGTGTTCGGCCGTGGCCAGGCCGCGTCGGCCGGTCGGGTCCAGAGCGTCGCCGTGCGCCTCGTGGTCCAGCGCGAACGGGCGCGCATGCGGTTCCGCTCGGGGCAGTGGCACGACCTCGAGGGCACCTTCGTTGTCGACGGGTCGACGCCGGACGCCGGGCAGCCATTCGTTGCCGCGCTCGCGGAGCTCGACGGCAAGCGCGTCGCCGAGGGACGAGACTTCGACCCGGCCACCGGCGCGATCGCCGCCGCACGCGCGAATGACGTCGTGCTGCTCGATGCGGACCACGCCGCCGGTCTCGCCGACCGCTTGCGCGACGTGCCGTACAGCGTGGTGTCGGTCGACTCGGATCCGTTCATCGAACGGCCTCGTGCGCCGTTCACGACCTCGACGCTGCATCAGGAGTCGGGGCGCAAGCTTCGTTTCACGGCATCTCGCACGATGTCCGTCGCGCAACGGCTGTACGAGCGCGGGTACATCACCTACATGCGTACGGACAGCACCAACCTGTCCGAGCAGGCGATCGGCGCCGCGCGCACGGCGATCCGCGAGCAGTACGGCGACGAGTACCTGCCTGCCGAGTCCCGCGCGTACAAGAGCAAGGTCAAGAACGCGCAGGAGGCGCACGAGGCAATTCGGCCCGCCGGCGATCGCATCCGCACGCCCGACGACGTGCGCGGGGAGCTCGACGGCGACGAGCAGCGGCTCTACGAGCTCGTGTGGATCCGCACGGTTGCCTGTCAGATGGCCGATGCGCGCGGCAGCAAGCTGACCATCCGTCTGGGGGCCGCGTCGACGAACAACGAGGCGGCGATATTCCGGGCGTCGGGCAAGTCGTACGACTTCCTCGGCTGGCGGCGCGCGTACATCGAGGACGTCGACGAAGGCGATGAGGTCGAAGCAGAGACGCGACTTCCCGCCGTTGCCGAAGGCGACGACATGACGTGCACCGAGCTTGCGTCCGTCGGTCACGAGACCAAGCCGCCCGCCCGGTACACCGAAGCGAGCCTCGTGAAGGAGCTCGAGGAGCGCGGCATCGGACGCCCGTCCACCTACGCGGCGGTCATCGAGACGATCCAGGCCCGGAACTACGTCTGGCGCAAGGGGAGCGCGCTCGTCCCCGCATGGACTGCGTTCGCGGTGACCAACTTGCTCGAGCGGCACTTCGGCCATCTCGTCGACTATTCGTTCACGGCGACGATGGAAGAGGCGCTCGACGTCATCGCCCGAGGTGAGGAGGAGGCGGAGAAGTGGCTCCACTCCTTCTACTACGGGAACGGCAGCCCCGGATTGCGCGACCTCGTGTCGGACGAACAACTCGCGCGCATCGATCCGCGCGGTGTCAGCACGATTCCGATCGGGACCGACGACACCGGCCACGAGCTCGTGGTCCGGGTGGGCCGCTACGGGCCGTACGTGCAGCGCGAGGAGCACGAGACCGCGTCGCTGCCACCGGACATCGCGCCTGACGAGCTGACCATCCCGCTTGCGCTCGAGCTGATCGCCAAGCAGTCAGAAGGCCCGAAGACCCTGGGAACCGATCCCGAGACGGGACTGCCGGCGTACGTGCTCACCGGTCGCTTCGGGCCGTACGTCCAGCTCGGTGACCAGGAAGAGGGCTCGAAGAAGAAACCGAAGCGCGCCTCGTTGTTCTCGTCGCAGACACCGGAGTCCGTCACGCTCGAGGACGCGCTGCGCTTGCTGAGCTTGCCGCGCGTCGTCGGCGCCGATGCCGAAGGCCGTGAGATCCTCGCGTCACCAGGACGGTTCGGCCCGTACTTGAAGCGCGCCGATGGCGACACGCGCAGCCTCGTATCCGAAGACCAGCTGTTCACGATCACCCTCGAAGAAGCCGAGGCCCTGTTCGCACAACCGAAGCAGCGCCGTGGCCGCCAGCAGAAGCCGCCGATCGCGGAGCTTGGCGAGAACCCCGACACTCGTGCGCCCGTGCGCGTGCTCGAAGGCCGCTATGGCCCGTACATCACCGACGGCACGGTGAACGCCACGGTGCCGCGCGGACTCGATCCGGCCGCGCTCACACTGGACGAAGCGGTCGGCCTGTTACGGGCCAAGGCCGAACAGGGCCCGACCAAGCCTCGCAAGACGGTGAAGAAGGCCGCCAAGAAGACGCCGAAGAAGGCAACGAAGAAAGTCGCCAAGAAGACTGCCAAGAAGGCGACGAAGAAGGCCGCAAAACCCGCGGGGGAGTAGGGCCGAACCTAGGCTGGCGGGACCGTGAGCGACCAAGCGCCGTTCATTCCGCCCTCCCCCGAGCACGAACCCATCCCACCGAAGCCGTGGGAGGTGTTCCGGGCGCCCGGATTCACCCGGCTCTTCTCCGCGCAGGTGGTCTCGAGCATCGGTGACTGGACCGCGCTCTTGGCGATCCTCGTGCTCGCGAAGGACGTTTCCACCAACGCCGTCGGGCTCGTGATGATCGCCCGCATGCTCCCGGGTTTCCTGCTCGCGCCGATCGGCGGCGCGTTCGTCGATCGCTGGAATCGCAAGGCCGTGATGGTGACATGCGACATCGGGCGCGCCGGTCTGCTCGCCGTACTGCCGTTCTGGCACAACCTCCTCGGCCTCGTCGTCATCTCGTTCTCGATCGAGGTGATGACCCTGCTCTGGGGTCCGGCCAAGGACGCGAGTGTCCCGAACATCGTCAAGGATCCCGACCAACTCGCGTCCGCCAACTCGCTCGGGCTCGTGGCGGCCTTCGGCACGTTCCCGGTCGGTTCGCTGATGTTCGCGTTGCTTGCCGCGGTGGCATCGTGGCTCGGCAACTTCGATCTTCTCGATCGCCTCGGCGTCGGGCAGACGTCGCTTGCGATCTGGGTCGACGGCCTGACATTCCTGATGTCGGCGTTCTTGATCTCACGACTCACGTTGTCCAACGGTGGGCATGCCGGCGGGCACGGGGAGACCGAGCGTCCGCCCCCGCGACAAACGTGGCGCGACATCGTCGACGGCTTACGGTTCATCCGTTCCAATTCCGTCGTGCGGGGCGTGATGATCGGTCTCGCCGGTGGTCTCATCGGCGGTGGCTCGATCGTGCCGCTCGGCGCGATCTTCGCGAAGGACATCCTCAAAGCCGACGACTCCGCGTTCGGATTTCTCACGACTGCGCTCGGCATCGGCGCCGCGATCGGAGTTGCGACGTTGCTGTGGTTGCAGCGCCGGCTGCCACGCGAGGCCGTATTCACGACGGCGGTCGTCGTGACCGGGATCGCCATCGGCGTCCTCGCATGGGTGTCGACGCTCGCGCTCGCGATACTCCTCGTCGGGGTCTTCGGCGCATCCGCCGGATGCGCGTACGTCACCGGGTTCACGTTGTTGCAGGAGTCCGTCGCCGACGAGATGCGCGGCCGCACGTTCGCGACGCTCTACACCGTCGTCCGCGTGTGCTTGCTGCTCTCGCTCACTCTCGGGCCGTTCGTCGCGAGCGGCCTCGGCGCGCTTGCCGATCGACTCTTCAACGGCGAGGTCTCGATCGGCTCGGCCGACCTGAGCTTGCCGGGTGTGCGCCTCGCGTTGTGGGCCGGTGGCGGCTTGACCGTGCTTTCCGGGCTCGCGGCACGGCGACGAATGCGAAGGTCGCGGCGCGCGGAAGCCGTCACGCCGTGACGTTCGTCGTGCTCGAGGGCGGAGAAGGGAGCGGGAAGAGCACCCAAGCCGCGCGGCTCGCGTCATGGATGACCGGAAATGGCCACGAGGTCGTGTCGACCTTCGAACCGGGCGACACCAAGCTCGGTGCGCACGTACGTGACCTGTTGCTGCACAGAGAGGGTCCGCTCGACCCGCGTAGCGAGCTGCTGTTGATGCTCGCCGATCGCGCGCAGCACGTCACCGAGGTCATCCGGCCCGCGCTGGCGCGGCGCGCGGTCGTGATCAGCGATCGGTTCTCGCCGTCGACGCTCGCATATCAGGGGGTAGGCCGCGGTCTCGGGGTCGCGGCGGTCGAGCAGATGGATGCCGTCGCCACCGGGGGGCTGGTGCCCGACGTCGTCGTCGTCCTCGACGTGCCCGACGACATCGCCGAGGAGCGGGTCGCGGTCGTGCGTGACCGGCTCGAGCGCGCGGGCGGAGACTTCCACGCGCGCGTTCGCGCCGCGTATCGCGAGCTCGCCGCCGAGCGGGGGTGGTGCGTCGTCGACGGGAGTGCTGAGCCCGATGACGTGGAGCTCCACGTCCGGGAGGCCGTCGAGCACGTCCTTCCGTAGTCGCCCGGCCTGCATAGTCTGCGAGAGGTGTTCACCGGTGTTGTCGGACAGGATCGCGCTCTCGAGACGCTCGAACGTGCCGCGGCACGGCCCGTGCACGCATACCTCCTCGTCGGTCCGCGTGGTTCGGGTGTCGAAGAGGCCGCGCGCGGATTCGCCGCGATGTTGATCGGCGTCGGCGACGACGAACGTGGCCTCCGACTCGTCCAGCGTGGCGTGCATCCCGACGTCGTGGAGTTCGAACCGGCCGGTGCCTCCTATCGCGTGCGCGAAGACGTGCGCGAGCGGATCCTGCCCGAAGCGGCGCGCGCACCGATCGAGGCGGAGCGCAAGGTACTGATCCTGTTCGAGGCCGAACGGCTGCGCGGGAACCAGAACGAGTCTGCGAACGCAATGCTGAAGACCCTCGAGGAACCCCCGGCGCGCACGGTTGTCCTTCTCGTCACGTCCGTCGCCGACGACTTGCTACCGACGATCCGTTCGCGTTGTCAGCGCATCGACTTCGCGCCGCTTGCCGACGGTGCGGTGGAGGCAGCGCTCGAGCGCCAGGGCGTACCGGCGGCGGAGGCCGAGCGTGTGGCGGGGTTGGCCGGTGGTCAGCTTGCGCGCGCCCAGGCGTTCGTGGGTCCGCTACGCGAGCTGCGCGACGCGTTCGCCTCAGTGCCGGCTCGCGTCGACGGCCACGGCGCGACGGCGCTCGCACTCGCGCAAGAGGTCGATGCCGCCGTCGAGGCCGCGGCATCGACCGTGACTGATCGTCAACGCGTCGAGCTCGAAGAGTTCGACGCCGAGATGGAGCGGTTGGGCTATGTCGATCGCGACGCGCAACGCTTGCGCAGGCGCATCGAGGAACGACACAGGCGCGAAACACGCCGGACGCGCATCGATTTGTTGCTCGAAGGAGTCACCGCGATCGAATCCGTCTATCGCGATGTGCTCGCGTCACCCGCGCCGACGCTCAACCGCGATCGCACGGTGCTGTACATCGAACCGCGCGCTGCGGTTGCCGCCCTCGACGCCTGCCGCGAGGCGCGCGAAGCCTTCCCCATCAACGAGAAGGGGATCGTTCGCCTGACGTACCTGCTGTTGTCCCTCCCGCCAGGACATTGACGGTCCCTATGTAACGCGGCCGCCGGGCCGGGCGTCCGACGTCTATTGGGGGATATCGGAGGGGGGATCGTGAACTGTCCTGCCTGTGGCGCCGCCTTCGACGATGAAAACTTTTGTTCGTGGTGCGGGCTCGATCTCCACGGTGCCAGCGCGACGACGTTGCGCGAGCTCGTCGCCTCCATCGGTGATGTCGACGAGCGGATGATGGAGCTCACGTCGCAGCGGCAGACGCTGGTCGCGCAGCTCACGCAGCTCCGGTGGTCGGTCATCTCCGACAACGCGCCGCCGGAGCCCTCTGTACACCAGGCTCCTCCGCGGTCGGGCGCACCGGAGTGGACCGTCGACCGCGTTCGCTCCGTCCTCCTGTGGGTCGGCGCCGCGTTGTTGGCGGCGTCCGCGTTGACGTTCACCGCGGTCGCGTGGTCGCACCTCGGCGATGGCGGACGCGCCTCGTTGCTCGGCGCGGTGACGGGCGTGTTCACCGGGCTCGCGCTCGCGCTGCGCCGGCGTCTGCCTGCAAGTGCGGATGCATTCACCGCGCTTGCCATCGGCCTCGTGCTCATCGACTGGCATGCCCTGCACCGCGCTGGTGTGGGCGCGGAGATCTCCGGGTCGACGTGGTGGGCGTTCGGTTCAGTCGTCGCGGCGTCCTTCGCATTCGTGCTCGGACGTGCGGTCGGTGCGCGGACGAGTCGTATGGCGATCGCGATCCTGTTGCCGTTGTCGGTCGAGCTGCTCGTCCCTGCCGTCGCCGGAGCGGCATGGAGCGTCGCGCTCGCGTTGGGGCTGATCTCCGCGGCCGTGGCGGTGGTGCGACGCTTCGTCGTGAGTGACACGGAGCCTGCTCGACAGGCGCTTGGCGTTCAGCTCGTTCTCGGGCTGCATGCGCTGATTCCGTGGGCGCTTGCGGCCGGGTTCGCGGCCGTGGCGGCGACCACAACTCACACGTTCACGCAGTCGCTCTGTCCGGCGGCGGTCGTGAGCACACTTGCGTTCGCACCCGCGGCTGTGTTGCGCCGTCGAGTGTCGCGCGACACCGCGGATTTGCTTGCCGGTGTTGTCGTCGCGGTGCTCCTTGGTGCGCTGGTGACGGTCGCCGCGACGTCGTTCGGTCCGCAGGGTCTCCTCGCGTGGGCAACGTTCGTCGCTTCTGTCACCGCCGTGGGCGCGCGGTATCTCGCGCCCGTTCGGTGGCACAAGCCGGCGTATGCGGCGACGGCGGCATACGCCTCGCCGGGTCTGGCATGGGCGGCGGTCGTGGGGCTCGCGGCCGCGTTCGGTCCCTTGGCGTGGTTCGGGGATGCGTGGACGGGCTCGCTCGATGTCGTGGCGCGCAACGCGTACGCGGGCGATCCCACCCGGCATCCGTTCGAGGCCTACTGGCCGGCGGTCGCGTCGCTCGCGGTCGCCGCTGGCGCGCTGGGGTTCGTCGCGGCGAGAACGCGGCGAGGCGCCGGCGGTGCGGTTGCGCTCGCGATTCTCGGCATCGGCCTTGCGCCGGTCGTGGCGGGGGCTTCTGCTCGCATGACGTTGGTCACCGCCGTCGCGACCGTGTGCGTCGTGCTGCTCGCCGTCGCCGCCCTCGACCGTTCGTCACCTCGGCTGTCGGTCGGTGTCCTGCCCACCGTGTTGCTGGCCGTCGTCCCGGCCGCGGGTTGGGCCGCGGTCACGCGTGATGCGTCCATCACGGTGCTGCTCGTCGTTGCAGTCGCTGCCGCACTCGCCGCGATGGTCGCGGTGTCGGACATGGTGCGCGTCACAGCCTCTCTCAGCGCGGGCGCATTGGCGATCGCGTTGGCCGGCGTGTGGACGGCGGCATTCGATGTCGGTCCCGCGCCGGCCGGATTCGCCGTCGTCGCCGCCGCAGGCGTGGTCATCCTGTTCGGGGCGCATCTGCGCTCACGAGCTGCCGACGGTGACGCGCTGCAGCTCACCGGCGCAGTTGCATGCGGTGTCGGACTCGTCCTCTCGTCGTCATCTTCGGCGTGGGTAGCCGGCGCACTCACCACACTCGTCCCACTCATGCTGGCCACGGCACTGCGACGCGACCGTGCCGCGCTCTACAGCTGGGCGGCGGCGGTGTCCGCGCTCGCGGCGACCTGGGCATGGCTCGCAACAGCGCACGTCGCGGTCGTGGAGGCGTACACGGGCCCGGCCGCGTTGCTCGCACTGGTGGCCGGTCTCGTCGGATGGCGCGCCGGCCCCGCGCGTTCGTGGCTCACGATCGGCCCGGCCATCGTGATCGCTCTCGGTCCCACGCTCGCCATCGGCATCGCGAACGACGACGTCGCGCGCACAGTCGCCTCGGCGGTCATCGCGTTCGCCGTGGTCCTGTTCGGGGCGTGGAAGCGCCTGCAAGCTCCACTCGCGATCGGTGGGACGGCGCTGCTCGTGCTCGCGATCGACACGTTCGGACCGGCCGCAGCCCGGCTGCCGGAGTGGGTCCCGCTCGCGGCGATCGGCGTCCTGTTGATGTGGATCGGCGTGACCTTCGAACGCAGACGCGAAGATGCCCGGCGCGCCACGGACCGGCTCCTACGGTTCGGCTGATCAGGCAGGTACGCGCACTACACTGATCGAATTCCGCCGGGGTAGCTCAGTCGGTAGAGCAGCTCACTCGTAATGAGCAGGCCAGGGGTTCGAGTCCCCTCTCCGGCTCCCAGGTATGGGAAGCGTGTCTGTGCCCTGCGGCGAGCCGGGTCGCCGTAGCGGACCGTCATTTGCTCGCGTTCGGGAGCCGTCCGCGAGCGGATGCGCGGTTGTTGCCGCCGAGAGGCACCTTTTCCTACGCTGCCCGCATGGCGGCTGAGTACCTCTCGACACTCGACGCGGCGCTGCTTTCTCTCGAGACGGAAGCGCAGCAGCTGAACATTCTCGCGGTGCTGCTCATCGAGCCCGATCCCGACATCCATCGTGAAGACCATTACCGGGTCGCGCGCGACCGTATTGAGAGTCGCTTGCCGCTGGTCCCTATGGGCTCCCGGCGGCTGCAGACGCTTCCCGGCTTGTCCAACCCGGTGTGGACGGACGAGCCCGATCTCGCGGTCGACAGTCATCTGCATCAAGCACTCCTTGCCCCACCGAAGGATCTCCAGGCGCTCGGACGGGTCGCCGGCGACATCGCGTCGCGCCCACTCCGTCGTGATCGTCCGCTCTGGGAGATGTGGCTCGTCGACGAGTTGGAAGACGGCCGTGTCGCGGTGATCTGCAAAGTGCATCACGCCGTGCTCGACGGCGCGTCAGGCATCGAAAGCCTCGCGCCCTTCTTCGATCTCGAACCGCACGCCCCACCGGTGGTCGTCCCGCCCCACCCCGAGCCGCACAGGCTGACCGTCGCCGATCAGGCACGCGAGTCGATCCGGGGCAGCGTGCGATGGGCACGCGACTTCGCGCGGTCGGCACCCCGCGTCGCGAGCACACTCGTGCGGGCCGTGCAACGCGCGGGCGATCCCGACCTCGCGTTGCCGCTGACCGCGCCACGCCTCCCGTTCAACCGCGCGCTGACACCGCGACGCACGGTCGAGTTCACGTCCGTGGAACTCTCACGTCTGAAGGAGATCCGGCGGGCGTACGGCGCGACGTTGAACGACCTGCTCATCGCCGTCTGTGCGGGTGCATTGCGGCTGTATCTCATGGATCGCGACGAGCTCCCCGACCGGCCGCTGGTTGCCGCAATCCCCGTCTCGGAGCGCACGCTCGAAGATGCAACCGGCGGGAACCGGTTCTCGACGATGTTCTACGCGATCCCTGTGCACATCGAAGACCCGGGAGAGCGCGTCGCGGCGACGACCCGTAGCGCCGCCGCGGCAAAGAACTTCTACGAGCAGAGCGGCCACGAACTGTTGCAGTCGCTTGCATCGATACTCCCACCGAAGACCATCGCCCCCGCGATGCACGCGGTGTCGGCGCTTCACCTCGCCGACCGGCTGCCACCTCTCGCGAACCTGATGATCTCGAACGTGCGTGGGCCCGACTTCCCGCTCTGGATCGCCGGCGGTCGCGTCTCGCAGATGTTGCCGATGGGCCCACTCATCGAGGGCATGGGCCTGAACATCACCGTGGTCAGCTATCTCGACACGGTCAGCTTCGGCTTCCAGGTGTGCCCTGACCTGCTGCCGGATGTCGCGCAGCTCGCGGGCTACATCGACGACGCCGTCGCCGAGCTCGAGAAGGCCACGCCGCGGAATGGCTCTACGCCGTTTGCGCGCGCGTAGCGTGCGGCACGCGCGCGAATGAAGCGACACCTACCCATCTCGACACGCGGTCCGCATATTGGCGGTATTCGTCACCGAATGTCGCGTTCAGGCGGCGTTCCTCGCGCCGTACAACCAACGCCATCGCGCCAGCCATGGTCGCCGATCCGACGGCGACGGTGCCGCTGTCGAGCAAGAGCGTCCAGCCGAGCCACATGAGGAGCTCGCCGACATACATCGGGTTTCGTGAGAACGCGTACGGCCCACCTAACACGATGAACTCGGGAACCGCTCCAGGCCAAGGCGCCCGCTCACGCGACGATCTGTCGTGACGAAGGTGTTCCAGCGTCGCCGACACCACAATCGTCGCGCCGCTTGCGACGAGCAACTGGCCGGCGCGCTTGGTGATGCGTGACACTTGTGCATTCGGCCTGTGACTCGGGTCGTGTCGTGCCAAGGCCAACGGCAGTCCGACATGGAGCGCGACACCGACGGCAGTGAAGACGGGCAGGTCTGCTCGCTTCGGTAGCCTGCGCACCTGCGCATTCTGGCGCGACGGGCAAGTTGCGGACCAGCGGGGTGCCGAGAACCGCTGCGTGGCAAAGGAGATTCGTATGCCCTTCGTGTTGGTCCATGGCGGTGGATTTGCCGGTTCCTGCTGGGACCTGCTCGCACCACTCCTCGCAAAGCCCGTGCACGTTGTCGATCTCCCCGGCCGCGGCAACCGCCCCGCCGATCTCGCGCAGGTCACGGTGGCCGACTTCGTCCAAGAGGTGGAACACGAGATCATCGCCAACGACCTCACCGAGGTCGTACTCGTCGGCCATTCCCTCGCCGGAATCACGCTGCCCGGCGTCGCCGCGCGGGTGCCCGATCGGCTGCGTCGGCTGGTGTTCATCGCCTGTGCAGTCCCCACGGACGGCCAGACAATCGCCGACGTGCTTCCCGGCATCCGCAGAAGTCGCCGCTCGGATGGACGACGACGTATCACTGAACACGGGACGCTTCACCCCGAGGTCGCGGCCCGCATGTTCTGCAACGAGATGGACCCCGATCAGGCTGCCTTCACACTCGAGCGCCTCGTACCCGAAGCCGATCTTGTGCTCACTGAGCCAGTCGATCTCCGCGGCCTTCAAAACCCGATCCCGCGCACCTACATCCGGCTGTTGCGAGATGCCAGCATCATTCCCGCCGTCCAGGACAAGATGATCACGAACCTCGGTGGCGCGGAGGTGATCGATCTCGACGCCGGGCACATGGCGATGATCAGCCAACCCGCGCAACTGGCTGACATGCTCAACGCGCTCTGAGGTTGGTCGACGGATTGTCTGGTGTTGGGCTGTCGTGCCACATTGGGATACGTGATTCCCGCGGGCATATGGCTCGCGTGACATGATCAGCGTGATGGTTGCTCTGGGTACCGCTGCCCCCGCGACCGCGACAACCTTCGCCGGTGAGTACTACACGCTTCGCAGGTGATCGCGATCGTCAAGGCGCTTGTCCACCAGTCCGTGGAAGCGCCCGCCCGCGAGGTTGACGGAAGTCGCGATCGTCGGCGCGATCGGCGTGCCACGCTTTCGCAACGATGGCTTGGGTTCTTGCTCCTCGCGCTTGTTCTTGCGGCGACGTCATTCGTGCACTTGTTCGGTCTCAGTCGAGGTGATCGCGCCGTCGACGAACCCACCTATGTACATTCCGGTTGGGCGTATGTACACGGCAGCTTCAAATCGGTTCGTGAGGCGCCGCCGCTCGTCAAGTATCTCTTCGGCTTCGCGCAAGAGCTCTTCGGACAGGGCTATACGTCGGCGCGGGTCGTTTCCGCGCTCGCCGGCATCGCGACAGCGCTCATCGTCGCGGTGTGGGCATATCGCCTTGTGGGCCTGGTCGCCGCGATCTCTGCCGCTGCCTTCTGGGGATTACTTCCGCACGCAGGCGTCATGGGTGGGTATGCGCCCGCCGGCCCCCGCATCGAACGGCTCGCCTTGCTCGATCCGGTCGCGACGGGTTTCGTCGCGCTCGCGCTCTGGGCCGGGTGGGAGGCCCGAGCACGGGGATCGCTGCCGTGGGCGGCCCTTGCCGGCCTGGCCACCGGATGGGCGGCGACCTCCAAAGCGCCCGGGCTGCTCATCGCGCCCGTGATCGTGCTCTCCTTCGTGTGCACGCGGCGTCTCCGGCAGGAGTGGTCCCGGTCGCTCGCGCTCACCGGGTCGTACCTTGCGACCGGACTCGCTGCGGTCGTGGTTGTGTATCTGCCACTCGGGTGGCATGGGTCCTTCGATCAGATCCATTACATGCTGCGCTTCCAGGGCGCCCACGCGGCGGCAGGTCACACGATCCTGATCGGCAGCAAGATCTACCAGCATGCGCCCTGGTGGGCCGGCCTCCGGTTCATGAGCGATGGGATCGGCGGATTCGGAACCGCGCTGCTCGTGATCCTCGCCGTCATCGGGTTGCTTTCGCCCGCTCGGGCGGCGGCGGTCTATGGACTCGCCGCGACGGTGGTGACCTACTTCGGCCTTGCCATCGGCAGTGGGCTGATGCTGGCCCACTATTACGTGATCTGGCTTCCGGGCCTCGTACTCGCGGCCGGAGTCGGCGCGCAGGCCGTCGTGAAGAACGCGTTGCGAGGTGGGTGGTTTCAAACGCTGGCCGTCGCGTGGTCGGTGGTGCTCGCGGTGATGCTCGTCTCGTCGGTCGTCAACGTCGCGACGATCGATCGGGGCGACTACGAACGCGCGGCGCAGCTGATCGCGAGCCAAGGAGCGCACGAAGTGTTCGTTGTCGGTGCGGCGAACGTCATGCAACTCGCGTTGTCGCCGAGCGAGCGCGTCCACGTCGTCGCGTCGCTTCCCGCGCGAGATTCGAGACCGCGTGCCGTCGTCGCGGATCCTCTTACGACCAAACGATCTCCGAGCCTCGAGAAAAAACTCGAGGCATGGAGCCAATCAGTATCCAGCGCCGGCTACAGACATACGCGGGTCGGAAGACTCGACGTCTGGATCCGCGAGGCCCCCGGTACAACGACGACCGCCTGAGTCGGCGACGGTGAGCACATGCCGATGTTCATACGCGTGTCACGTTCCGGAACACTCCTGTAACAATTGGTCGCCAGAATTCGACCATCGGCATTGATCTGCTCTCGACGCAACGGCGGTTTTTTCGCTTCGCAGTCAGCGCGGCTCTCGTCGCGAGCGTGTTGGTGTCGGTCGCATCGCCGGCCGCGAAGGGCGCCGCGCAACGGGACGCCGCGACCTCATACGCGGCGGTGTCGCCCATCCGGTCGCATCTGGTCTCCTTTGCGGCCCGCGTCGAGCCGCACCAACCCCGCCTCACCTGGCCCGTCGGGCAGATGCGCGCCGTCCTCATCGCGTGCGCCTGCCCGACGAGCCTCGCCCTCGCCCGTATGCGCGACAAGGTCGTGCCCGTCATCGAGTGGCGCGGCAGCGCAACGCGTCGCGGGCCGCCGGCACTTCGCGACACCCTGAGCTAACCGCCCGCGTCGACAGACGTACGCGCGCGCGGTTCCGCGACCGCTCGGGCGCCGCGCACGCGCGCGCCCGCACACTCAGGAGCTGTGAACGTGCCGGAGATCGATACCGGAGATACCGCGTGGGTGCTCGCCAGCACCGCGCTCGTCCTTTTCATGACTCCCGGCCTCGCGCTGTTCTACGGCGGGATGGTACGGGCCAAGAACGTGCTCGCAATGTTGATGCAGAACTTCTTCGCAATGGGGATCGCGACGGTCCTGTGGGTGCTGTTCGGTTACAGCCTCGCCTTCGGACACCGGCAATGCCGGCTGGATCGGAAACTTCGACAACGTCGGGTTGAAGGACCTCACCAACGGCGTGTCGGGATCCATTCCGACCCTTGCGTTCGTCGCGTTTCAGCTCACGTTCGCGGTGATCACGCCCGCGCTCATCACCGGCGCGATCGCCGATCGCATGCGGTGGGTTGCTTGGGTCGGCTTCATCTCCGCGTGGTCGGTCCTCGTATATCTGCCCGTCGCGCACTGGGTGTTCGCGGGCGGGTGGCTCGCCGACCGCGGTGCGCTCGACTTCGCGGGGGGCACCGTCGTGCACGTCAACGCCGGTGCAGCCGCGCTGGCGCTGGTGTTGCTGCTCGGCCGGCGGCGGGGCTGGCCGCGGGAGGCGATGCCGCCGCATTCGTTGCCGCTCACCCTGCTCGGAACGGGCATTCTCTGGTTCGGTTGGTTCGGGTTCAATGCCGGCTCGGCACTCGCCGCCAACCTGGTTGCGGCCCAAGCGTTCCTCAACACCTTTGTCGCGGCGGCGGCGGCAATGCTCGGCTGGCTCGTCGTCGAGCGCATCAAGGACGGCCACGCGACGACCCTTGGCGCGGCCTCGGGTGCGGTCGCGGGTCTGGTCGCGATCACCCCGTGCGCGGGCTTCGTCGGCGGGCTCGCGCCTGTGGCGATCGGTGGGATCGCAGGTGGCGTGTGTTATCTCGCGATCTCTCTGAAGTTCAAGCTCGGTTATGACGACTCGCTCGACGTCGTGGCCGTCCATCTCGTCGGCGGCATCATCGGTTCGGTGCTGCTCGGCTTGTTTGCCGACGCAAGTGTGAATCCGGCGGGCAAGGACGGCGCATTCTTCGGCGGCGGCTGGGGACTCTTCGGTGAGCAGCTGATCGCGGTCGGCGCGGTGCTGTTGTTCTCGTTCGCGGTCTCGTACGCGATCGGATTGGCGCTCAAGGCGGTCCTCCCCGGCGGTATCCGCGCCACCGAAGACGACGAAGACCGCGGGCTCGACATCACCCAGCATTCCGAGAGCGGCTACGCGCTCGAGCGCGCCTGAGGAGAGGAGCACGAGATGAAACTGATCGTAGGAATCGTCAAACCGTTCAAGCTCGACGACGTGAAGGAAGCATTGACGGACCTGGGCGTGCACGGTGTGACCGTGTCCGACGCGCAGGGCTTCGGCCGCCAGCGCGGCCACACCGAGGTGTACCGGGGCGCCGAATACACCATCGACTTCGTCCCGAAGGTTCGCCTCGAAGTGCTCGTCGACGAGGCCGACGTCGACCGCGTGGTACGGGGCCTGGTCACGGCGGCGCGCACAGGGAAGATCGGTGACGGCAAAGTGTGGGTCATGCCGGTCGAGGCGGTCATGCGCATCCGAACCGGAGAGGCAGGCCCCGACGCCTTGTGAACGGATCGGGTGCCGCCGACATCGGCCGCTCCCGGAGAGCGGTCGATGCGGGCGGCGCCGTTCGCATGGGGAGAGAATGAAGACGCCATGCGGGTAGACCAGGAGGACGACGACCGGAGGTTGGCCGGGCTCGCGCTCGGCGGACTCGGCTCGGTCGCCGTCGCGATCGCACTCGTGCCGCTGCGGGATGTGATCGACAACGCGAATCTCGCGTTGATTCTCGTGCTTGTCGTGGTGTGTGCGGCGATCGTCGGAGGTCGAGCCGCGGGAGGGGTCGCCGCGGTCAGCGCGACGTTGTCGTTCGATTTCTTCCTGACGCGTCCATTCGTTTCGATGCGCGTGGACAGCGCAGACGACGTCGAGACGGTGATGATTCTCCTGGCCGTCGGCCTGGTGGTCGGTGAGGTCGCGGCGAGAGGTCGTAGGTTTCGGCGCGATCGCGACCGCGCCGCCGAAGCGATCGGTCGAGTGCACCGCGTTGCGGAGCGAGTTGCCATGGGGGCGTCTCTCGAGGAGATCGCGCGCTTGGTGAAGGACGAGATGATCGCACTCTTACGGCTCCGTGACTGCTGGATCGAGCTCGCGCCCTTCCAATGGCCCCTGCCGGTGCTCGAACGCGCCGGCACGATACAAAGTGCCGAGCACCGCTGGGTGGGGGGCGGATTCGCGCTTCCCGAGTACGGCCTGCAGCTTTCGGTCGTTGAATCGGGCCGCGAGGTGGCGCGAATGGTGCTGGTGGGCGACCCCGACCGGTCGGTGACGTTGGACGAGCGCGTGGTGGCGATTGCGCTGGCCGATCAGCTCGGAAGTGTGTTTGCGTCAGCCTCGTCCGAAGATCTCGGACGTCTTGTTCGAGACGTGCCTGATCCTCACCGAGACGAATAGTTTTGGCTTGAATGCTGGGGCTCTTGAAGCGGATCCTCGTGGGTCGACCGTTGGCAACGACCCAGATGGAGGAGCAGCGGCTGACGAAGAGGATCGCGCTCGCGGTCTTCTCATCAGATGCGCTGTCGTCGACCGCGTACGCAACCGAGGAGATCCTCTTCGTCACCGCCGTGGGCGCGTCCAGTCTCGCTCTGGGCCTCAGCCGCTTGGTCCCGATTGCTGTCGTCGTGGCGGCCTTGCTCGCCATCGTGATCGTCTCGTACCGCCAGGTGATCTTTGCGTATCCGAACGGCGGTGGCGCGTACGTCGTGAGTCGCGAAAACATCGGCGAACTCGCATCGCTGGTCGCAGGCGCATCGTTGATGGTCGATTATGTGCTCACCGTCGCCGTGTCGATCTCGGCCGGCGTGGCGGCGATCATCTCGATCCCGCAATTCGAAGGACTGCGTCATCAGCGCGTCATCGTCGGGGTCGTGCTGATCGTGCTCATCACGCTCACGAACATGCGAGGGGTCAAGGAATCAGGCCGCTTCTTCGCGTTGCCCACCTACATCTACATGGGTGTGCTCGGCGCGCTCGTCGTGTACGGCCTCTCGCGCTCCTACTTCGGACACATCAATCCCGTACCTTTCGATCCGAAGAACTTCGACGGGAGTCGTGAGGCCGGTGGAACGCTCGGCTTGTTCCTGCTCTTGAAAGGCTTCTCGTCGGGCGCAGTGGCGCTCACCGGTATCGAAGCGATCTCAAACGGTGTGCCGGCTTTCCGGCGACCGGAGGCGAGGAACGCGGCAACGACGCTCGTCTGGATGGGCGTGTTGCTGGGTGGTCTGTTCTTCAGCGTCTCAGTGCTTGCGCACCGTCTCCGTCCGTACCCGAGCCACGACCGCACGGTCATCGCCCAGCTGGGAATTGCGGTGTTCGGTCGCGGTGCCCTGTTCGTACTCCTGCAATTCGCGACGGCGGCGATCCTTACGCTCGCCGCGAACACCGCGTACAACGGCTTCCCGAGCCTGTCATCGATCATCGCCAAGGACGGCTATTTGCCCCGCCAACTCGCGAATCGTGGTGACCGGCTCGTGTTCTCGAACGGGATCATCGTCCTCGCGGCGGCGGCCGCGGGGCTGCTTGTCGCGTTCGGCGGACTGACGAACGCGCTGATCCCGCTGTATGCAGTCGGCGTGTTCACCTCCTTCACGCTTTCGCAGTGGGGAATGGTGCGCCACCATCTGCGGCTCCGCGAAGCGGGTTGGCGGCGAAGCACAGTGCTCAATGCGATCGGAGCCGTCGCGACGCTGCTCGTCCTGCTCATCGTGGCGATCACGAAGTTCACGAGCGGCGCGTGGGTCCCAATCCTGGTGATCCCGATGATCGTCATACTTTTCAAGACGATTCGTCGCCACTACGTGACCTTCGCGACCGCGCTGGATGCTCCGCCCGACTATCGGCCCCCGAGGCGACGACACGTTGTTGCCGTGTTGGTGGGGCAGGTGCACGCGGGGGCGCTCGAAGCGCTCGCCTACTCGGAGTCGATCGCACCCGATCACCTCCTCGCCACGACCGTCGTCGCGACGCCCGAGGACGCAGAGCGAATCGAGAAGGAATGGATGGGGCACGATCTCCGAGTACCGCTCGAGATTGTCGTTTCGCCATCGCTTGCGTTCATCGACGCAACCCTGGGTTTCGTCGACGAGCTCGAACGACGCTGGCCGAACACGATCATCACCGTGGTGATTCCGGAACTGTTCGTCGAACACTGGTGGCAGCACCTCCTGCACAACCAGAGCGCGCTGATCCTCAAGGGTCGGCTGCTGTTCCGTAAACGGACCGCCGTGACGTCTATCCCGTACCGAGTCGAATAACGCGACGCGTTCGAGCGTCGCAACTGACAATGATTGGCGTCTCGGAGTTGCGGAGACCTGACAAAGCTTGGATCATTCGCGTTGTCGAGATCTTGCATGCGCGTTTTTGTCGATGTCGCGTCTCATCGTGACTCATCGCGTCGTGACATTGCACGCCATCAGCATCTAGGCTTCGTCCCGTTACCGGACGAGTGTGCCGTTGACTTATACGGCACTGGAACGTGGGGCGTTCGTTGTATACGACAGGGCGAGCGGCTTTCTGGGCACTGGTGCGTGTTCGCGTCCGGTCAGCGGCGGGTCTGCTCGCCGTCGTGTTGGTGGGCGTGAACCTTTCGATCGTCGTCGCGGGTTTACAAAGCGCTCCTGCCGCGGCGGATACGGCGCCGGTGGATCCCGCGTCGCCGGAGACGGTGTCGGCGGCGGCATTGCCCACGGTGCAGATCAACGGCGTGGTGTGGGCCCAGGTGATCGTCGGGAACCGGGTGTACGCCACCGGCAGGTTCACGCGGGCGCGTCCTGCCGGGGCCGCACCGGGCACGAATGAGACCGCCCGATCGAACATCTTGGCCTACGACCTGACCACCGGCGCGCTGGTCACGTCGTGGGCTCCGACGTTGAATGCGCAGGGTTTGCGCCTTGCCGCGTCGGCAGACGGCTCGACGATCTACGTCGGCGGCGACTTCGACCAGGTCAGTGGCCAGGCGCGGAGCCGCATCGCGGCGGTCGACGCGCAGACCGGCGCGGTGCGGGCGTTCAACCCCGGAGCCAACGCGACGGTCGAAGCACTCGCGCTGAACGGCAACACGCTGTATCTCGGAGGTGACTTCACCACGGTCGGGACCAGCGCGACTGGGTTCCGCGCACGGTCACGTCTCGCGGCCGTCGATGCGAACACGGGTGCAGTGTTGCCGTGGGCGCCCGCGGCCGATGGTTTGGTGCGCACGATGGTGGTGCACCCGGCGAGCGGCCGCGTCATCGTCGGCGGCTCGTTCTATGCACTGAACGGATCTCAGCAGTGGGGTATGGGGTCGCTGGATGGTGTGACCGGGGCCGTGCAGCCGTGGGCCGCGAACACCGTGATCCAGAATCGTGGCGGGAGCGCGGCGATTGCGGAGCTGACGACCGATGGCGAGAAGATCTACGGGGTCGGTTGGGCGTTCTTCGGGGGAGGCGCGACCGCGAACTTCGAAGGGGTGTTTGCGGCGGATCCCCTCACGGGCGTGATCGATTGGATCGATGGTGGGCGCGGCGACAACTACGGCATCGCGGTCGCCGGCGATGTGCTCTACACGGTCGGGCATCCTCATGACTGGGGGATGTTGGACTGGAACCCGCAGTATCCGGATCCGATGCTGTACCAGCGCGCGGGCGCGATCAACAAGCATCGCTCACCCACGTTGACGAACGCGGTCGGCACGAACCCCAACTGGGCGCCGTTCGCGCGGATGCCGGCGGCGCAGCCGTTGCACTGGTTGCCGACACCGTCCGCGGGCAGTTACACCGGTCAGGGTCAAGCGGCATGGAGCGTCGCCAGCAATGGTGACTACACGGTCTTGGGCGGCGAGTTCCCGCGCGTGAACGGTATCGCCCAGCAAGGTCTCGTCCGGTTCGCCAAGCGCGCGATCTCTCCGCTCGTGGACCCGGTCCAGAACTACACCGAGTTGACGCCCACCCTGACGCCGCTGGGGCCGGGCACCGTGCGCGTCGGATGGAAGGCGGCCTGGGATCGTGACAACCAACGCTTGAAGGTCGAAGTGCTGCGCGGCGCCACCACCGCCACGTCCACCGTGCTCAAGACGTTCCAGACCGACACCACGTGGTGGAACCGGCCGCCGCTCGGGTTCGTCGACACCACCGCGTCACCCGGCTCGACGCAGACGTATCGGATCCGCGTGACAGATCCCTTCGGCAACGGCTTCGCCGGCCCGCCGGCGTCGGGCACCATCCCCGCCGGCGCGCCGACCGCGTCGAGCTACGCGGCAAGTGTCCTGGCCGACAACCCCGATGTTCAGTGGCGGCTCGGTGAAGGGAGCGGCACGACCGCGTATGACCGGTCGGGTTCGAACGATCTGACATTGAACAGCGCGAACAACCGCAACATCACCGGCGCGCTGCTCAACGACACGGATGCCGCGACGGACTTCCCCGGCACTTCCTCCACGTCAACCGTCCAGGGCGCTTCTCCGTACTGGCAGTCGGGCCCCCAGAAGTTCTCGCTCGAAACCTGGCTGCGGACCAACACGAACCAGGGCGGCAAGATCCTCGGCTTCGGTGACAGCAACACCGACCGCAGCGGTACCGACGGCACCGACCGCCTGCTCTACATGAACAACGCGGGACAGATCTACTTCGGTGTCCGGCCCGACATGGGCACACGCATCACGATCAACAGTCCGGCCAGCTATCGGGACGACCAATGGCATCACGTCGTCGGAACGCTCGGCAGCGACGGTATGAAGCTCTACGTCGACGGCGACCAGGTCGCCGCCAACGCCGCGGTCACCAAGGCGCAGGTATACCGGGGATATTGGCGCGTGGGCGGCGACCGGCTCACGTCATGGCCGTCCACGCCGTCGCGCGAAGCCATCGCGGCGAACATGGACGAAGTCGCGATCTACCGCGACGCACTTTCGCTCGGCCAGATCCGCGCCCATTACGTGGCCAGCGGACGCGGGAGTGGCCTGCCCAACGTCTTGCCGACGGCATCGTTCAGCTCATCGGCCCACTTCCTGACAGGATCGTTCGACGGCACCGGCTCGACCGACGACGGGATGATCGTGTCGTACGCCTGGGACTTCGGTGACGGAACGACGGGCTCCGGCTCGACACCCCAACACCCCTACGCGACCGCCGGCACCTACAGCGTCACCCTCACCGTCACCGACGACCGAGGTGGGACGGGTGCCGTCACCGGCAGCATCACCGTCACCGATCCGCCTGCCAACATCCCGCCCCAGGCGTCGTTCACCGCCGCCGTCACGTACCACACGGCGTCGTTCACCTCGACGTCGACCGACCAGGACGGCACCATCTCCTCCTACGCCTGGGACTTCGGCGACACGGCCACCACAACCGGTCCGACACCGCAACACACGTATGCGACGGCCGGCACCTTCACGGTCACGCTGACCGTCACCGACGACCGCGCCGCCGCCGCCACCACCACCGGCTCCGTCACCATCACCGACGGCTACGCCTCCGACACCTTTGAACGCGTCGTCTCGAACGGCCTCGGCACGGCCGATCTCGGTGGGCCCTGGACGCTGTCCGGCACCGCGTCGGCGTTCTCGACCGTGAACGGCGCGGGCCGCATCGTCGGCGCGGTGTCCGCGAGCCGCGCCGCGTACCTCGCCGGTGTCCGGCAGACCGACATCGACATGACCTCCGACGTCGCGCTCGACAGCGCGGCGAGTGGCGGTGGCGCGTACGTCTCGCTCATCGGTCGGCGCGTCTCCAACGGCAACGACCATCGCCTGAAGCTGCGCTACATGCCGGACGGCAGCGTCATCGCCTACCTGGTCCGCACCGTCGGCGGCACCGAAACCATCCTCGCCAACACCACCGTTCCCGCGTTGCACGTCAATCCCGGCGACATTCTCCGCACCCGATTCGTCGTCGCCGGGACGACGACCACCACGTTGCGCGCAAAGGTGTGGCGCAAGGGCAGTCAGGAGCCGCAGAGCTGGCTCGTCACCAGCACAGGCGCGACCCCGGCCGCGCTGCAAGCAGCAGGCGACATCGGGGTCCTCTTGTACGTGTCGGGTTCATGGAGCGGTGGCGTCCCCGCCGTGATCATCGACAACGTCGGCGTCATCGCCCCTTCCGGCTGACCCGTGAGCGTGGTGACCCGCCACGAGCCGATCTCCCTCAGATGGTCTCGCGGCGGCGCTTGCGCGCGGAGCCGATTGCAACCGCGACGCCACCGAGCAGGAGTGAGCCGGCTCCGAGGATCGGTCCGGTGTAGCCACTGCCGGTGAACGGCAGCTGCCGGGCGATACTCGTTCCGCTGGGCGGTCCGCTCGGCCCACCGAGGGGCGCGATCGGCGTCCCACCATTGTCCGCGCCGTTCGCCCCCGGCTGACTCGTCGGCGGCGACAAGGTCGATCCCAGCGAGGCGACCGTCGACGTCGTCGGCGGCGGCAACGTGGAACCCTGCGAGCCGACGGTCGATGTGGTCGTCTGCAGGCTCGTCGGGGGGCCGGCGGTGGTCGGCGTCGTGGTCGGCGGCGGCAATGTCGATCCCTGGGAACCCAGCGTCGTCGTGGTCGCGCCCATGCACGGGCCGATCAACGAGACGGAGGTCGAGCGGGAGGTCGTGAAACCATCCGTCCACCGTGCGTGCACGGTCAGCGTGACGCTCCCGGTGGCGCCGGCGGGCACGATGGTGTGGGCCGACGTGGTGTCCGAGGCGCTGCCGTTCGGCCCGACCGTTGCTTGATAGCCGGTGACGGCATAGGAGGCGGTGCCCTTGGTCGCCCTGGCCGAGGTGATCGTCATCGGCAGGTGGAAGTCGTTGCCGATCGACCACGTGATGACGTGTCGACCGTTGCTGCACACAGTGTGGCCCGAGAGCAGCGGAGTGTGAGCGAACGCCGGCATCGCCGCGGCGACGAACAGGATCACCGCGCCGACCGTCAGCCCTGCCCCGCCGACGACCACGCGTCGGCGGACGGTCTTCTTCCATGTGACTACGCGTGCCACAAACGCCTCCCCAGAGTGGATCCGCCCCTGCTGCTCAGGTCCCCGAGCAGCGCTACATCTTTCCTTCGACCGTGCCGGCACAGATCCGAGGGACCGGGCTGACGAACGGACAGTCGGTTCGAGCCGGCGACCACGACGCGTTGTCGTTGCGCTCACGCTGTGCGGTAGCCGCTGAGCCTCAGGGCCGAGGACGAAAGCCCGTGCCCCTGTGTTCGTCGAGCGTAGGCGCGCGCGAGGTGCGAGCGGCAGGATGGTGCTCGAACCGCACCGGGTGTCCGGTCGCCGCGCTCGTCGACCCCGCGTCGAAGGTCACCACTTCGCGCTCGCGAAAGTGCGACAGCCGCAACATCTCCGCCCGGTCGAGCAGCGGAGCCACCGGGATGCCCGCGGCCAAGAGGGCGTCCACCACTTCGTCGCGCGGGTGTCGAGCGATCGCGCCCGCGATGCGCGCCTGGAGCGACTCGATGTGTGTCATACGGTCGACGAACTGCATCTCGCGAGAATCGGCCAGCGAGAGGACGTCGCACAGCGCGGCCCAGAAATGGTCCTCGGTGATGATGCCGAGCGTGATCCAGCCGCCGTCGGCCGCCTGGAACACGCCGTAGCCGGGCACACCCCGAGCGGACGGGTCCACACCTCGTGCCGCGGGTGCCACCGCGCCTGTCCACGTCGCGAGCACGTCGCCCATCGCCACGTCGATGCGCTCGCCCGTACCGGTCCGCAGCTGGTTCACGATTGCGGCGCAGACCGCGTACGCGGCGGCCATCCCGCCCGCGAGGTCGGCGATCGGCACCGCGGCGACGACCGGTGTGCCACCGTCGGGCGCGAGCGCGCCGCTCCACGCCTGGAAGTTGATGTCGTGGCCGGGCGCGGTCGACAGCTCACCCAGTTGTCCCATGCCCGAGACCGAGCAGTACACGACCTGCGCGTTCACACCCCGCACGTCGTCGTAGCCGATGCCGAGGCGGGCGGCGACACCCGGCCGGAACCCTTCGATGACGACGTCGGCGTCCGTGGCGAGCTCGAGCGCGCGCCCACGGCCGGCGTCGGTCTTCAGGTCGAGCACGATGCTGCGCTTGTTGACGCTCAACGCCGCGAACAGGCCGGGATAGGCGCGCATCGGATCGCCGCCGGGCGGTTCCACCTTGCACACCTCGGCGCCGAGCTCGCCGAGCAATTGCGTGGCGTAGGGGCCCGGTCGCCAGATCGTGAAGTCCAGGATCCGCACTCCCGAGAGCAGCCCACTCGGCGCCATGCCCGAGTCTCACACGATCGCGAGGCTCGACACCTCGCACGGTGGGGTCCGGTGCCGGGTCCTGTAGCGCCAATCGCCCCCGGGGGCTGCTCGATTTGGCCGGCCGGGTACCCTCGACCCATGGCCGACCAGGCGCGCTTCGCCGAAGAGGCAATGCCGTACATGTCGGCACTGTACGCGGCCGCATTGCGGATGACGCGCAACCCCACGGATGCCGAGGACCTCGTGCAGGAGACGTACCTGCGCGCATACCGCGGCTTCGGGGGCTTCCGCGAGGGCACGAACCTCAAGGCGTGGCTCTACAAGATCCTCACGAACACCTTCATCAACCAGTACCGCGCCAAGAAGCGCCGGCCCGACCAGGTCGACCTCGACGACGTCGAGGACTTCTACATCTACCGGCGACTCGGAGGACTGGAGGCCGCGGACGCGGCGCGGACGGCCGAGGCCGAGGTGCTCGAGGGCATTCCCGACGCCGAGGTGAAAGAGGCGCTGGAGTCGATTCCCGAGCAGTTCCGGATGGCGGTGATCCTCGCGGACGTCGAAGGCTTCTCGTACAAGGAGATCGCGGACATCCTCGACGTGCCGATCGGCACGGTCATGAGTCGGATTCACCGGGGCAGGCGGGCACTGCAGAAGAAACTGTGGGACTACGCCGAGCAGAACAACCTGCGACCGCGGGTCGAGACGGCTTCGGGGGGGTGAAGTGGGAGAGGACTGCGAAGGGACGATTCACCGTGTCTATGAGTATCTTGACGGTGAGCTGACGGTTTGGAGACGCCGGGCGATCACTCGGCATCTCGACGAGTGCCCCCCGTGCGCCGAAGGCTTCACCTTCGAGATCGAGTTGCGACGGGTCATCGTGTCGAAGTGCCACGAGGAGGTGCCCGCCGAGCTGCGGGACCGCATCGCCAAGGCCCTGCAGATCGACACCTGAGCCGTGCACCGCTCGTTTCCGAGGCGCACCGGCCGCCCGGCCTACGATGCAGCGACCGGTTCGAGGAGGAGCGTTGAGGCCGTCCACCATCGTGTCGCTGATCACCGGTGTCGTGGTCGCGCTCGCCGGGCTTGCACTGGGCATCCTCGCGTTCGTCGAGCGCGGGAGCCACCGGCCGTGGTTCTACTGGATCGCACCGCTGCTCGCGATCGGCTTCGCCGGTGTCATGGCGAATCTCATCGCCCAGTACTACGTCAAGGTGGGCAGGCTCGAGGTCAAGGGTCGCCCACGCAAGTGACCTCCACCGAGACCACCGAGGTCAGGGCGCCGGATCCCGTCGACTGGCCGACTGCGCGTCGTATCGCCCGCCTCGTCGCCGGGCGCGACCCACTTTCGGACTCCTATCTCGCCGCGTCGCTCCAGGCCGACTTCGAAGCGCTCACTGTCCATGCCGAGAAGCTGGTCGCCGAGCACACCGGGCTGCGCGCGCCCGGCAACGTGTCGGCCCGCGTCCTCGACCGTCGCGAGTGGGTGGACTCGAACCTCACGTCGATGCGCACCATGCTCGATCCGCTGATGCAGCGCTTCGGCGCCCGCCTCGCGCACAACCCGCTCGCGCCGATGAGCCGTCGCGTCGCGGCGGGCGAGCTCGGCGCGCTGCTGGGCTATCTCTCCCAGCGCGTCCTGGGTCAATACGATCTGCTGGTTCCCGATACGGATGCAGCGGAGCCGGGAGCGGCGCCCGGAGACGCCGTGTACTACGTCGGCGCCAACGTCCTCGGGTTGGAGAAGCGGTTCGCGTTCCGCCCACGCGACTTCCGCTTGTGGATCGCCATTCACGAAGTGACGCACCGTGCCCAGTTCACCGGCGTGCCCTGGATGCGCGCGCACTTCCTCGGCCTGGTCCGGCAGGCCTTCGACCTCGTCGACCCCGACCCGCGCACCGTCATCCGCGCGGTCACCAAGGCGGTCGACGAGATTCGCGCCGGCAGGAACCCGCTCGACGACGGCGGCGTCGTCGGCCTCTTCGCGTCGCCCGAGCAACGTGGGGTGCTCAGCCAGGTTCAGGCACTGATGTCGCTGCTCGAAGGTCACGGCAACGTCGTCATGGACGATCTCGGAAGCCGGCACGTCGTCGGGCAAGAGCGCATGTCGCGGGTGCTCCAGACACGACGCCAGCAGCGGGGGATCGCGTCCGCGATGCACAAGCTGCTCGGGCTCGAGCAGAAGATGCGTCAGTACGAGGTCGGCGAGAAGTTCGTGCGCGGCGCGATCGCGCTGGCCGGACCGAACGCCGTCGACGCCGCGTGGGAAGCCCCCGGCAACCTGCCGACGTTGGCCGAGCTCGACGCGCCGGACCGCTGGTTGTTCCGCGTGAGCTCGGCCCGGGCCGGTGTCCGGCACTGACCTCGCACGACGCGGTGACCGTCCCGGCCTGCGACCCATGGCTCGCCCGTCTCGTCGCCCTGGATGATCTCCCGGCACGCGCGCGGGTGGTCGTCGGGTGCAGCGGTGGTGCCGACTCGGTCGCGCTCCTCGCGATGTCGTGCGCGCTCGGCTTCGACACGGTCGCGGTGTACGTCGATCACGGCTTGCGCGCCGGCACTGCGCACGAAGCCGCCGCGGTCGCCTTGATTGCCGACCGTCTGGGCGCGGCGTCGCGTCTGGAGGTCGTCGAGGTCGCGGCCGGCGCCAATCTCGAGGCGCGCGCCCGCGACGCGCGGTACGCGGCCCTGGAGCGGGCCCGCGCCGACGTGCAGGCGCGGGCGACCCTCGTCGCGCACACACGCGACGATCAGGCCGAGACCGTGTTGATGCACGTGTTGCGCGGCAGCGGCACCGCCGGGCTCGCGGGCATCCCGCAGCAACGCGGCCTTGTCCGCCGGCCGCTGCTCGCGATGCGGCGCGCCGACACGCACGAGCTGTGTGCACGCTTGGGCTACGCGCCGGTACACGATCCCATGAACGGCGACCTACACCACCGACGCGTGTGGTTGCGGCGCGAGATCATTCCTCGGCTCGAGCGCGGCGCCGATCGCGATCTCGTCGAGGTGCTCGCCCGCCAGGCCGAGCTCCTGCGCGACGAGGACACGCTGCTCGACGCGCTGGCCGCCGAACGCCGGACCGATGACGCCAAGGCGATCGCCGCGATGCCCGTCGCGCTCGCGCGCCGGATGCTGCGACAACAGCTCGGCCCGCCGCCGCCGTCGTCGGCAACGATCGAGCGCGTCCTCGCGGTCGCGCGCGGCGACCGGGTTGCGACCGAGCTGCCGGGGGGTTCGCAGATCCGCCGTATCGGCATGCGGCTCGTGCGTACCGATGTCGCGAACCCGCCCGCGCCCGGGGACGCCGCACTCTCACTGCCCGGCCGCGCTCAGTTCGGCGCCCTGGTGCTCGAGGCGTGGATCGAGCACGGACCGCCCGCTGCGTGGCCCGACGGGCGATGGCTCGCCGTGTGTGACGCGGACCTGATCGCCGGCACGGCCGTGATCCGGGCCGGAGAGCGCACCCCGATCGTCGACTGCGGCGGACCGGTTTGGGCGGTGGGTTACGGTGTCGATCGCCGCGTGCGCGTCTCGACGAGCACGCGTCGTTTCCTCTGGCTGAGCGCGGAGCCGTCGTACCCATGAACGACCCGAACGTCGGTCGGATCGTCGTCGACGAGCACGAATTGCAGCAACGCATTCGTGAGCTCGGCAAGGAGATCGCGGCCGAGTACGACGATCATCCACCGCTGCTCGTCGGCATCCTCAAGGGCGCGTTCATGTTCATGGCCGACCTCGCCCGCGCGATCGACCTGCCGGTGGAGTTCGACTTCATGGCGGTGTCATCGTACGGATCTGCAACTCGGACGAGCGGCGTCGTCAGGATCATGAAGGACCTCGACCTCGATCTCACGGATCGCCACGTGCTGATCGTCGAGGACATCGTCGACTCCGGGCTCACCCTCGCGTACCTCCGCAAGAACTTGAAGGCACGCAACCCTGCGTCGCTCGAGGTGTGTGCGCTCCTTCTCAAGGAAGGGCTGCAGAGAATCGATCCCGACCTCAAGTACGTCGGTTTTCGCATCCCCCCGAAGTTCGTCATCGGCTACGGCCTCGATGTCGACGAGCGCTACCGGAACCTGCCCTATGTCGCCGAGTACGAAGGCCCGATGGACGGACTGATGACGTGACTCTCCCGGACCCGGCACCCGAAGGCATCGATGTGGCGCGCATCGAAAAAGCCGTGCGCGAGATCCTGATCGCGATCGGTGAGGATCCGGACCGCGACGGTTTGCAGCGCACGCCGCGTCGCGTCGCCGAGATGTACGCGGAGCTGTTCGGCGGTTTGCACGAGGATCCGTCGAAGCATCTCGTCGTGACCTTCGAGGCGGAGCACGACGAGATGGTGCTCGTACGCGACATCCCTCTCTTCTCTCAGTGTGAGCATCACCTCGCGACCTTCCACGGGCGCGCGCACGTCGCGTACATACCGGGCGCCGACGGGCGGATCACGGGTCTGTCGAAGTTGGCGCGACTCGTCGACGGCTACGCCCGGCGACCGCAGGTGCAGGAGCGGCTCACGACCCAGATCGCGGACGCGCTCGTCGAAGTCTTGCGTCCGAGTGGCGCGTTCGTGCTCATCGAAGCGGAGCACTTGTGCATGTCGATGCGTGGTGTCCGCAAGCCCGGCGCACTGACCGTCACCTCCGCCGTGCGAGGGCTGTTCAAGGACAATCCGGCCACCCGTGCCGAGGTCATGGCGCTGCTCGGACCAGGCGTCGGCCGTTCGTAACCTGACCCGGGAGACGACAAGCGGTGGCTAGTCTCGGCCACGTGCCCGGTTCCCCCCGCCTGATCGTCGCCGATCTGCCGCGCCGGGCGCTGATGGGTGTGGTCAACGTCACGCCCGATTCCTTCTCCGACGGTGGTCGGTACTTCGACGCTCCGGCGGCGATCGCCCATGGCCTCGCGCTCGCCGAGGCGGGCGCGGCCGTGCTCGACGTGGGCGGGGAGTCGACGCGACCGGGCGCGGAGCCGGTCGATGCCGACGAAGAGCTGCGTCGCGTACTGCCCGTCGTGCGCGCGCTCGTTGCCGATGCCGGCGTGCCGGTCAGCATCGATACGACGAAGGCTGCCGTCGCACGCAGCGCGCTCGAGGCGGGTGCGTCGATGGTGAATGACGTATCGGGCGGAACGTCCGACGGCGAGATGCTGTCAACGGTCGCCGACGCCGACGCTGCTTACGTCGCGATGCACACGCGCGGCACCCCCCGCACGATGAAGGACCAGGCACACTACGGAGACGTCGTGCGCGAGGTCGGTGAGGCGCTTCGCACGCGGGTCGAGCGCGCGCTCGCGTCCGGTATCGACGCGCGCTCGATCCTTGGCGATCCCGGCGTCGGATTCGCCAAGAACGCCGACCACAACATCGAGCTGCTGCGACGACTCCCGGAGCTCGCCTCCATCGTCCGCGTGCCGCTTCTCGTCGGCGCGTCGCGCAAATCCTTCCTCGGTCGTCTGCTCGGAGATCTGGATCACGGCCCCGGGACCCGCGAGGACGCGACGCTGGCCGTCACGGTGTGGTGCTTCGCGCACGGCGCGGCGGTCGTACGGGTGCACGACGTGGAACGGTCGCGGCGCGCGGTCGATCTGCTCGGCCTGATGGACCGTGCGACAGAGGACGGCATCGCCGCATGACCAGCGGGGGATTGCGTGGCCGCTGGGCGCAGGGATTGCAGCCCCGCTACTTCACGTGGGTCATCAAGGACCGACTCGGTGCGGGAGAGCGGCCCGGAGGCTTCGCGCGCAACCACCGCAAGGTGCGCCGGCAGGAGGAGCTGATCTGGCTGTCGGTCAACGCGTTCACCCACGTGGTCTCGTTGCTCGACTCCCCGCACAACCTGCATGCGTACGACGAGGCGGGCATTGCGTACGTGCACGTCCCGCTCGGTCCGCGAGACGAGCTCGCACCACGCCTCACCGCGATCTTCGCGACGCTCACGAAGCTGCTCGACGATCCTGACGAGAAGCTGTATCTCCACCACGAGGAGTTCGGCGACCGCCTGCTCGGGGTGCTCGCCGGCTATCTGCTGTACGCGGGGTTCGTCGACCACGGGCCGCATGCCATCTCGATGATCGAGAAGCTCACCTCGCGCAGCCTCGACGCGTCCGGGCGCGAGATCGTCGCGGTCACGCTCAACGAGCTTCGTTAGCCGGTCTACACCCTCACGACGCGGACAGTGTCGGTCGCGCCCGCGCGCTTGCCGGGCGACGCGTAGACGACGCCGATCAACTCGTCCTTGTGCACCAACCCGCAGCCACGTGCCGCGCGGACCGCGGCGCGCACGTGGTCCTCTCCCGCACCCGCGGGCGTCGCGATCGGCCGCACACCCCACACGAGACACAGTCGACCCAATACCTCCGGCGAGCCTGCGATGCCTGCGATGGGAACCGAAGGTCGGAACGCGGCAACGCGGCAGTCGTGCCGCTCTGGGTCGGGCAGACGATCGCGGCGATGGCGAGATCTTCGGCCGCCTGCACCGCCGCGTGCGCGACGGCCCAGGCAACGCGGTCGTCGTCGCCATCGGCATGCACGCCTTCCGGTGTCATTCGCGTGTGGGGCCACGACTCGGCGACTTCGGCGACTTCGGACATCGTCCGCACTGTGTCCGCCGGATAACGGCCGACCGCGGTCTCCTCCGACAGCATCAGCGCGTCCGTCCCGTCGAGGACCGCATTCGCGACGTCGCTGACCTCGGCGCGCGTCGGCAACGGCGCTTCGGTCATCGATTCGAGCATCTGCGTCGCAGTGATGACCGGCTTGCCGGACGCGTTGCAGTACCGGATGATCTCCTTTTGGATCAGCGGCACGCGCCGCGCAGGTATCTGGATCCCGAGATCACCACGCGCCACCATGACCGCGTCTGCGGCCCCGACGATGCCGGGAAGATGGTCGAGCGCAACGGCCGTCTCGACCTTGGCGACGAGTTGGGGCTTCGCGCGGCGCTTCGGGAGCCGGGCTCGCACCGACTCGCAGTCTTCGGGCCGGCGTACGAACGAGAGCCCGACGAAATCAGCCTTGATGTGCACGGCAACGCGCAGCGCGGCGGCGTCGGCTTCCGTGAACGGCTCGACATGAGCCTCGGCCCGGGGCACGTGCATTCCTTTGCGCGAGCGCAGGACACCGCCGCGCAAGACCTCGCACCGCACGTCCGCGCCGTCGATCGTGACGACCCGTAGCACGATCGCACCGTCGGCGAGGTACACCTCGTCGCCCGGATCGACCCAATGTGCGAGCTCCGGGATCGTCGTCGAGACATGGTTCGCGTCGCCTTCGATCGGCACCGCGACGAGCGTGAACGTGCTGCCGGTCACGACCTCCACCTCGTCACCGGCGATCGGGCCCGTACGCAACTTCGGGCCGGGCAAGTCGACGAGCACACCGACCGCGCGCCCGAGCTCGTCGGCGGTGTCACGCGCGAGTACGGCACGCGCCGGGATGTCGGCCGTGCCGTGCGCGGCATTGAGCCGCACGACGTCGACGCCTGCGTCGAGCAGCGCCCGCATCGTCTCCGGCGTCGAGGTCGCGGGACCGATCGTCGCAACGATCTTCGTACGCCGCATCACACCGGACTACCACAGTGGTCGGCGCTCCGGCGGCCATCCCTCGTCATTTGATGTTCGTGTGCAATGGCACGTTGATACCGTCGCGTCGTGGATCGAATCGTCATCGCCGGCATTCGTGCGCTCGGTGTCCACGGGGTGTTGCCCGAGGAGCAAACACGGCCGCAACCCTTCGAGGTCGACGTCGAGCTGCTGGTGGACCTCTCGCCCGCGGGGAACAGCGATGCGCTCGAGGACACGGTCGACTACGGCGCGACTAGCGAAGCAGTGAGCCGCGTGATCTCCTCGGAGAGCTTCCGGCTGCTGGAGCGCCTCGCCACGCGCATCGCCGAGGTGTGCCGATCGGACGCGCGAGTGGTCGGCGTCGTGGTCGAAGTGCGGAAGTTGCAGCCGCCCGTCCGAGCGATGCTCCGGCACGTCGGCGTGCGCATCGAACGGTGACGCGCGCTTACCTCGCGCTCGGTTCGAACCTCGGTGATCGGCTCGCGAGCTTGCAAGCGGCCGTCGACGGCCTCGCCGGCGCGCGGGGCGTACGCGTCGGCGCGGTGTCGCGCGTCTATGAGACCGTGCCCGTCGGCGGCCCACCGCAAGACCCCTACCTGAATGCAGTCGTCGCGATTGAAACCGACCTAGATCCGCACGCGCTCCTGGCACTCGCGCAACAGCTGGAACGGGAGGCGCATCGCGTGCGCGGCGAACGCTTCGGATCACGCACCCTGGACGTCGATGTGCTCTTGCACGGCGACCTCGCGCTCGACGATCCCGATCTCATCCTCCCGCACCCACGCATGTGGGAACGGGGGTTCGTGCTCGCGCCGCTGCGCGATGTCGCGCCCCACCTCGTCGACGCCGCTGCGTCGTGGAAAGGGGTCCGCGAAGCGGCGGTACAGTTGCGTTCTTGGTGGAAGGGGTCAGAACCGTCGCGTTGATCGGCCCCGGCCGCGCCGGAACGACGATCAGCCTTGCCTTGGTGGAGCAGGGCTGGACCGTCGTTGCGGTTGCGGGCCGGGCGCCCGACGCCGCATCGACGTCGGCTGCGGCCGCGTGCCTCGCGGCGCGTCCCGCGCTCGTTTCCGAAGTCGCGCGCGGTGCCTCGGTCGTCATCGTGGCAACACCTGACCGCGCCATCGAGCAAGCGGTGCTGGCTGCCGAACCGTCGATCGAGCCCGGGGCGCTGGTCTTTCACCTCGCCGGCTCACGCGGCGTCGACGTGTTCGACACGCTGCTCGAGAGGCGCACGGGCATTCGTGTCGGCGCGCTCCACCCGTTGCAATCGTTCCCGTCGTCGACGATCGGGGTGGAGCGACTGCGGGGCGCGTGGGCGGCCGTGGCCGGCGACCCGGGTGTCACCGAGATCGCGAATTTGCTCGGACTGCGCACGTTCGAGGTCGCGGACGCCGACCGCATCCGCTATCACACCGCGGCAGTAGTGGCGTCGAATCATCTGGTCGCGCTGCTGGGCCAGGTCGACCGTCTGGCGACAACGTGCGGCGTGCCGTACGAAGCGTTCGCCCAGCTGGTGGTCTCGTCGGTACAGAACGCTTTCTCGCTCGGTCCGTCACAGGCACTTACCGGACCCGTCCAACGCGGGGACCTCGCGACCGTCGAACAGCACTTGCGCGAGCTCGACCCGCCGGAGCGGGACGCGTATCGCGCGCTGGCGCGGGAGGCGGCGCGCCTGACCGGCAGCCGCGACACCGGCCTCGACCGCCTGCTCGACGACCTGAAGTCCGGCAGCCGCCCATCCGACACGTCCTGATCTCCAACCTGCGCGGCCTATCCCCCGAGAGGCGGGTCCGCCCGCGCAGGTTGTACGATTGCAGGCGTCAGACCCGCCAGTCCGGACCCATCGAGGCCGGAACCGAGCGAGGCCGAACATGCATTACGTCGAGACGATCGCGGAGTTGCGTGCCGCGTGTGAGCGCGCCCGGGCCCGAGGCGGGCGGGTCGGGTTGGTGCCGACGATGGGATACCTCCACGACGGGCACCGTTCCCTGATCCGTGCGGCCCGGGCTGCCACGGATCTCGTCGTCGTGACGATCTTCGTGAACCCGCTCCAGTTCGGTGCGCACGAGGATCTGGATCGGTACCCGCGCGACCTCTCTGGTGACCTCGCCGCCTGCGAGGCGGAAGGCGCGGACCTGGTGTTCGCGCCATCCCGGCAAGAGATGTATCCCAACGGTGCGCCGCTCACGACGGTCCACGTCGGCCGGCTCACCGAAGGACTCTGCGGCGGAGTGCGGCCGACGCACTTCGACGGCGTGACCACCGTGGTCACCAAGCTGTTCGGGATCACCGGGCCGTGCACGGCGTTCTTCGGTCGCAAGGACGCGCAGCAGCTCGCGGTGATCACCCGGATGGTGGCGGACCTGAACCTGCCGGTCGATGTCGTCGGGTGTCCGCTCGTGCGTGAGCCCGACGGCCTGGCGATGTCGAGCCGGAACGCGTACCTGTCGACAGAGCGACGCGACGCGGCGCTCGTGCTTTCGCGCGCGCTGGAAGCGGCTGCCGACGCCGTGATCTCAGGCGTTCGCGGCGTGGACGCCACGGTTGCAGTCGCGGCGCGGATCGTGGCGACCGAACCGCGCGTCGAGGTCGAGTATCTCGAACTGCGTGACGCGCACGACCTCACGCCGTGCTCGGGAGACATCGAGGGCGACGTGCTGCTTGCCGTCGCCGCGCGAGTCGGGGAGACCCGTCTCATCGACAACGTGCAGCTGTCGGTGCGAGGCGGCGAGGCATCAGCCGATCTCGGCATCCGGAGCAACCGTGCCGACGCAGCGGAGCCAGGGACGGCGGAGCGAGGGAGCCATAGGCATCGTACGGACGCAGCGGAGCCAGGGAGCAAGGTGGAGGGAACCGTATGCAACGCACGATGATGAAGTCGAAGATCCATCGCGCCACGATCACCGGCGCGGATGTCGACTACGTCGGCTCCATCACGCTCGACCGCGACCTCATGGCCCTCGCCGACATTCGTGCATTCGAACAGGTCGCCGTGCTCGATATCGACAACGGCGCGCGTTTCGAGACGTACGCGATGGAAGGCGCGCCCGGTGACGTCATCCTGAACGGGGCAGCCGCGCGGCTCGTGGAGCCGGGACATCGCGTGATCGTGATCTCGTATGCGTCGTACAGCGAAGGCGAGCTCGCCGGTTACGCGCCGATCATCGTGCATGTCGACGAGGCGAACCGGCAGATCAGCGAGCGCGAAGCGGTCGAGCGCAACGGCTCGAACCTGGTTTGGATCCGCGACCATCCCTCCTTGCACCTAGGCTGAGGAAGACGACGGCGGAGGGGAGCGAAGCGTGGAGTCGACCCAGAAAATATCGAGCTGAGGCGCGTGTTCGACGTCCTCGTGTTGGGGAGTGGCGTCGCGGGGTTGACGACCGCGCTGCACGCGTCCCGTCGGGGCCTTTCGGTGCTCGTGTTGACGAAGGGTGAGCTCTCGCACTCCGCCACGCGCTATGCGCAGGGGGGTGTCGCAGCCGCGCTCGCCGAACCAGACTCGCCCGAGTTGCATCTGGCCGACACCCTGACCGCAGGCGCGGGCCTGTGCGACGTCGAGGCCGTGCGCACGCTGGTGACCGAGGGCCCGGACCGCGTGCGCGAGCTCGCCGCGCTCGGCGCGCGCTTCGACACCGAGGAAGCCGAGCTGCTCCTTGCCCGCGAAGGTGGCCACTCGCTCGCCCGCGTCGTGCACGCGGGCGGCGATGCGACAGGTGCCGAGATCGAGCGCGCGCTCGTCGCGGCAGTGCGCAACTCCGACGTAGAGGTGGGCGAGGGCTGGTTCGCGATCGAGTTGCTCGTGGAACAAGGCCGGTGCACCGGGGTGCTGGCACTCCGAGCTGACGGAGAGATCGAGTTGGTCCGCGCGATCGACGTCGTCCTCGCCACCGGTGGCGCGGGCCAGTGCTTCGCGGTGACGACCAACCCGACGTTGTCGACGGGTGACGGCGTCGCGCTCTCGCTGAGGGCGGGGGTCGCGTGCGCGGACCTCGAGTTCGTGCAGTTCCATCCCACCGCGCTCCACAATGTCTCGATGCCGCGGCCCTTGCTGTCGGAAGCACTGCGTGGCGAGGGAGCGGTCCTCCGCGACGACGACGGCGTGACCTTCATGGCGGCCCTGCATCCGCTGGCAGACCTCGCGCCGCGGGACGTGGTAGCCCGTGGCATTCACGAGCGGATGCAGCTCACCGAGATGGATCACATGTGGCTCGACGCCACGATGATCGACGACTTCGAGCACCACTTCCCGACGATCTGGGCCGCGTGCCAGGCCGTCGGACTCGACCCCGAGGACGATTGGCTGCCCGTCGCACCCGCCGCGCACTACATGTCCGGCGGTGTGGTCACCGACCTCGACGGCGCCACGACCCTCCCGCACTTGTGGGCGTGTGGCGAGACGGCGTGCAGCGGTGTGCACGGCGCCAACCGGCTCGCGTCGAACTCACTTCTCGACGGGCTCGTGTTCGGACGACGCGTCGTCGAGGCGATCAAGGCCGGCAAGACCGAAGCCGCGCCTACCGGCGCGATGCACGGCGTCCTCGACGTCGGCCTCGAAGACGAACCGGAGCCCGATCCGCTCGTGTCCCCGCAGGGGCAGACCACGGGCGTGACCGATCCCGCGGACCTGCGCGCTTCGCTACAGCGTGTGATGTCCGCCGACTGCGGGGTGGTGCGAGACGCCGACGGCCTGCGGCTCGCGTCCGAGACACTCGCCGACTTGTGGGGACTCGCCGAAAACGTCCCGCCACGAACGATCGGCTCGTACGAGGTGTGCAACCTGTTGCGCGTGTCGCGCGCGATCGTGACGGCAGCAATCGCTCGTCTGGAATCCCGCGGGGCGCACACACGGCGCGACTACCCGAGGAGCTCCGACATGCTCAGGGGCCGTTTCGTGCTGCGCGCACGACTCGCTCCGGCCTTTGTCGCCCTGGGCGCCGTTGCGGTAGGAGAGCCATCATGATCAGATTCGACCCGCCTCGCACGGTCGTCCGCCGCCTCGTCGAGGATGCCCTCACCGAGGACCTCGGGCTGCTCGGTGACATCACCTCGATCGCGTGCGTCGGCGAGGACCGGACGGCGGCCGCGGCCTTCGTCAGCCGCCAGGAAGGCGTGCTCGCCGGCACCGCGTTCGTCATCGAGACCTACCGGCAGCTCGACACGAACGTCGACATCAAGTGGGCGGTGCATGACGGCGAGTCGGTCGAGGCCGGTGCGGAGCTCGGGCAGTTGACCGGTTCGTTGCGAGCGATCCTGGCGGGAGAACGCACCGCACTCAACTTCCTGTGCCACTGTTCGGGCATTGCCTCGGTGACGCGGCGGTACGTGCGGGCGGCGCACGGCAAGGCACGCATCCTCGACACTCGCAAGACGATTCCGACCATGCGCGCGGCGCAGAAGGCGGCAGTTCGCGCCGGCGGCGGCTTCAACCATCGCGAGTCCTTGTCGGACGCGGTGCTCATCAAGGACAACCACCTGGCGGTGCTCGGTATCGCCCAGGCCGTCGAGCACGCGCGGGCGCGCTGGCCCGGGCGCACGATCGAAGTCGAGTGCGAGTCGCCGGAGCAGGTCGCCGAGGCGCGCGACGCCGATGTCGATTGCATCATGCTCGACAACATGACCCCCGACGAGGTGCGGGCCGCGGTCAAGACTGTCAAAGGCAAGGCCAAGGTCGAAGTGTCCGGCGGCGTCACGCTAGATACCGTCGGCGCTTACGCCGAGGCGGGCGCCGACTTCATCTCGATCGGCGCAATGACACATTCGGTTCGGATTCTCGACATCGGTCTCGACATCCGATGATGCTTTGTCGCACTCGCTCGGCCGCCGGGATACCCGGCGCCGCCCTACGGGACGCTCGCCGCTCCGGTGAGTTCGCTCCGCTCCGCTCCGCTCACCGCGTCGTGCGACCGTGTTGCTAGCGATCGACGCAGGGAACACCCAGACGGTCGTCGGGTTGTTCCGCGATGCCGAGCTCGTCGACCACTGGCGCATCGCGACGGTTGCCGACCGTACGTCGGATGAGCTCGCGTTGATGGTGCAGCAGTTCCTCGGCTTCCACGGCTTCTCGTTCGACGCGTCGATCACCGGGGTCGCCATCTCGTCGGGTGTGCCGCGCGTGACTGCCGAGCTGCGGACGATGACCGATCGGTACTTCGGATTTCCCGCGCTCGTCCTCGAGCCGGGAGTGCGCACCGGCATGCCGATCCTCTACGACAACCCGAAGGAGGTCGGTGCCGATCGCATCGCCAACGCCGTCGGTGCATACGACCTGTTCGGGGGCCCGTCGATCGTCGTCGACTTCGGCACCGCGACCACGATCGAAGCGGTGAGCGACAAGGGGGAGTATCTCGGCGGGGCGATCTTTCCCGGCGTCGAGATCTCGATGGACGCGCTGTTCGGGCGTGCGGCCGGACTCCGACGCGTCGAGCTCACCGAGCCCAAGCACGTGATCGGCCGGACGTCGGCAGAGTCGATCCAGTCGGGCATGATCTACGGCTTCAGCGCGCAGGTCGACGGGCTCGTCGACCGGTTCGTCGCCGAGCTCGGTCCGTGCGAGGTCATCGCCACCGGCGGTCTCGCGGAGCCGATCATCCCGCATTCACGCACGGTCCGGTACTACGAGCCGTGGCTGACCCTCTACGGTCTGAGGATCATCTTCGAGAGGAATGCGTGAACGCGGAGGCCGGTGACGAGTTCTCGGCGCGGCTCGCCAAGGTCGAGGCGATGCGTACGCGCGGCGAGGACCCATATCCGGCGCGGTTCGATCGTACGCACACACTGCACGAGGTGCGTTCGCACTGGGACGACAAGGTCGACGAGGGCGCGTCGACCGACGACGTCGTCCGCGTCGCGGGCCGTGTGTTGCTGCTCCGCGACCAGGGCAAGCTCGTGTTCGCCACCATGCGCGACGGAACCGACACGATGCAGCTGTTCGTCTCCAAGGGCGAGCTCGGCGACGCCGGGTTCGATCGCTTCGTCGCCGAGGTCGACCGCGGCGACTGGCTGGGCGTGCGAGGAACGGTCATGAAGACCAAGCGCGGTGAGCTCTCGGTCAAGGTGGCGGAATTCTCCGTCCTGTCGAAGGCGCTACGCCCGCTGCCCGAGAAGTGGCACGGGCTCACCGACACCGATACGCGCTACCGGCAGCGGTACGTGGATCTCATCGCCAACGACGACGCGCGCCGCGTGTTCGACATCCGTTTCGAGACCATTTCCGCGATCCGTGCATTCCTTCGGGCGCGGGGGTTCGAGGAGGTCGAGACGCCGGTGCTGCATCCAATTCCTGGAGGCGCGACCGCCCGGCCGTTCGTGACGCACCACAACGCCCTCGATACCGACCTGTACCTCCGCGTCGCCCCTGAGCTGTACCTGAAGCGCTTGATCGTCGGTGGCTACGACAAGGTGTTCGAGCTCGCTCGCGTGTTCAGGAACGAGGGGTTGTCGACGCGGCACAACCCCGAATTCACGATGTTGGAGCTGTACGAGGCGTTTGCCGACTATCACGACATGATGCGCCTCACCGAGGAGCTGGTGGCGGAGGCCGCCCGGGCCGCGATCGGTACGACGCATGTCGAATGGGACGGCACTCCGGTCGATCTCACGCCGCCCTTCGAGCGCCGCCCGCTCGTCGACCTCGTGCGGGAGCACGCCGGGGTCCGGGTGCACCCCTCCCAGCCCGTCGAGGCGCTGCGTCAGGCGTGCGACCAACTGGGCGTACCGTGGGAGCACAATTGGCGTTCGGGGAAGCTGGTGCTGGAGATCTACGAGAAGACGACGGAGGCGAACATCGCCGGGCCGACCTTCGTGTGCGACTACCCGCGTGAGGTCTCACCCCTCGCACGTACACACCGCGATGATCCGGCGATGACCGAGCGCTTCGAGCTGATCGTGCGCGGCCGCGAGCTCGCCAATGCCTTCAGTGAGCTGAACGATCCGATCGAACAGCTCCGGCGCTTCGAGGCCCAGGCCACGCTCAAGCAGCTCGGCGACGTCGAGGCACACGGCATCGATGCCGACTATGTGCGCGCGCTGGAGTACGGCATGCCGCCGACCGGTGGCATGGGGCTCGGCATCGACCGGCTGATCATGTTGCTCGCCGGCGTCACCTCGATCCGTGAGGTCATCATGTTCCCCCACCTGCGACCCGAGGCAGGACAGTCATGAGTCAGCGGGTGTTGATCACAGGAATGGGTGGCGAGCTCGGTACGCGCGTCGCGCAGCTGATCGAGCAGCGGTCATGGGCGGACGACGTCATGGGTGTCGACTTCGTGCCGCCGCGCCGGCGACTCCGGCGGACCGAGTTCCGACGTATCGATCCGCGCGACCGCGATCGGCTCGCTGCGTTCGTGCAGGACTACGCACCGACCGTCGTTGCGCACTTCGGCGTGTACGAGCCGGCGTCGCGCATGACACCCGCGTCGGCGGCGGAACGCACCGAGCTCTCCGCGATCGCGACGCTCAGTGCGGCGGCACGTGCGGGCAAACTCGAGTACGTCGTGCTGCGAAGTGGTCTCGAGGTGTACGGACCGCGCACCGCGAAGGTGTCGGTGCCCGACGAGGACGTCGTGCCCGTGCCACGCACGCCGTACGGACGCTCCCTCTTGAAGGTCGAAGGTATAGCGAAGGGCATCGCGTTGCTCCATGCGGATGTTCGCGTCTGCGCGCTGCGGTACGCGCCCGTGGTCGGGTCGCACGTGCCGAGCCCGCTCGGGCGGCTGCTGCGGCTCCCCGTCGTGCCCGTGAGCGCCTTCGCGGACCCGCCGTTCTCGCTGCTGCACCCGGACGACGCCGCGGACGCGATGGTCGCCGCGATCGAGCATCGCGTCGACGGTCCGTGCAACGTCGTCGGTCCCGGCGCGGCCACACCCTGGCAAGCGGCGCGCCTCGGCGGCCGGGTCCCGCTCCCGGTGCCCCCGCGAATGTGGGGCGCGGTAGCGCGCGCTACAGAGATTGCCGGCGCCGCGATCGCGCCGCACGTCGTCGAGCTCCTCCGCAACGGTTGCACCGGCGACGGCAGCCGCGCGCGCGAGATGCTGCAGCTCACGAAGCTCGCATCGACACAAGACGTGCTTCGTGAGCTGTTCGAGTGGGCCGACGTGGTGCCGATCGCGACCGGACAGGAGCAAGTGGCGTGACCGGCATCTGTAGCGTGACGTCGCTGGATCGACTCGACGACGAACGTGTCGGACGGCCGGAAGCGCCGGTGACCGCAGTCAAGCGGCGATTCTCCGGACGCTTTCCGATCGACCCCTTCGGCCTCGACCCGCAGCTCGCAGACCTCGTCGCGCCCGCGTTCACGGTCGCGCTGCCGGTGCGGGTGAGTGGTGGTGAACACGTGCCCGAGCAGGGCCCCGCGACGATCGTTGCGAACCGGGGCTTCGGTGTCGTCGAGCCCGCCGCACTCTGCCTCGCGGTGCAACGGGTCACCGGACGTCGATTGCGCGTGATCGGGGCGCCCGCGGTGCCGTTCCTGGGCGCGCTTGCGCGGCGGTTCGGCGCGATCGCGGCGAGCGAGCCGGACATCAGCGTCGCGCTGCGCGCCGGTCATCTCGTCGGCGTCCCGCTCGCCCACACCTTCCTGCGCACAGGAGCAGGCGCGCCCCCGCACGCGCTGATGCCCGCGCTCACGCACGCCCGCATCATCCCCGCGGCCGTGATGCCCGGTGGTCCGTTCGGTACGGCATTGGGCCCGTGGCATGTCCGCTTCGGCCCGCTCGTGACGCTCGACGACCCGTACGACCCGGACGACCCGCTTGCCGCGGCGCGTTTCGCCGACGCGATGCGCGTGGCGGTGCGGGCGCTGCTGAACGAAACCTGAGGCGACCGGCACCGCGCACGATCCCGGTAGCCTTCGGGACATGCCGGACATCGTCACCGACGACGGCACGAAGATTGCGTACAGCACGTGGGGGCGGCGTGACGGTACGCCGGTCGTGCTCATACAAGGCCTGGGCATGGACAGCCGCGGGTGGGCACTCCAACGTGGAGCATTCGGCCGCCGCCACCGTTGCATCGCCGTCGACAACCGGGGGGTCGGTGCCTCGGACGCGCCGCCCGGCCCCTACGACCTGACGCGCATGGCCAAGGACGTCCTGCAGGTGTTGGACAACGAGGGGATCGAGCGCGCGCACATCGTCGGCGCGTCGATGGGCGGTGTGATCGCACAGATCATCGGCGTACGGCATCCCGAGCGCGTGCGTTCGCTCACGCTCGCGTGCACCGGGTGCCGCCACCACGAATGGCGGCGCGAGCTGTTCGCCGAATGGGCCGACGCGGTCGGCGAGCGCGGCATGGCCGGGCTGCGAGATGACGGCATGCGCTGGCTGATCGGTCCGCGGTTGCAGCGCCGTCTCGGTGTGTTCGTCAACGTGCTCGCGCGTGTGCTGATACAGACGAAGCCGCACGCATTCATCGCGCAGGTGGACGCGATCCTCGATGCTTCCGACGAGTTGCGGTTCGAGCTTCCCGGTGTGGCCGCGCCGACTCTCGTGATCACCGGGTCGCAGGACACGCTCACGCCGCTCGGCGACGCGGAAGAGGTGGCGGAGCTCATTCCGAACGCCCGGCTGTACGTGCTGCGCGGTGCCGCGCACGGGTTGATGGCAGAGTCGCCCAACGGCTTCAACGACGTCGTGCTGTCGTTCCTCGACGAGGTCGACGCCTCCGCCGACGTCCCTGCGGCTTAGCCGGCTATGGGCGCGGGTGGCGCAAGGTGGTGCTCGCGCCACCATGCGATCTTGCCCTCGCGTAATTCACACACCGAGAGCCCGCGCCACTCGATCACGCAGTGGTCCTCGCGCCGGCGGGCGCGGATCGTCCAGTCCGCGAGGACGACGTCGCCGGTCGTTGTCGTGTACGCGAGGTGATGGACGACGAACGACACCGGTTCGGCCCAGCGGAACCCACCCTTCACCAACCGTCGGTAGTCCGCCTTGTCGTCGATCAGGCCCGACGGCAGCTCGATGACCATGTCGTCGGCCCAGCAGTCCATGTATGCGTCGAGGTCGGCGGCCAGCCACGCGTTCACGCGTCCCATGAACGCGTCGCGGAGCGCATCGGTTTCCGAGGCCATCGCGACGGTCAGCTGGAGCGGCTGACGAGGCCGTCGACGAGCCTGCGGAGGCGCTCGCACACCTCACCGTCGAGCTCGGCCGCGCCGGCGAGCGCTTCCGACGCCTTCGTGGCATGCGTGCGCGCCAAGGTCGTTGACGCGTCGACGACCTCTGCGGTTGCGATCAGGTCGACCGCTTGGCGGACCTCGGGCCATTCGAGCTTGCGACCGAGCAACTCGCGCAACTCGCCCGAGCCCGCAAGCGCGTAGATCACAGGGAGCGTATAGACGCCTTCGTGCACGTCGTTCCCGGTCGGCTTTCCGAGCACCGCCTCGGTGGCGGTGACGTCGAGCACGTCGTCGACGACTTGGAAGCACATGCCGAGGTGATGGCCGAACTGCGTGAGCGCGTCGAGGGTGTCGGCCGACACCCCGCTCACCATCGCGCCGATGCGGCACGCGGTTGCCATCAGCGACGCGGTCTTGCCTTCGATCGCCGAGAGGTACGACTCCTCCGACCGATCGGGGTCGAAGAGGTGTTGCAGCTCGAGCACCTGGCCCCGGCAGAGCTCGCCGATCGTCGAGGCCAGGAGCCCGGCGACGTCGGCGCCGAGCGACGCGGCCAGCGTCGACGCCTGGGCGAGGAGATAGTCGCCGGCGAGGATCGCGACGATGTTCGACCAGCGCGCGTTCACCGAAGGCACGCCCCGCCGCGTCTCGGCCTCGTCGATCACGTCGTCGTGGTAGAGCGACCCGAGATGGACGAGCTCCACGGCCGACCCGCCGGTCACGACCTCCGCGCTCGCCGGACCGTCGGCGCCCCGGGCCGCGTAGCCCGCGCAGAGCGACAAGGCCGGCCGTAGGCGTTTGCCACCTGCTCCCAGGAGGTGGCCCGCCACGTCGCCCAGGAACCGGTCCTCGGCACGGACGGCCTGGTTCAGGCGGGCCTCGACCCGGACCAGGTCGCCGGCCAGGGGCGGAAGGTCCACGTCGTCGACGAGAGACACGCGAGGAGCGTACGGCCGGCCGCCCGAGAGGGTCGATTCGGGAGCCTCGGGAATGATCCGAATGACTCAGGCGTAGAGAACAAGCTCAGGGTCATCGTGGAGCACCCCCGACGGATGCTCCGTAGAGCCCTGGGAAATACGAAAGAAGCCACTCAGACCGGGCTCCGGCGCCAAAGTCGGCGGGCGACCGGCCGATAGAGTGGACGCACCGCAAGCTCACCGAGAGGCGGATCATTTTGTTCGAGCGCTTCACCGACCGAGCCCGACGAGTCGTGGTCCTCGCCCAAGAGGAAGCGCGCCTGCTCAACCACAACTACATCGGTACCGAGCACATCCTGCTCGGCCTGATCCACGAGGGTGAGGGCGTCGCGGCCAAGGCACTCGAGTCGCTCGGCATCTCACTCGAAGCCGTGCGCGCCCAGGTCGAGGAGATCATCGGCCACGGCGGCCAGGCACCGTCCGGTCATATCCCGTTCACACCCCGTGCGAAGAAGGTCTTGGAGCTCTCCCTGCGGGAGGCGTTGCAGCTCGGGCACAACTACATCGGCACCGAGCACATCCTCCTCGGGTTGATCCGCGAGGGCGAGGGTGTCGCCGCGCAGGTGCTCGTGAAGCTGGGCGCAGATCTGTCTCGCGTCCGCCAGCAGGTCATCCAGTTGCTCTCGGGCTACGCGGGGACGAAGGAAGCGGCGGGCCAGGGCGCGACTCAGGGCGCCGGCGGGGAGAACCAGCCGTCCGGCTCGCTCGTCCTCGACCAGTTCGGCCGGAACCTCACGCAGCTCGCACGCGAGAAGAAGCTCGACCCGGTGATCGGGCGCGAGCGCGAGATCGAGCGCGTGATGCAGGTGCTGAGCCGCCGCACCAAGAACAACCCGGTGCTGATCGGTGAGCCCGGGGTCGGCAAGACCGCGATCGTCGAGGGGCTGGCGCAGAACATCGTCGACGGCGACGTGCCCGAGACGCTGCATGCCAAGCAGCTGTACACGCTCGACCTCGGCGCGCTGGTCGCGGGTTCCCGCTACCGCGGCGACTTCGAAGAGCGCCTGAAGAAGGTGCTGAAGGAGATCCGCACACGCGGCGACATCATCTTGTTCATCGACGAGCTGCACACGCTCGTCGGCGCGGGCGCGGCCGAAGGCGCGATCGACGCGGCGTCGATCCTCAAGCCGATGCTCGCCCGCGGTGAGCTCCAGACGATCGGTGCCACCACGCTCGACGAGTACCGCAAGCACCTCGAGAAGGACGCGGCGCTCGAACGGCGATTCCAGCCGATCAAGGTCGACGAGCCGACGGTCGCGCAGACCATCGAGATCTTGAAGGGCCTGCGCGAGCGCTACGAGGCGCACCACCGCGTCACGATCACCGACCAGGCGATCGTGGCCGCGGCGAACCTCGCCGACCGCTACATCTCCGACCGCCACCTGCCCGACAAGGCGATCGACCTCATCGACGAGGCGGGCTCGCGCCTGCGTATCCGTCGTATGCAGGCGCCACCCGACTACCGCGAGCTCGAAGACCAGATCGCGAAGGTCCGCAAGGAGAAGGAGGCGGCGATCGAGGCGCAGCAGTTCGAGCGCGCCGCATCGTTGCGCGACCGCGAGAAGTCGTTGCTCGAGCAGCGCTCCTCCAAGGAGAGCGAGTGGCGCGCCGAAGGCGTCGACTTGTTCAACGAGGTGAACGAGGAGTCGATCGCCGAGGTGCTCGCGTTGTGGACGGGTATCCCCGTGTACAAGCTCACAGAGGAAGAGACCGCGAAGCTCCTGCGCATGGAAGAGGAGCTGCACAAGCGGATCGTCGGTCAGCACGACGCCATCAAGGCGGTGTCACAGGCGATCCGGCGGACGCGTGCCGGTCTCAAGGACCCGAAGCGACCTTCGGGCTCCTTCATCTTCTTGGGTCCCTCGGGTGTCGGGAAGACCGAGACCGCCAAGGCGCTCGCCGAGTTCTTGTTCGGTGACGAGTCGTCCATGATCCAGCTCGACATGTCGGAGTACATGGAGAAGCACACCGTGTCCCGGCTCGTCGGTTCGCCGCCCGGCTACGTCGGCTACGACGAAGGCGGTCAGCTCACCGAGGCCGTGCGGCGCAAGCCGTTCTCGGTCGTGCTCTTCGACGAGATCGAAAAAGCCCACCCCGACGTCTTCAACACGCTGTTGCAGATCCTCGAGGACGGACGGCTCACCGACGCGCAGGGTCGCACGGTCGACTTCAAGAACACCGTCATCATCATGACGTCGAACCTCGGTACCGCCGACCTCAAGAAGGCATCGCTCGGGTTCGCGCGATCCGACGAGCACGTGACGTACGACAAGATGAAGGACAAGGTGCACGACGAGCTCAAGCGGCACTTCCGGCCCGAGTTCCTCAACCGCATCGACGACATCATCGTGTTCCACAACCTCACGACGGACGAGATCACCGAGATCGTCGACCTGCTGATCAAGCGTGTCGAACGGCAGCTGGAGTCGCAGGGGCTCGGCTTCGAGCTCACGCTGCCCGCGAAGCTGCTCGTCGCGGCAAAGGGGTACGACGCGGCACTGGGCGCGCGGCCGTTGCGCCGCGCCATCCAACGTCTGATCGAGGACCCGCTCTCGGAGAAGATCCTCTGGAAGGAATTTCACGCCGGCGACACGATCGTGGTCGACGCCGAGGGCGACGAGGTCGTGTTCCGGAACGTGCAGGGCATCGAGCCGCCGCCGGTCGAGCTCGCCGGGAGCGGTACACCCGAGTAAGACGAAGACGCTCAATTCGAACCTGCGTCATTCTCCGGCGATAATCGCTGGTCTGTGACGCAGGTTCGTCGCGTGTGGGGAATGATCGCGATCGGTGCCGTGCTGCTCGCGGGGTGCCGGGTCGATGTTCGCGTCGACGTGACGCTGGCGAGCGACGGGTCGGGAACGATTCGCACGACGCTCGTCCTCGACCGCGATGCGATCACGCGGCTGGGCGGCGTCGCCGCCGCCTCGCGCCAGGTGCCGCTCGCCGATCTGCGCGCCGCGGGCTGGAAGGTGTCGCGCTGGACGCCGGGCGTCCGTTCGACGGCGTCGCTCACATTCACCCACGTCTTTCGCGACCAGGCGGATCTCGCCCGCAGACTCGCCGATCTCGTCGGAGCGCATGGGCTCCTCCGCGATCCCCGAATCACCCGCGAGCGGCGCTGGTTCAGCTCGCGCGACGCCTTGGCGCTCGTCGTCGATCTCCGTACGCCGGCCAGCGGGCTCGGAAGTGACAAGGACCTCGCGGCACGGCTGCGACTCGCGGGACTCGATCCCAAGACGCTCGACGAGCAACTCACCCGCGAGCTTCGCAGCGCGCTCCACCTCACCGTGGTGGTGCGGCTCCCGGACGGGACCGCGAAAACCTACGACGCCACGACCGGCACCGTGAGCACCGTGGCGGCGTCGCAGTCGAGGACCTACTACGACAGGATGGTGAAGCTCGGCATCGCGGTTGCACTCGCGCTGCTCGCGGGGTTGTTCCTCCTGGCAGCATCGGCGAGTGCCCGGCGCCAACGTCGCCGCCGCACCAAGCGGGGACAGGCCGAGCAGCTCCTCGATCGCGACCGCGCCCCACTGATGTAAACCCGAGTGGTCCCGAGACCGCCGCCCGTCCGCGTTCGTGTCACACGGCGCCGATAGCTTCTTGGCCATGACACGAACACTCGTTCGGTACCGGTGCGAGGCGTGCGGGCACGACTCCCCGAAGTGGCTCGGGCGCTGTCCCGACTGTGGCGAGTGGGGCTCGTTCACGGACGGGGCAACCGCGACCGGGGCCGGTGCGACAGCCACCCGGGCGGTGCCGATCGCCGAAGTCGACGCGCTCGGTGCGGCCCACATGCCGACCGGTCTGCCCGAGCTCGATCGCGTGCTCGGCGGTGGGCTCGTCGCCGGGTCGGTCACGCTCCTCGGCGGTGAGCCCGGCATGGGGAAGAGCACGCTGTTGTTGCAGGCACTCGGCGCGATGGCCGCCGCGGGCGTCCGCTGCCTGCTGGTCACCGCCGAGGAATCGGTCGCGCAGGTACGCGTGCGCGCCGATCGACTCGGCACGCTTGCCTCCGAGCTGTTCGTCGTCTCGGAGACGTCGCTGCCGGCGATCGCCGCCCACGTGGACACGATCGTGCCGGCCGTGTGCGTGATCGACTCGATCCAAGCCGTGCACGATCCCGACAGCCCGGGATCGGCCGGTTCTGTCGCGCAGGTACGCGACGGCGCCCAAGTCATCGTGCGGCTCGCGAAGGAACGTGGCGTCGCGGTGGTCGTCGTAGGACATGTCACCAAGGACGGCTCACTGGCCGGACCGCGCGCGCTCGAGCACGTCGTCGACACCGTGCTCTCTTTCGAAGGCGACCGCCATCACGCGCTCCGAATGCTGCGCGCGCTGAAGCACCGGTTCGGCGCGACCGATGAGCTGGGCCTCATGGAGATGAACGAGACCGGTCTCACGCCGGTCGCCGATCCGAGCGCGCTGTTCCTCGCCGACCGGCGATCAGCGGCGCCGGGTTCGGTCGTCGCGGCCGTGATGGAGGGCGCCCGTCCGTTGTGCGTCGAAGCGCAAGCGCTGGTCGCCGACAAATCCGCACCGATCGCGCGCCGCATCGCGCAGTCGATCGACGGCAGCCGGCTCGCCATGCTCGTTGCCGTGCTGCAACAGCGCGCCGACATCGGACTCAACGAACGTGACGTGTACGCGAGCATCGCCGGCGGAGTGCGCGTCGCAGAGCCCGGCGCCGACCTCGCGCTCGCGCTCGCCATCGCGGGCGCGCGCGTGGATCGTGTGATCGAACCTGACACGGTCGTCATAGGAGAGCTCGGGTTGGGCGGCGAGGTACGGCAAGTGGCGCACGCGCCCCGTCGTCTCACCGAAGCGCTTCGTCTCGGTTTTCGCCGCGCAATCGTTCCGACGTCGACGCCCGACGTGCGGGGGATCACGCTCGTGCGCGTCGCCGATATCGGCGAGGGTCTGGGTGCGGCATTGGGCGCGGGAGGGTAGGCTGGCGGCCAGTTCCGACCCGGAGGACTTGTTGGCCCAGCGCCGATCAGAAGCCCTCTACGCCGCGCTTCGCCTCGTCGCACCGGGCACGCCGCTGCGGGAGGGCATCGACCGAATCCTGCAATCGAACATGGGCGCGTTGATCGTCATCGGCGACGGTCCCGACGTGTTGAACATCTGTTCCGGCGGCTTCCTCCTCGATGCCGAGTTCACCCCGCAACGCTTGTCGGAGCTGGCGAAGATGGATGGCGCGATCATCCTTGCCTCGGACGGGACCCGCGTCGCCCGCGCGAACGTGCACCTGGTGCCGGACCCCGACATCCCCACGACCGAGACCGGGACTCGTCACCGCACCGCCGAGCGGGTCGCCCGCCAGATCTCCGTGCCGGTGATCACGGTCTCCGAAGAGATGAGCATGGTCTCGGTGCACTACCAGGGGATGAAGCAGACCCTCGAGCCCATCCCGCGCGTGCTCGCCCGGGCCGACCAGGCACTCCAGATCCTCGGTCGCTACAAGTCTCGGCTCGACGGTGTGACCGGCGCGCTGTCCGCCCTCGAAGTCGAAGACCTGGTCACGTTGCGGGACGTCGTCACGGTGCTCCAGCGCGCCGAGATGGTCCGGAGAATCGCGGAGGAGATCGAGGGCTATGTCGTGGAGCTCGGTCTCGACGGCCGTCTCGTGGAGCTACAACTCGAAGAGCTCACCGGTGGCGTGCTCGTCGACCTGCGCCTCGTCGGCAAGGACTACTTCGTGGAATCGCCCGACTGGATGCTCACCCAGGTCACTTCGCGCCTCGCCGAGATCAGCGACGACGAGCTGCTCGATCTGCGCGTGGTCGCCGGCATCCTGCATTTGTCGCAGGAAATGGATCTGGACTCGTCGACGCAGCCGCGCGGCTACCGGCTGCTGAGCAAGATCCCGCGGCTGCCCGAGCTCATCGCCGACCATGTGGTCGAGCGGTTCGGGACGTTGCCGAAGATCATGCGCGCTTCGATCTCGGACCTGGTCGAGGTGGAGGGGGTCGGCGAAGCGCGCGCGCGTGCGATCAAGGACGGGTTGTCGCGTGTTGCCGAGACTTCGATTCTCGATCGTTACGCCTGAGCGTGCCCTTGGCGGCGGCGGCGGAGAAGCCCTCCGGTCGCCGACCGCCTCCGCATTCGCTCCGGCGGTCCCCACCCACCCCCCAGGCTCCCTCCGGGCCTCTCCGCCGCCTCCGTCTCTTCTAGTCTCACTCTCTTATGGCGGCTCTTTCTCACGGCCCGATCTACGACATCAGTTCTGAGGCGCGCACGCTTCTTGTGGATGGGATGGATGTGCCGGTGTTTCATGCGCGGCCGGATGGGATGCCGGTTGGTGGGCTGGTGCTGCATCCGGATGTGGGTGGGCTCCGGCCGCTCTTCGAGGACATGGCGGGATTGCTTGCTTCCCATGGGCTTGCCGTTCTCGTCTTCGAGCCTTTTGCTTCGCAGCCGGAGTCGTCTCGATCTTCCGTGGAGGAGCGGTTGGCCCATGTGAAGGATCTCGATGATTCGCAGCAGCTCGAGATCTTCTCCGCTGCGGCGGATCTGCTCGTCGTCGAGGACGACGTGGCGCGTGTGTCCGTGCTCGGGTTTTGTATGGGTGGCCACTACGTGTTCAAGGCGGCGGCGACGGACCGGTTCGACGCGGCCGTGGCGTTCTACGGAATGTTGCGAACGCCCGACGAGTGGCGCGGTCCCGGCCATCGCATCGAACCGCTCGACGTCGCGTCACAGATGGTGCCGACGCTCGCATTCTTCGGCACGGCCGACCCGTGGACGCCCGCCGCCGATATCGACGCGTTGCGCGCTGCGTGGAAGGAGCGCGACGACTGCGAGATCGTTGTCGTCGAGGGGGCCGAACACGGCTTCGTGCACGATCCCGATCGGCCCGTCCACCGCCCCGACGACGCAGCCGCCGCCTGGCAGAAGACCCTCGACTGGATCAAGGGCTAGTCAGTCACACCAAGTGCGACAAAGCTAAATCGTTGCGCGGATCTCGAGCTCGTCGCGGTTGACGATGCGGTAGCGGCTGCGGCCGGAGATCTCGAGCCAACCGAGCTTCACGAACAACGCGATCGCCTTGTTCACTCGTTCGCGCGACGCGCCGACCATTCCCGCCAGCTCTTCTTGTGTGACCGGCATACGGAAATCGTCCTCGCCGTCGGCGAGCTCGAGCAGACGCTTGGCGGTGCGGCCCGTCACGTCGAGGAACATCGCGTCCGCGAGTGCCTCGTCGGTGGCGCGCAGACGACGGGCGAGGATGCGAACGACGGCCCACAGCACTTCGGGCCGGCGGGCGAGGACGTCCCGAACGTCTTCGAATTCGATGGCGATCAGGTGCACGGTCGTCAACGCCCGGGCGTTGGCCGACCGCACGCCGCCGTCGAACATCGACATCTCGCCGAACAGCGCGCCCGGTCCGAGCACCGTGAGCACCGACTCGCGGCCGTCGGAGGCCTTGGCCACGATGGCGATTCGGCCGGAGAACACGACGTACAGGTGCGTCGCCGGGTCGCCCTTTTCGAAGATCGGGTCCCCGCGGCGGTACCGCGCGAGCGCGGTCCGACCTCGCAGCTGCTCGAGCAGCTCCGGGGGCAGGGTGCCGAAGAGGTCGGTCTTGTCGAGCACGGGCGTGCGTGCCGCCATGTCGCGCCGGTCCTTGTTCGCGGGAGGCTATCCGAGCCCACCTCGGAACCGCCCAGTGTGTCGTAGGTCACATTGACCATCGGCCCCATTCCGGCCGGGCCTGAGGGCCTCCTCGACGCGTTGGTCAAGCAGGGACCCTGCCGGCCGATGCAGAAGCCGATGTTCGTCGAAGGTGTTCGCCTCCTCGTCGCCGTGCTGAGCACCGCCACGGGCTTCTGGGTCGCCCGGCGGCTCGGCACCGAGGCGCAGGGCATCGGTGGGATGCTGGGCTGCCTCTTCGGCTATGTGACGGGTGGCGTGCTCGGCCGCGTCCTCGACAGCGCGCTGGGTGCCGTGGAGCGCCGGGTGGACCGCCGCTCTCCCGCCCGGCTCGTCGCCGGCACGCTCGGTGCGATCGCCGGATCCGCACTCGCGCTCGTGCTGGTCGTGCCGTTCGCCCTCCTGCTCGATACTCGCTTCGCGGTGTCCGTCGTCGCGCTCGGGGCATGGGTGCTCGCGTGGGCCGGATACCGCATCGTCGCCTACCAAGCCGAAGCCGTGCTCGAGATGCTCGGGCTGTCGACCCGGCCGCTCGTGCGCGCCCAAGCGTTCGACGCGCGCGACGGGGTGCTCGTCGATACATCGGTCGTCATGGACGGTCAGCTGCTCCCGCTCACTCGCTCCCGTGTCCTCGGCGGGGATCTGATGGTCGCTCGGTTCGTGCTCGACGAGCTCCAAGGCTTCGCCGACGCGAGCGACGACGTGAAGCGCCGGCGGGCGCGACGCGGCCTCGAAACACTCGAAGTTCTGCGCAAGGAAGGCCACGTCCGTCTCTTCGTCCTCGACGACGAGGTGCCGGAGCACGCCGAGGTCGACGCGAAGTTGATCGCGTTGGCGCGTCGGCTACAGCTCCGGATGCTCACCAACGACGGGCCGCTCTCACGCAACGCGGAGCTCCAGGGTGTGCCGACGTGCAACCTGCGCAAGCTCGCGCAGGAGCTCACGCCGTCGATCGGCCCGGGCGACTACGTCCGCGTGTCGCTCACGCGCGAAGGCAAGGAGACCGGTCAGGGCGTCGGCCACCTCGACGACGGGTCCATGGTCGTCGTGAACGGCGGGCACGAGCTCGTCGGCGGCCCGGAGGTGATGTTGCAGGTGACGTCGGTCGTCCCGACCTCGGCCGGACGCCTGCTGTTCGCCCGCCTCGAGAATTAGTCACCTGCCAGACTGGCGACGTGGAGACCTGGGCCATCGTCGTCGCGGCGGGTGGGGGCGCGAGGTTCGGGAGCGCGAAGCAGTTTGCGCGCTTGGGCGCCTCGACCGTGCTCGATCGCGCGGTCGGAACTGCCTGTGAATCGTGTGACGGCGTCGTCGTCGTGCTCCCGCCGGGCGCGACGTGGGAGCCTCCGGCGGGGGTTCGCGCGGCAATCGGTGGTGCGACGAGGTCCGAGTCGGTGCGCGCCGGTCTTGCGTGTGTGCCCGAGACCGCTGAGGTCGTCGTCGTGCACGACGCGGCCCGGCCCCTCGCGTCCCGCGGGCTCTTTGCCGGCGTGATCGAAGCGATTCGCGCGGGCGTCGACGCCGCGGTGCCTGCGCTTCCCGTCGTCGACACCCTCAAGCGTGTGCGTGACCGTGACGTCTTGGAGACGGTTTCACGCGATGGGCTGGTCGCGGTCCAGACGCCGCAAGCCTTTCGCGCCGAGGCGTTGCGCGCGGCACACGCCCGCGACGGCATCGACACCGATGATGCCGCGCTTGTGGAGGCCGATGGCGGGAAGGTCGTGGTCGTCGAAGGTGAGCGTCGCAATCTCAAGCTCACGCGGGCCGACGACCTCGAGCTGGCACAGTCGCTGATCGAAGGTGTGCGCTCGTGAGGATGCGCGTCGGGCTCGGCTTCGACGTCCACCCGTTCGGGATCGACCCGCCGCTGGTACTGGGTGGCGTCCGCATCGACGATGCGCCCCGGCTCGCGGGTCATTCCGACGGGGACGCCGTCGCGCACGCTGTCGCCGACGCGTTGCTCGGACCGGCCGGCCTGCCCGATCTCGGCACCATGTTCCCCGCAACCGACGAACGCTTTCGCGACGCCGATTCGATGGGATTGCTCGCCGAGGTCGCCCGAGAGCTCGGCCACAAGAGCTGGTGGATCGAGAACGTCGACGTCGTGGTCGCCGCCGAAAGGCCGACGCTCGGGCACCACGTCGAAGCGATGACGGCCAATCTCGTCGCCGCGCTGGCGCCGGCCCGGGAGCCGATGGGCCCCGGCATCGGCGCCGCGGTGCGCCCCAAGCGCGGCGAAGGGCTCGGCGCCATCGGGCGGGCCGAAGGGATCGCCGTCTGGGCGGTCGCGCTCCTGTCGCGGGGGTAATGCTCATCGGCTCGCCGGCCGACGCTCGCTAGCCTCTCCCGGTGCTGCGCATCCAGGACACGGCGCGACGCGCAAAGGTCGACTTCGTCCCCCGCATCGAGGGCCAGGTGTCGATGTACGTGTGCGGGCCCACGCCGTACGACGTGCCGCACCTGGGCCACGGCCGCACCGCGGTGGTGTTCGACACGATCCGGCGCTACCTCATGTGGTCGGGTCGCGACGTCGCCTATGTCACCAACATCACCGACGTCGAAGACCGCATCATCGCGCGGGCAGCCGAGCGTTCGACGACCGAGTCCGAGCTCTCCCGAACCTATGAAGCGGACTATTGGCTGCAGATGTCGCGCCTGAACGTCGCGCCGCCGGACGACATGCCACGGGCGACCGAGTTCATCCCGCAGATGCAGGCACTGATCACCGAGCTGATCGCGAAGGGAAGCGCATACGTGGTCGAGGGCCAGGGCGTCTACTTCGAGGTCGACACGTTCCCCGGGTACGGCAAGCTGTCGCACCGGACCGTCGCCGAGCTGCGCGACAGCGCGGGCGCACGGGTGGAGGTGGACGAGCGAAAGCGCTCGCCGATCGACTTCGCGCTGTGGAAGGCCGCCAAGCCGGGCGAGCCGCAGTGGGACTCGCCGTGGGGCCCGGGGAGGCCGGGCTGGCACATCGAGTGCTCCGCGATGTCGCTCGACATCCTGGGCGACGGCTTCGACATCCACGGCGGGGGTACCGACCTCGAGTTTCCGCACCACGAGAACGAGATCGCGCAGGCCGAAGCGGCCGGCCACGTGTTCGCGCGCTATTGGCTGCACTCGGCGATGGTGAACGTCGAGGGCGAGAAGATGTCGAAGTCGCTCGGCAACTTCACGACGCTCGAGGACGTGCTCGACGAGTTCGATCCGCGCGCCTTCCGGTTGCTGGTTCTCCAGACGCATTACCACCGACAGATGGAGCTCGGCGACAAGGAGCTCGCCGATGCCGACAAGGCCGTGGAGCGCGTCGACGCGTTGATGCGACGTGTGCGGCGTGCCGGGCTCCCCGCGGCGGAGGTGGTCGACACGTCGGCGTTTCGCGACGCGATGGACGACGACTTCGACACGCCGGCCGCGCTCGCGTTCGTCTTCGAGCTCGTACGCGACGCGAACATCGCACTCGATGCCGGACGCAACGACGACGCGGCCCGGCTGGCCGCGACCGTGCGGGAGCTCTGGAGCGCGCTGGGTCTGACGTGGCTCGACGACGACGAACAGCTCGACGACGAGATCCGCGCGCTCGTCGCGGCGCGCGACGAAGCGCGCGAGCGCAAGGACTGGGCCGAGGCCGACCGTTTGCGCGACGAGCTCCGCGCCCGCGGCATCGTGCTGGAGGACACCCCGGACGGCACGGTGTGGCGCCGGCTCCGACCCGATGACGAAGCCTGACTCGGGGGTCGGCGGCGAGCAGGTCGAGGGCCGCCGCGCCGTGCACGAGCTCCTGCGCGCGGGTCGGCGCACGGTCCGCACCGTGTATGTGTCGAGCAGTGCCGCGCAAGATCCGGCGGTCGCCGCAATTGCAGAGCTCGCCGCCGGCAGTGCGCAGATCGTCTCGCCCGAGCGATTGGAGAAGCTGGCGCGCACCGAGGCCCCGCAGGGCGTCGTCGCACTCGCCTCGCCGCTGCGTGCAGCCGACCTCGACGAGCTCTACGCCGCCGACGATGCGTTCCTCGTGGCAGTCGACGGCGTCACCGACCCGCGGAATCTCGGGGCGGTGATGCGGTCGGCCGAGACCGCAGGTGCCACAGGGATCATCGTCGGGCGCCACCGGGCGGCGCACGTCACCCCCGCGGTGACGAAGGCCGCGGCGGGTGCGATCGAGCACCTGCCCGTCGCGCTCGTCGGCGGCATTCCCAACGCGTTGGAGCGCGCGCAACGCGCGGGTGTCTGGACGGTCGGGCTCGACGAGCACGGCGATACCGCGCTGTCGGAGCTCGGCGTCGCGGACCAGCGGGTCGTGCTCGTGCTCGGTGCCGAAGGCCGCGGCTTGGGCCGGCTCACGCGGAAGCGCTGCGACGTGCTCGTGCGCATCCCGATGTACGGCGCGGTACCGTCGCTCAACGTCGGTGCCGCCGCCACGCTCGCATGCCACGAGGTCGCACGCCGCCGCCATCAATAGGCGTTCCCCCCATCTCGAACCGTCGCCACGGGAGGCCCTCGTCAGTCGCAGGCAAATCTGGTTGCCGCGGAGCCATCCCAGTTGGAAGCATCACGGTCCATGTCTTCGGGTGAGTTGTCGGGATGCGTGATCGTGTCGGGAATGCCGGGGGCGGGAAAGTCGACTGTGACCGCGCTTGCAGCCGGTTTCGTGCGGCGGGGCGCGCAGGTCAGGGGCGATGACGTGAACCAAATGATCCGCGGCGGCCGTGTCTGGTTCATGGGCAAACCCAAAGAAGAGGCGCTGCGACAGGATGAGCTTTGCAACCGCAACATGTGCTCGCTGGCGAACAACTTCGTTGACTTCGGATTTACCGTGCTCATGGACACCGTGGTCGCGGACCGAGCGGAGCTGGACTTTCTCCTCACACTGTTGTCGCCGCGACCGGTGCGGCTCGTCACCCTCGCGCCTGGGGTGGAGGTCTGCGAGCAGCGAAACGCGACGCGAGATCCCGACGAGCGGTTCGAGTTCAAGGACTATCAGCGACTGGAGGCCGACATGAGGCGCGAGCTTGGCGACGTGGGCTGGTGGTTCGACACCTCTGCTCTCACGCCCGCCGAAACCGCTGAGCAGCTCGTCCTTGAAGTCACCGCTCGTGCCGCTCCCTTGCAAGGCGGTTGGCACACTCGTCTGGAGCGCCTGCATGACGCGTAGCCATGCACGTTGCGGCCTCCCAAGGCCGCATCAGTTCAGCGAGCAAACGAAATGAATGTCATCAGGCTCCGCGGCAAAGAGGTCCGGGTGAACCGGATGGGCCAGGTGACAGTGCTGTCGGAGATAGAAGCCAACCGCGGATGCTGTCGGTGTCGCCGAGACGTAGATCGACTCTGCGTCGGCAGCACCAGCAATGTCAGCGGCAGCGTTCCAAAGAGCCTGCGCGGCACCTCGTCTGCGGTAGGGCCGAGAGACGTGCAAGAACGCCAACCAAGCGAGTCGAGGCTCGAACGCCGGGTGAACAATCGCGAGACCGACCGTGCGCTCGCCATCGAACGCGTCGAGAAGGATGCCCCCACGCGCAACAACCGACGAGCAGAAGGCGATCTCGGCCGCGACGGTGTGCGGACCTGATCCGGTGGGATCCCACGCCGGAACGTCCGTGATCACCGCTGGTACCTGCTGCAACTGGCCATCGATCACGCGATACTGGAATTCAACGTGCTCGGACCGGTCTATCGCTGCGACGAGCGCCACGTCCTCCGCACGGAGTCTCCTCACTTGCATGAGGCGCACAGATTGCCCAATGAGGATGGGTGGGCGCTAGTTCGTTGGGTCCACCATCGCGGTGGTGGGTCTCAGTATGTTGCTCGGGGCTCGCGGGTTGAACGTGGCGAAGCGTCGCCGAGCGGTCGAGGCCCTACGATCGACGCCGAAGGAACGACGCGGCGCCATTTGCGCGCCACAATTCGCGCCGTCCCCCGCCGGATTAGCTCAGTTGGCCAGAGCAGCTGATTTGTAATCAGCAGGTCGTCGGTTCGAGTCCGACATCCGGCTCCACAGCGCTCGTTACGTGTGTCGGATCGAGAAGAGCTGCCAACTCTCGGGTACGCCCTTGAGCGTATGGGTACCCCGGTCGGCGAAGTCGAAGCCGGAACCGAGAAGCACGTCTTTGACCGTGCGGGTGGCGAGTACCTCGCCCGGGGCGGCGAGTGCGCAGACCCTCGCGCCGATTGCCATCGCGACACCGTTGACGTCGTTTCCGCGCAGCTCCACCTCGCCTGCATGTATCCCGACACGGGATTCGAGAGTGCGCTCGCGCATCGCTCGGCGTGGCTGGGAACCGGGAACGTCGCGAACACTCCATCGCCGGTGTTCTTGATGATGCGGCCACCGTGCGCGCGGGTCCGCTCGGTGACGTCGCGGTCGTAGCGATCCATCAGCGCTCGCCAACGTCGATGATTGGCACGGTGCCGCTCCGCGGCGACCAGGCGAACGCGCGCCGGCTTGGCGGCAGCGGGCGAGCCGCTGCCCGTAAGACGCTGCCGACTGACCCGAACGATCAGTGTTGTGAAACTTGGAAGCAGGCGACGTCGTACTGCGAAACGGACTTGGGGTTGTTCGAGTTCTGCGGCTGGGAACCCGCATACCGAGTCTCGGCGTGTGCGAAGCCGCCCGTTTCGAAGCCAGGCGGAGTCGCCGTCGCGCCTTCCTCGCCGCACTCTTGAGACGGTTGGCCCGTGCCGCTGGGGTTTCTGGCGGCGGATGCGGCACCTGCCGGCACCACCAGGGCCGCTGCGAACGCGATCGCGAACACTCCTCGACGTATTGCGCTCATCTCATCCCTCCTCGCCGATACCGACGACGGAATACGTCCGGCGACGAGCATTGGTTCAACGAGAGCGAAGAAAGGCGCTCCGGTCCGAGACCGGCCGCGGGCCGCGGGCGGTCCTTCGACCAGGTGGATCACGGTCGCGAGTGCTTGCCCTGCTTCTTGTTCTGCCCGGGCGGACCGGAGTGACAATGGTTCGTGTCGCCGTATCCGTAGCCCGGCTTGCACAGTTGCGGAACTGTCGTGTCCGGAGCGGCCGGAACGGTCGATGTCGACGTATCACTGTCGACCGTCGTCGTCGTCGACGACGTTTCGGCGACAGTCGTGTCCGTTGTCGTAGTCGTGGAAGGGTCGGCAACCGTGGTGTCCGTCACCTCAGTCGACGACGTGCTCGAGTCGGTGACCTCAGCGGCGTGCACATGCCCGACCGGCATCACGCCCGTGTTGGATACCGCCCACGCCGCACCACCGGACATCAACGCCCCCACCGTCGCGGCGGCGACCTTGAGCGCACGCATCCTTCCGAGCACGACGCTTCCTCCTGATCGCGAACGTCGACGGTTGTATCGGCAGAGGACGCCCGTTTTCTGGAGCCGCCGTCCGAGTGAACCGCCACATCGCGACGCCGCGAGGTCTCGCACAAACTTGGACCAGTACGCTCACAAGGTCCTCACAATCCTGCGCGAGCATCTCCCTCATGCGCCGACTCGCACTGTGCCTCGCCGGCCTGGGGTTGCTCGCCACGGGCTGCATACCGCCGAATCCGGGACCGACCGGCCTCTACCTCGGCGTGCAACCCGACATCACACCCGTCGTGACGCCCAAGGCTCAGCCCGTGAGGTGGGGTGCTGCACCCGTGACCGACCGCCACTATGGCGGCACCCTGTATCAGGGGACCACGCTCGAGCAGCCCGACCCACGGCCGCCGCTGCTGCCCGGCAACCTCGAGCCGCTGCGGTTGTGGGTCGCCGACCCGCACAACGGCCTCACCAACCGACCCGCGATCATTTGGCTGCACGGCGGCGGGTTCGCGGTCGGGATCGACTCGATGTACGGCCTTGCCAACGGTGTCGCCAAGGCTTACGCGCAACGCGGATACGTCGGCTTCTCGGTCGAGTACCGCACCGACACGACCGTCGTCGGCAGCGGCTCCAACTACAAGAGCCTCTGCCAATGGGTGCAGGACAACCCGGACCCCAGCAGCCAGCTGTGGCTCGACCGGCGCGCCGAGTGTGAACGCAACATCGTCGCGGCACAACGCGACGCGCTTGCGGCGATCCGCTGGGTGCGCGTCAACGCGGCGAAGTACCGCGTCGATCCCATGAAGATCGCGGTCGGCGGCTTCTCGGCCGGCGCGGTGACGTCCTCGAACGTCGCCTATCAGAGCGACGACGTCGGCACCATCGCATACTTCCGCGGGGACGATCGGTCGCCGGCCGGATCGCACGCGCAAGCCGTATTCGGGGCGTCGGGATGCACCTACACCGAAGACGGCAGCGCGCCCTCGACGATCGGTGCCGGCGACTCACCAGCGTCGTTCATCCACGCCAAGTACGACCCGGCCGTGCCATACGGCTGCGCGGCGATGACGGTGGTCACCGCCCGGTCGAAGGGACTCGTCGCCGAGCTCACCTCGTACTGCACCGCAAGCCTCCACGCGCAGAAGCTGTACGATGCGCACAAGACCGCAACCGACGATCAGTGGACGACCTTCCTCGCACGCGAGCTGAACCTCTACACCGGCATGCGGCCAGCCAGTGCCGACCCGACGTGCCCGTGAACGCCGTGTCGGTCGAGCTGGATCATGCCCACGCCGCCCGCTCCTCGCGCAACGTCCCGCTGCCGACCTCGTCCGTCCATCCGCGGACCGGCGGCCGGGAGTGGACCCGGCCGGCGGATCCGCAAGCCTGGCAAATGGCCGGCGCCAGAGCCGCGATGGCTCAGGTCGCGGTGGAGCTCGCTTCGATCGCGTGCTCGTTGTTGCTGGTGTTGACTTCGATGCGTCGCGGCTTTGCGCGTTCTGCGACAGGGATCCTCAGCGTGAGCACGCCGTCGTGATAGCTGGCTTCGATGCGGTCGGCATCGAGTGTGTCGCCGAGAAACAGCTGCCGGGTGTACGTGCCTTGCGGGCGTTCGGCGACGAGCCACTCGTCGCCTTCGCGTCGTTGCCAGGACCGTTGGGCCTTGACGACGAGGACGTTCCTTTCGGCCGACACTTCGATGGAGGACGGGTTGATGCCCGGGACGTCGAGGTGTACGAAGAAGTCCTCACCGCGGCGGTATGCGTCCATTGGCATGGTAGGTGTCCGGTCGCCGCCGAAGGACTGTTCGAGGAGCCGATCGACGTCGCGGAACGGGTCGAAGCGCATCAACATGATGGTCACCTCCGTTTCGATTCGGTTCTGAGTTGTGCATTCGATTGCGGTGTCGGTTCGAGGTAACGCCTGGCGGTTCGGCTATCGCGCTGGCCGAGGTGTTCGCGGACGTCGTCAAGGTCGGTGCCTCCGTCGACGGTCGCGGCGACGTACCGGCGACGCAGCGCATTCGCGGAGATCGGAACACTGATGTGCGCGGCGGCGGCCACCTTCTTGAGGACGTGATCGGCGCCGAAGCGGGTCAAGCGTGCAGTATTGCGACCGGGGACGTCGCTCATGAGGAGCGGACCGCGACGCCGCCGGCCGAGATACCGCCGAAGGCGACGGACTGTCGCCAACTGCAGCGGTGTCGACGACGCGCGACCCCGCCGGTGCACGACCAAGCTGGCCTTGCCGGCGTCCAGATCGTCGGCGTCGGCGGTAAGGACTTCGCCGACCTTCAGCCCGTCGAGCATCAGCAACCGGACCAACGCCGCGGCTTTGTCGCCGAGCCGCTCCGACGCGCGGAGCAGCGCTCGTGCCTCGGTGTCAGCCAGCAGTGGCGTCGAGCTCGTGGCCGAGATGTCCGGACGCGTGACTCCCGACATCGGGTTGGCGCCCAGCATCTTGGCATCGCATGCAAAGTCGAAGAACGAGTCGAGGGCTGACATCCGCCGTGTCAGTGTCGCCGGGCTCGTGCCCCCGGCGGTACACGCGGCGAAGTACCGCACGAGGTCCTCCATGGTCGCGCCCAACGCGAGCCGACCCTCACCCGCGCACCACCGCTGAAACGACCGCACGTCTCCGCCATACGCGGCGCGGGTGTTCGCCGACCCGTACGAACCGAGCCACGACCCGACCAGCGCCTCGAGCTGCGCCTCTCTACGGTCGGAACGGTCGCCGCCGCTCATGCCGCCAGAATCGCGCTCGGCATATCGTGATGTCAACATAATCCCAGTGATTATCTTGGAACGTCGTGGCGCTCGCCGGTCGCAGAGCGGCGGGAACGACCGCGGGCCGGTCAGAGCTGCCGTGAGCGCCAGAGCGTCGCGGCGAGCGCGACCGTGACGATGGACACGGCTAGGCCAGTGATCCATCCGGCCACGTCGGCGGCGACGAGGATCGCGCCGAGAGCCGTACCGATCCCCACGATGCCGGCGGTCGCAACGAGGCGCACGAAGACCGACTCGAAGGGCCGGCGTACGGGGCGCTCGGACAGAAACCCTCCGGTGACCGCCGTGTCCCCCGAGGAATCACGGGAGCTGCTGTTCACGTTTCCGGACCTACCCGGCTGGAGACGAAATGAAGCCGATGCGACGGCCCGGGAAGACATTGCGCGCGCCGTACGACGTGGCGGGACATCGACGCTCGTCGTTCCGTCCATTAGCCAACTTGCAACACCATTGATCGGTGATCAGCTCGGCGATTCCCTGTCGACAATCGGAGGGCAAGCGTTACTATTCGCAGAGCCGAGCACGGTCTCCGTCGAAGATTGAGGTGCTCGTGACTACAGGACGCATGGACCGAGTGCAGTGAGCAACGCGTCCACATTCGGTAACACCTTCGAGCGCATCATCCCGCTCGCGCGCGCCCGCGCCCGGCTCTCGCAGCGTTGGTCAGCGTACGGCCGCCCGGTGACTCCTCCACGAGGATCCCGTGACGTGCTCATGCATGCGGCGCGGACCCGAGCGTCTGCGCGGGTGATCGAAGCGCACCTCTATGCCTTGCTTCGCCGCCCGAGGGGTCCGCTTCCCCCTGACATCGCAAGGACGCTCTCCAGCGCGGTACCCGAGCCCGATGCCGTGACGTGGGTCGTGCACCATCGACCCCGAACGGGCCGCAGAGTCGTGCACGAAATGGGTGTCGACGGACGGCTGCTCTCGGTCGTGAAGATCGGGGCACGTGATGATCGAGATCTGCGATGGGAATGTGCCGTGCTCGAAGCGCTCCAAAATTCGTCCGATTCGGACTGCGGTCTCGTTGTCCCAACGCTCGTATCCGTCGCCGAGAGCGAGTCGAAGCGCGTCCTTCGGACGCGCTTCGACTTTGCGGCGATCCAATCTCCTCCGTATAGATGGAATATCGACATGATCATGCTTGCCCATCGCGCGCTCGGGAAGCTGCATGACCGGCTGGCAACCGCCACGGCAACGATCATGTCCCGCCGACCGAAGCCGGCGCGAGCGATGAATGCCGCGGCGCGGGCGATCGAAACCATGTCGCACGGAGATTTCACGGCCTGGAATGTGTTCCTTCTCGGCCGGGGAAGTGAGCGACGGCTGGCGGTGATCGACTACGAAGACGATGGAACGCGGCCACATTGGTGGGACGCCGCGCGACTGGTCGTGACGTTGTGGACGGAACGTCGCCTCAACACTCGGGACTTGCCCGCGGCGGCAGCGACACTGGGGACCACGCGGCACAAGATCCTTCAGTACATCGACATGGAACTTCGCAGCGCTCCTTCCGCGGTCGAGGCCTTGACCATCCCGCTGTCGGCAACGCGCAAACGACTCGCCGCCATGCGATGGTGAGCACCCGCGGGCAGCACAGGGTTACCGCCGCCGTCGTCGGCTTTGGGGGAGATCGGAAAGGGCAATGCTGACCAAGAGCCAGCCTGCTGCCGTTGCTGCGAGGGCGAAGAGGACGATGGCGATCGCCGGATAGCCAAGGAGTTTCGGCGTCGCGTCGATGCGCATGATGAGCGCGGCCCCGATGACCAGGGCGGCGACAACCAGGCCCGTGGTGAGCCGGTTGGCAAGCTTCTGCACGCCTCGCATCAGCTCTTTTTCGTCGAGGCCTTGCACGTTGAGTGTGAGTTGACCCTCGGCGAGGGCGTCCATGACCTTGTTGACGCGACCTGGGAGCTTCTCGGCAAACTCTTTGGCTTCTATGGCAGCGGCCATGACATTGCCGGGCGATGCGCTCTGGAGCATCTTCTTGCGTAGCAATTCCTCGGCGTGCTGCGCAATCGTCGAGTTGGGCTCGAAGTCGGGGTCGAGGATGCGCGCCACCTCGTCGAGGTTCAGTAGCGCTTTGCCCATCATCGTGAGTTCGCTCGGCGGTCTCAGATCTGCCTCACCGGCCGCCTGGAGCACCTCGCCGAGCAACGCTCCGGCTTGCACGTCCCCCACAGTGACGTTTCGGTTTCGGCTCACGATGTGGTCGACGCGTCGGCGGAACGCGTCGGGATCGAAATCCGCGAGCTTCTCGCCCAGGTCGACCATCACCTCAGCGGCGTCGCCGCCCCGGCCGGCACTCACCGCCAACAGGAGCTTGATCAGAGCATCCTGGGTGTGCGACTCGACTCGCCCGACCATGCCCACGTCGATCAGTGCAAGGCGGCCGTCGTCGGTGAGGAGCACGTTTCCCGGATGCGGATCAGCATGGAAGAACCCGTCGATGAGTATTTGATCGAGGTACGCGCGAAAGAGATCACCCGCGAGGTCCCGGCCGTCGAGCTCGAGACGTCCAACCGGTCCGAGCGTTGCGAGGTTGCGACCCACAACCCAGTCCATCGTGAGGATCCGAGCAGTGGTGTAGTCGGGGACGGGGAGCGGAACGATGATGCGGTCGTAGTGCGAAAGATTTTCGTGCATCGTGACCAGGTTCGCCGCCTCGGCGCGGTAGTCCAACTCCGCCATCAACGAAAGGCGAAACTCTTCGACCATCGCTGCAAATCTGTACCGGCGTCCGATATCGGTATGGCCGTCGACGAACGAAGCGATCTCGTCGAGGACGTCCATGTCATCTACGATCTGTCGCCGGATATCCGGACGCTGGACCTTCACCGCCACAGGTCGGCCGTCGCGCAGCGATGCCCGGTGGACCTGACCGAGCGATGCCGCGGCGGCCGGGCGAGATGAGAATTCTGAAAACGCTCGCGACATGCGGACGCCCAGCTCGGTAGAGACGACGCGCTCGATATCCTCGAACGGCACAGGCTGAACCCGGTCCTGAAGGCGACCCAGCGCCTTCAGATACGCGGGCGGCAAGATGTCGGCCCGCGTCGACAACACCTGACCAAGCTTGACGAACGTCGGCCCCATCGCCTCCAAGGCAGCGGCGAGCTTCTCGGCATCTTCGCGACTCGAGCCCTCGCCATCCGATTCGCCAACGCGCCCCAGACCCGAACTTCGGCCGTGCTCGAGCAACAACCGACCGATGTCGGTATAGCGGAACAGATGCTTCGCCCTCACCGCTCATTCCTCATGACGCGCAACGGCGGTAATGGGCGCTGCACGACTCAAATGCGTCGGCGACCTCGGTAGTAGTACCCACCGCCGCCGAACAGCAGAAGGACGACCAGGATGATCAGTATGAGTGTGAGCATGTCTCGATGTTCCCGCCTGAGGTCGTCGGGCAAACCGCATGTCAGATCATTCCGGATTTCGCGCGACCGGGCGGCGGCCCGCGCCGCTGCGAAACCGATATTTAGACTTGCGCGCCATGTCGGGGAGCGGGTTCGCGCGGCGTTCATCCGTGGGCGTGGCGCTGGTTGCATTCGTGATCCTCGCGTTCTGCATCAACGCGGGCGCGCGCCTCCCGTGCTACGACGTCTGCGGCACTGACATCGCGCATGACTACGAGGACCGTGGCATCGACCGGCATCATCCTCCGTTCTTCGACCGCAACTTCGAGTATCCGCCGCTCATCGGCGAGGTGGCGTACGCGGCGATCTTGCCGTTCGATCGTGGTCTTCGGTGGCCGTTCCTGTTGAACGCGCTCGTCTTGACCTCACTCGCGGCTGCGACGACATGGAGGCTGTGGCGCCGGTTCGGGATGCGGACGCGTCGGTGGGCGCTCGCGCCGCCCCTGCTCGTGCAAGGGTTGACCAACTGGGACCTGCTCGCGGTGGCGCCCGCGACGATCGGGCTGCTCGAGTGGGAAGCGGGTCACGCGCTGCTCGCCGGCGGGCTGTTCGGCGCCGGTACCGCGGCCAAGCTGTTTCCGGCGCTCTTCGTGCCGATCCTCGTCGCGAGTTGCGCGACGACGCGACGCTGGCGGCAGGCCCGTCGGATGGTCGCAGGCTTCCTCATCGGACTGGGCGCGTTCGTGCTCCCGGTGTACGCGATCGCTCCGCGCGCGTTGGGGTACTTCATCCAGTTCCACTCCGAGCGAGTACCCTCGCGCGGATCGATCTTGTTCTTCGCGTTCCGCGACGCCGCGATGAACACGTGGCTTCCAGCCGAGCAAGAGGCTCACGTCACGACGATCGTCGCGACACTCACGCTCACGATTGCACTCATCGCCCTTGTCGCCCAGACCGCCCGGGGCAAACTCTCGCCCCTTGCCGGCTGTGCGCTCGCGACGATTGCGTTCATCCTCACCAACAAGATCTACTCACCCCAGTACGACCTCTGGCTCGTCCCGTTTCTCGTGATGCTTCCGGTGCGTACGAAACTGGTCGTGCATTTCTACGTCAGCAGCTTTGCCGTATGGGCGCTCACCGCCGCGGCACCGAACATCGCGTCGAGTCCAATGTCGCTCTATCTGGTCGGCGCGCCGGTGATCTACCGATTCGTTGTCCTCGTGCTCCTCGCCCGCGAGTTCATGGCGGTGGAATCGCGCGACGAGCTCACTCTCCGCGAGCGGAACCTGAACGACGCGTCAGCCTGATTCAACTCAGCGTCAGGTGGTTCCCTGCACGATCGAGTCGTCCAACAACGGACGACAAAGGAGTCAGCGAAGTGATGATGAACGTGAGACGCAAGTTGGCCGCCGGGGCCATCGGGCTCGTTGGGCTCGCGGGCCTCGGGGCCGGGGTCGCGGCTGCTCAGACCCCGTCCTCGCCGCCGAAAGCACCGGTCACGGCGCCGACCGCGCAAACGCCGGTCGACGGCGACACGGTGCAGGACGCGACGACGCCCGACGCACCGGAGAACCGGGCTCCCGAGAACCCCGGCGCGGAGACCGAGAAGCCCGGCGCGGAGACTGAAAAGCCCGGCGCCGAGGAGCCCGGTGATGCGGGCTTGCCCGGCGGCGGTCATGCCGATCCCGTCGGACAGAACGTGGATCACCAGTTCGAGGGAGTGGAGTAGCCATCGCGACAACGTTGAACGAACACACCGGCCCAACGAGATGGGAGGGGCCTCGCGCCCCTCCCATCTCGCGTCATTCAGCGTCTGCTCATGATCGGTTCAGCCGAGTTTCAGCGTTGGACGCGAAATTGGTGGTTGGGAGGTGCGCTCGATGCGGGTGCTCGTGGTCGAGGACGAAAAGCGGGTGGCGTCAGCGGTGAAGCGCGGGCTCGAAGCGGAAGGATTCGCGGTCGACGCGGCCCTTACCGGAACCGACGGCCTGTGGCTGGCGCAGGAGAACGACTACGACGTCATCGTGCTCGACATCATGCTTCCGCGCGTGAACGGTTATCGCATCTGCTCCGAGCTACGAGAAGCCGGCAACTGGACACCGATCCTCATGCTGACAGCCAAGGACGGCGAGTACGACGAGGCGGAGGCACTCGACACCGGAGCCGACGGGTATCTGACCAAACCATTCTCATATGTCGTGTTGGTCGCGCGGCTACGCGCCCTGCTGCGCCGGGCGGGCCGAACCGAACCGGTGATCTACGAGGCCGGCGACCTTCGCCTCGATCCCGCTTCCCATCACGTGTGGCGCGAAGACACGGAGATCGCGCTGACCGCACGCGAGTTCTCGGTCTTGGAATACCTGTTGAGCCGAGCAGGGAATGTCGTATCCAAGCACGACATCCTCGAGCATGTGTGGGACTTCGACTTCGAAGGCGACCCGAACATCGTCGAGGTGTACATCGGGCGCCTGCGACGTCGGGTCGACGACCCGTTCGCACGCCGCGCGATAGAGACCATCCGGGGGGCCGGCTACCGGCTGCGGGCCGATGGTGGGAAGTAGTAGGCGGCGCCTGCGCGGCGTCCGAGTTCGCACAACCGCCGTGGCGACGATCGTCGTCGCGGCAGCGCTCGCGCTCGGCGGCGCGCTCCTCGTCGTCTCCCAGCGTCACTCCCTCACCCAAGACGTGACGACCACCGCGCGGCTGCGCGCCGCGGACGTCTCCGCGTTGCTCACGAGTGCGCCGGTACCGCAACAGATCACCGTCCCGAACGACGAGCGGTCGCTCGTGCAAATCGTTGATGCCGCCACGGGACGCGTCGTCGCCGCCAGCGCCAACATCGAAGGGGAGCAACGAATCTCCAGCGATGTTCCTCCGGTAGGCGGCTTCGCCTCCCAGACGAGAGGCGGGTTGCCGATCGGTGAGTCGTCGTTTCGGGTCGTCGCCCACACGGTGTCGCTCCCGAGCGGGCGGTTCGTGATCTACGCGGCCGCGAGCCTGGCGCCCGTGGACCAGAGCTCGAAGACCCTCGTGCGGTTGTTGGCGACCGGCCTGCCGATTCTGCTCGTGCTCGTCGCGGGGACGGTCTGGGTGATCACCGGCTGGGCGTTGCGCCCGGTCGAGCGCGTGCGCGCCGAGGTCGCCGAGATCGGTGACCGCGAGCTGTACCGCCGCGTTCCCGAACCGGGTACCGGTGACGAGATCGACCGGCTTTCCCGCACCATGAACGCGATGCTGGCGCGCCTCGAGGGCGCGTCGGCGCGTCAGCGCCGATTCGTCGCGGACGCGTCGCACGAGCTGCGCAGCCCCTTGACCGCGATCCGCTCACAATTGGAGGTCGACCTCGCGCACCCGCAGGGCGCGAAATGGCAGACGACCGAGCACGACGTCCTCGACGAGACCGTGCGGATGCAACGGCTGGTCGACGACCTGCTGGTGCTCGCGCAGAGCGACACCGACCGGCTGCCGGTACGGCGGGAGCGGGTGGACCTCGACGATCTGGTGCTCGACGAGGCCCGTGCGTTTGAGGCCCGCGGCCGCGTGGTGATGGACCTCACCGGCATGTCCGGCGGCCAAGTGCTCGGGGACGCCGACCAACTCCGTCGCGTGCTTCGGAACCTGCTCGACAACGCCGAACGCCACGCGAACCGCGTCGTGCGCGTGCAGCTCCACGAAACCGATGCAACCGTCGAGCTCGCGGTCACCGACGACGGCGCCGGCATTCCTCCCGACCAGCGCGCCCAAGTGTTCGACCGGTTCGCCCGTCTCGACCACGCCCGTGCTCGTGACGCGGGCGGCACCGGCCTCGGTCTCGCCATCGCCCGTGACATCGTGGCCGCCCACGGGGGCACCCTCACCATCCCCGACACCGATACCGGGACGACGTTCCTGCTCGCGCTGCCCGCCGCCGGTGAGGCGCGATCCTCGACGGAGTGAGCAAGGACAACACGATCGACCTCGCGCAACTACACGCGTGGGGCATCAAAGCACTCGAGGTGCTTGTATTTCGCGCGCGTAGCGACCAGGATCGTCACCCAATGGAGCTGACCCCGCACGACCGCGCGGTGCTCGACTTCGAGAGCGCGTGGTGGCAGCTTCCGGCTCGCAAGAACGACGAGATCCGTGCGCGCTTCGCGATGGCTGCCAGCACGTACTATCGCGCACTGCACACCTTGATCGACCGGCCAGAGGCATTGTCGTACGACCCGTTGACGGTACGACGGCTTCGCCGACGGCGTGAGCAAGCCCGTCGCGGGCGTATCGAGGGCCGGCGCGCCGATCCCGGTACGCGGTGACCCCGCGCCTGCGACCCGACGAGACAGAATGAGTGAATGAGCCGCACGCCCGGGAGCTCCAATGGTGACGTTGCGCGCGGCGCGAGTTTCGCGGCCGCGAAAGGCGCCTTGCTGATCGGGCTCGCGGTCGTCATCGGCATCGTCCTCCTGCAGCAGGTCGACAACGACACCAAACGTCCGGTCGGTGCCGCGACCGCTACGACGAAGCCGAAGACGAAGCCGACCACGACGACCGCGTCGTCCGCGGGAGCTACCACGACCACCACGGTGGCGAGCGCACCCGCAAAGTCTCCGGCACAGCTGCGTGTCATCGTCCTCAACGGCGGTGCGGCGTCCGGGCTGGCGGCGCAGATGGCAACCCACTTGAAGCAGGTGGGCTACACGAGCCAGCCCCAGGATGCCAACAACTGGACCGACCATCGTCAGCAGGGCAACTCCGTGCTGTGCAAGCCGGCGTTCCAGCGCGAGGCGGCGGCGCTGTCGCTGGCCGTCGGCCAGGGAACAACGATGGCGGCGTATCCGTCGACCCCGCCCGCGGTGATCCAGTCCGAGGTCGACTGCATCGTGGTCGTCGGCGGTTAACGCATCAGCCGGTCGCGCAGCGGACCGGTCGCGACGTCCACCACGGTCCAAGCCATGCCGAGGGCGCCTTCGGTCACCGCGCGATCTGCAGAGGCATTGATCGCGGCGGCCGCGAACTCCGGTTGATGATTCACCGCGCCTGCCGTGTCGATGCCGAGGCACGGATGGATCGACGGTATCGCGAGCGAGATGTTTCCCATATCGGTCGAGAATGTCCCGACGCCGTCGTGAGACGGCGGCCGACCGACGGCCTCGGCGTTCGTGCGGAACACCTCCGCGATGTCGTGGTCATGTTCCATCTGCGCGTAGTCCGGGCTCACGTTCTCGACGGAGAGCGTGGCGCCGGTCGCGAGTGCGCCGGCCTCGAAGCAATGCATCACGCGGGGTCGCAGCTCCTCGAGCTCCTCGATCGTGCGCGCCCGCGCCATCCAGAGACCTTCGGTGTGCGCGGGGACGACATTGGCCGCATCACCGCCGTGGATGATGACACCGTGGACCTGATCGGTCGCCCGCAGGTGCTGGCGCAACAAGCCGATCCCGACCTGCGCAACGGTGAACGCGTCTGCGGCGTTCACACCCAACTGTGGGGCGAGCGCCGCGTGTGCCTCCCGGCCGGTGTACTGCACGCGCAGATGCGCCACGGCCGTGACGCGTGGATAGAGATCTTCGTTCGGTGTCGGGTGCACCATCATCGCCGCGTGCACGCCGGAGAACCCGCCACGCTCGAGCATGAGCACCTTGCCACCGCCGCCTTCTTCGGCGGGGGTACCGACGATGTGCAGCGTGATGCCGACCTCGTCGACGAGCGGCGCGAGCGCGATGCCAGCACCGACCGCGGTCGCCGCGATCACATTGTGTCCGCACGCGTGCCCGATCGCGGGGAGCGCGTCGTATTCGGCGCAGATCGCGAGGTGGAGCGGACCGTCACCGACGCGGCACGAGAACGCGGTCGGCAGGTCGCACACTCCCATCGCAACGTCGAGTCCCGCGTCGGAGAGGACACCGGCCGTCCACGCGCTCGAGTGTTCCTCTTCGAACTTCAGCTCGGGCCGCGCGTGGATACGGTGGCTGAGCCCGACCAGCGTGTCGCGGGCGTTGTCGATGGTGGTGCGGGCGGCCGTCTTGGCGTCGATACCGGTAGCGTCCCACTGTGCTCGACGTCGACGCAACGATCGCTGCACTCAGTCGGCGGCCCGCCCAGACGGCGCTGCTCGTGGACTTCGACGGCTCGTTGTCGCCGATCGTCGAGCGCCCCGAGGACGCGCGCCCACTGCCGGACGCGATCGCGCAGCTCGCCCGGCTGGCGGCGCGTCTCGGGCGCGTCGGCATCGTGAGCGGCCGTCCGGTCGAGTTCCTGGCCACGCACGTGCCGATCGCCGGCGTGACCTATGCGGGGCTCTACGGCATCGAGCGACTCACCGGCGGCCTGCGGTCGATCGACCCCCGTGTCGTGCCCTATCTCGATGCGGTGGCCGCCGCGACATCCGATGCCCGGGATCGCCTGCCCGCCGAGCTCGTCGAGCCGAAAGGCGGTGTGAGCGTGACGCTGCACTGGCGCCCGAGCCCCGAGCGGGCGCAGGCGGTGACGGCGGTGGCGGAGGAGCTCGCGAGCCGCCACGGGCTCGCCCAGCTGCGGACGCGCATGGCGGTGGAGCTACGGCCGCCGATCGGTGTCGACAAGGGCGACGCGACGCGCGCGCTCGTCGAGGGATTCGACGTCGGCGCGTTCGCCGGCGACGACACGGGCGATCTTCCCGCCTTTGCGGCGCTCGCGGCCGCGGTCGACGACGGCGTGCTCCGTCAAGCCGTGCGGATCGGCGTGCATTCGCCGGAGGCGCCGCCCGAGCTCGTCACCTCGGTCGACGTGCTGGTCGACGGGCCGGCCGGCTTGGCTGCGCTATTTGCCCGCGTGGCGGATGAGATCGCCTAGCCAGTCGCCCGGCGTGCGAGCTATCGCGAGTGCGCGCAAACGGACAGCGCGCTTGGCCCGCTCGTCGAGCGGCAGGCTCAGCGCGGTGTCGAGTGCGGCAGCCGTGTGCTCGATGTCGTACGGATGTACGGGGATCGCGGCAGTGTGGAGCTCCTCGTAGGCGCCGGCTTCCGGCGACAGGCAGAGCACGCCGTCCCGGCGGTTGCAGACGGGCCCCTCCTTGGCGACGAGGTTCAGGCCATCCCGTAACGGGTTCACGAACAGCACGTCGTAGCGCTCGAGGCCCGCAACCGACCGGGCGAAGTCATCGCGGTCGTCGAGCACGATCGGCGTCCAGTCGCGCGTCGACCAGCGGTCGTTGACGCGCTCGACCGCCTGGGCAACTTCGCTCGCGTACGCGAGGTACTCGGCCAACCCCTGGCGCGACGGGTACACCATCGCAACGAACACGACGCGGCCGCGTAGACCCGGCCGCGCCTCCAGCAGACGGTCGAAGGCAAGGAAGCCGCGCACGATGTTCTTCGACGGCTCGATGCGATCCGTCCGCATGATCACGAGGCGTTCGCCGACGGTGTCTGCGAGCTTGCCCGCGGCCGCCCGAGCAGCGGGAGACGCCGCGACCTCCTCGAGCGCGCCGGCGTCGGGTCCGAGCGACGCCGCGAACGGCGGCGCGATCGCCGCCCCTTGCCCTAGCACGGCGCCGGCCGATTGCCGATACGCGTCCGCCCAGCGGCGAGTGTGGAAGCCGGCCGGGCCCGACGCCAAAGACGCGCACAGGTCGACACCCACGTCCTCGGGCAGGACGATGATGTCGTCGGGGCCGCAGAACGGTGTGTGCGTGAAGTGCACGACCCGCAGATCGGGACGGCGCGCGCGTAGTTGCCCGGGCACCAACGCGAGCTGGTAATCCTGGACGAGGACGATGTCGTGATCCTTCGCCTCGTCGGCGGCGGCATTCGTGAACGCCTCGTTGACCGCGACGTACGCGGCCCAGGCGTCACGGAAATGAATGTCGAAGCGTGGTCGTCGGATTCGATCGAAGAGGTTGTGGTGCAGAAACCACAGCACACCGTTCGCGATCACGTCGTAGTGCATCCGATGCTGCGCGACATCGAGCTCGAGAAGGCGAAGGTCGATGTCCAGGCCGTCAGTGGCGCCCGCGCGTGCAGCCTCCAGATCCTCGTCGGACAGTGCGGCAGCGATCCACGTCGACTCCTTTTCCGCGAGCAACGGTCCGAGTACGCTGACGATGCCACCCGCGCCCCGCCTCGCGACGAACGTGCCCTCGGCGTTGCGCTCGAAGCGGTACGGGCCGCGGTGCGAAAGAACGATCATCGCAGCTCGGTGAACAATCGCAACCAGTCCTCGAGCTCGCGGGTCGAGAGGAAGTTCTTGCGTACGTGCTCGCGGCCCGCGGTTCCCATCTCCGTGGCGCGCTCCGGATCACGAAGCAGATCGGAGGTGCGCTTGGCGGCGGTTTCGACGTCGTCGACGAGGAAGCCGTTCACGCCATCTTCGATCTGCAGGGTGATCCCCCCGCACCGGCCGCCGATGACCTGCCGGCCCTTCCAGAAGCCTTCGCTCACGGTCAGCCCGAAGCCTTCGCGCAACGACTTCTGGAGCACGACTTCGGCCGCGCGCTGGAACGCGTTGATCTGCACGTTGCCGATCTGCTGGATGTTCGACAGCAGGTGCACATTGGTGTCGCCGGCTCGCGCCTCGTTCGCGAGCTCCCAGTAATGGAAGCCCTCCGGGTCGTCGGTGGCCATCGAGCCGGCGAGCACCAGCTGGACGTCGGGAATCTCCTCCTGCACGATGCGATACGCCTCGATGACGCCGATCGGGTCCTTCCACGGGTCGAACCGGCTGACTTGCACCATCAGCGGGTCACGCACGCGCACGCCGTACTGCTTCACGATCTCGTCGACGAACGGCGCGGGGAGGTCCAGGTTCTTCACGGACAACGGATCGATGCAGGGCGGCGCGAAGACGACGCGGTCCATGGACAGACTGCTCGGTACGAACTGCGGCATCGTCCACACCGACGCGTCGTACTGCTCGATGAACGGACGGAAGAACTCGAACACGCGCGCGTTGGCGTCGGTGAGATCGATATGACAGCGCCAGATCCACTTCGTGTCTTCGGGTGACAATCCGCGCGCTCGCACATAGTCTCGCAAGGCGGCGGGCTGAGGGTCGTGAATGACGACGAAGTCCCAGTCGCCTTCTATGAGCAGCGCGTTGTCGAGAACGCGTTCGAGGTACACGCGCTCCATCGGTTGCGTCCATTCGATGTCCGCGCCCTGCAATCCGTTGTGCACCGTCTTCGTGACCGCGAAGAATTCGTCGCTGCCGTGTATGACCTGCCATTCCGCGTCGATGCCGATGTCCTGCAGCAACGCGACATGCGTGGCCAGCAGCTCGGCGACACCGCCGCCGTACGCGGTGGCGTTCACGTGCAGCACGCGGGCACCGCGTAGCGGCTCGGCCAGCTCGCGGATCCGCTCGAGCGTTCCGGGTTCGACCACGGCGGCATAGTCGTCGAGGTTCTTGTCGAGCAAGGGCACGCGTTCGAGCAACGTCGGCTCCCGGGGCGACGGAGGGTCGGTGCAGCGGCCAATCTATTCGCGTGCCCAGAGCGGTT
>JBBQXS010000001.1:0-192273 GCA_038209365.1 Acidimicrobiia bacterium | reverse complement strand
TTCCCGGCGGGGGCCCCCGCCGGCCCCCCCCCCGGGGGCGGGCGCCGCCCCCGGCCCCCCCCCCGCTAACACTAACCCCCCTTTGGGGGTTGGGGTGTGTGCGGCCGTTTTTCCCCCCCCCACACACGCCCACCATCCCGTCAGTCGTGTGGGGGGTTGGGTTGCACCTCGACGATCGGCACCCACATGTGCGACGGCGCGGTGACGACCTGCACGACCGCACGTGCGATGTCCTCGGGCTGCATCGTGTGGAAGTGGCGTTGCAGCCCGAAGCGCTGCCAGCGCGGGAACAGGTCCTCGAAGATGTGCGGGTCCCAGCCGTCGGCGAAGCTGGTCCCCTGCGTCGGGCCCACGCGCACGACCGACGCGCGCAGGCCGCTGCCCTCCAGATCGAGCGCGAGTGTGGCCGCGAACGCTTCGAGACCGGCCTTGGTCGCGACGTAGGGCGCCATGGCCGGGCGCGGATGCACGGTCGCGTCGGACGAGATGAACACGATGTCGCCCTTGGTCGCGCCGGTGGCGCGCAGCGCGCGCACGATACGGCTGGTCAGGATGACGGGCCCGAGCAGATTCGTCTCGACGATGCGGCGCAGGTCGTCGTCGCTCATGTCGTGCACGTCACCCGGAAGCGCGGTCCCCGCATTGTTCACCAGCACATCGATCGGACCGGTGTCACGAGTCACGAACTCGCAGAACACGTCGACTGAGACGGGATCGGTCACATCGAGCGCGTGCACGAGGGCGCGCCCGCCGGCACCGTCGACGAGCTTTGCCGTCTCTTCGAGCTGTTCGATGCGACGGGCGCCGACGGCCACGGTCCAACCGAGCTCCCCGAACGCGACCGCCGTGGCCCGACCGATTCCCGCCGACGCGCCGGTGACGGCGGCGACGCGGCTCACCCGAAGAACTCGCCGCCGTTGACGTCGAGCGTCTGGCCCGTGATGACACGGGACCACGGCGAGATGAAGAAGACGATCGAGTTCGCGATCTCGTCCTGCGGTGGGATTCGGCCGAGCGGAATGTTGCTCTCGATCTCGCGGCGGACGTCGTCGCGCGAGATACCGCGCGCTTCAGATTCCCAGCCGAGGTAGACCTCGACGTTCGGGCCACCGATGAACCCGGGTGCGATGCAGTTGACGCGAACGCCGGTCGGCCCGAGCTCGAGCGCCATCGTCTTGGCAGCCGTCTGCAGTGCGGCCTTCGACGACGAATACCCACCTTCGAGCGGCCGGATCTTGCGCATGCTCATCGAGATGATGAACACGATCGACGCGTCACCCTCGTCGGCCGCGGCTTTCTTCAGATGCGGCACGCACGCCTGGGTCATCGCGAGCGATCCCCACACGTTGACGTCGAAGATCTTGCGCCACTTCGCGAGGTCGACCTGCTCGAACGGCTGGAACACGTCCATGCGGAACGCGTTGTTGACGAGTCCGTCGATGCGGCCGAATGTGTCGATCGTGCGATCGACGAGGCCCTGCACCTGCTCGGGGACCACGAGGTTGGTCGGCACGGCCGACGCCTTGCCGCCCGCAGCCTCGATCTCTCCCTGCACCTGAGCCAGATAGTCGGCGTTGCGGGCTGCGAGGACGACGGTGGCGCCCTCGCGCGCGAGGGCGCGGGCGTTGGCCTGCCCCAGACCGGGCCCCACTCCCGAGACGATCACGACTTTCCCGTCCAGCAACATGCGCACCTCCGCCGCCAGGTTGGCACACCGCGGGCGTGCAGGGGCTAGACGAGCTTGGCGCTCGCGAACCTGGCGCGTACCAAGGGCTCGAAGTGCTCGAGTGGCAGCGTGTCGTAGCCGGGATCGAACGCCGTCTGGTCCCAGTCGTCGGCGAACCGCTCGGCCAGCTCGAACCACGGCTCGCCGCGGTACTTCTCCCGCGCGTTCGGGTCGGCGCCGAAGTGTGCGTAGTAATGGCGGCCCTGGAAATCCTGGTGGGCAAGGATCATGTGGTACACCTCGGCGCGGACGTACGGCTTGAGGATTGCGGCCGCGATCTCCGGGTGGTTCGGGACGCTGACGGCCTTGCCGATGTCGTGCAACAACGATGCGAACACGATCTCGTCATCGGCGCCCGCGCGCTCGGCGCGCGTCGCGGTCTGAAGTGAGTGAGTGAGCTGGTCGACCGCGAACCCGTCGGTGATCTCGGCCAGCGAGCGGAGCATGTCGAGCGCACGGTCCGCGACCCGGCCCTGGTGCTCGTACGTTTCCTTGCCGATGACCGCCCACTGCTCGGCCGTCGACTCGTCCATACGCGTGAACGTCTGTCCCATACACCGCAGACTATGACATGGCTCCCTCGCTGCGCCGTCCTTGGCTCCGCTGCGTCCGCACGGCGACATGGCTCCCTCGCTGCGCCGTCCTTGGCTCCGCTGCGTCCGCACGGCGACAGCCATGCTCAGGGGGCGCCGACGAGGAGGGACGCGCCGTCGCGGAAGAAGTCGCGGCCGGCGGCCCGCGACTCGAGTGCAGTGCGCAGCTCTTGGTACGTCAGCGCCACACCGAACGGATACATCGCGAAGACCCCGGTACGGCGGCCGCCGTCCCACGGGCCGACGTACAGATATGGCTCGGCGAGCACGCCGTCACCGGGCGACGCGCCGTACGTGGCACGGGTGCCCGCATCGCGGTCGCCGAGATCGCAGGCAAGATCGAAGTGCTCGGGCCACAGCTGCACCGCGCTCGGCGACTGCCCGGCATAGCTCTCGCGCAGCTCGTGGAGGAGACCGGCCGCGAAATCGATCCACGCCGCGAGTGCGCGGGCCGCGTCGACCTCGATGGCGAGCGCAATGTCGGGCACGCACGCCGTCGCCGGCTTGTACACCTCGGTCGGCGCGCCGAGCGGGACGCCGACGAACTGTGCGGCGTCGCTCAACGTCGTGATCGGCACCCTTCGCGTGGAGCCCGGCCGTTCGTGGACGAGCTCCACGCCTTCGACGCGCACGCGCTGGCCGTCGTCGAAGGTCGGTGTGCCGAAGCCACCGGCGCTGGGGACAAGACCGATATGACCGTCGGAGCGATAGCGCGCGGGCGCGAGCACATGCTCGGCGAGCGCGTGCAGTGCCTCCCGCGTCGCACCGAACGCCGGCGGCAGCGGCTCGAGCATCCGAGCAAGCTAGTCGCGGACTTCTCCTTGTGTACGACTCAGTCTGCGAGCAGTCCGACAAGCAGGTTCGCGAGCACGAGCGGTTTGTCGCCTTGGATGCTGTGGCCGGCGCCTTCGACCACGACGACGCGCGCGTCGGCGTTGCGGCGCTGGAGCTCGGCAACGTCCTCGTCGTCGACGACCGGCGACAGGCTTCCGCGCACGAGGGTGAGCGGCACCTTCACACGCGACACCGCCTCCCAGAGCTGTTCGAGGCCCGGCATGATGCTGCCGCTCTCGCCTTCACCGCTCCCGCGGCGCGGAAGGTCGTAGCGCCAGCGCCACCGCCCGTCCGGCAACTCGATTGCGTTGTGTCGCACTCCTCGTCGCAGCGACGCCTCTGTACGCGTCGGGTTGAACGCGATCGTGCGCTCGAGGATCTCGTCAAAGCTCTCGAAGAACTCGGGTCCGTCGATGAAGTTCGCGATCGCGGTCGACTTCTCGCGGTTCACGCCCGGCGTCACGTCGACCAGCACGAGGTTGCGAACGAGCTCGGGCGCGCGGTCGGCGAGCGCGATCGACGTGAGACCACCGAGCGACATGCCGACGACGACGCGCGCGTCCGGCGCGAGCGCGCGCACGGCCTGTTCGACGGCGACCGCGTTGTCCGCGGGCCAATACACGTGATCGGGTCGATGCGACGAGTGACCATGGCCGGGAAGGTCGATCGCGGCGAGTGAACGGTCGAGGGCGAGGGCGACGGTGTCCCAGGTGTGCGCGTTCTGGGCGCCACCGTGCACGAGCACGAGCTCGGGTGCACCCGTGCCCCACATCAGCGCGGAGATCGTCTGGTCGCGACCCACGGGGACCTCGACGCGCCGGACCTCGGGCGCCCCCTTCCACGGGATGCCGAACTCGTCTGCGTTCTCGCGAAACAGGCCGAACTCGTCGTACGCGTCTGTCATGGCGATGGCTCCCTCGCTTCGGCGCGCCCCTCCGGCCCACCTCCGCTGCGTCCGCGCTGCGTCCGCACGCCGACGCAGTCGACCTCAGGGGGCGAGGTCGGTGCAACTGCGCCGGCTCTGCCACCGGGCACGCGCCGCGTCGCCGGCGGTACCGGTCAGCGGCCGTGGCACGCCCCCGTTGATCACCGCCGGACGCCATGCATAACCATCGATGTGACGCCCGGTCACCGTGACGAACAGCACACCGGTTTCGGCACCCGGTCCGCCTTGCGTGTAGAACGCGAAGTTGCCGAGGCCGTAGTCCACGAACGCAGTTCCGAGGCGGCCGGCGCCCAGAAGACGGTGCGCATGGCTGCCGACGATGATGTCCGCGCCGGCGTCGACGAGGCGGTGAGCCAACTCCGTTTGTGTCGGCGTCGGGCACGTCATGCCTTCCTGCCCCCAGTGGAGGAACACGACGACGGTGTCGCTGTCGACGCGAGCCTTCCGCACCTCGGCAACCAGGCGGTCGACGTCCTTTGCCGAGGCGAGGCCGCCGTGTGTGTCGGATGCCGTCCATGTGGGGATCAGCGCGTCGTCGATCACCTGGGTTGCGCCGATGATCGCGATGCGTTGGCCGTGCACGGTGCGACGGAAGGGCGCGTACGCATGCGCGGCATCCAAGCCGATTCCGACGACCGGAAAGCGCGTCACGCGAATCGCGTCGAGTGAATCCTCGAGGCCGACCGGACCGAAGTCGAACCCGTGGTTATTGGCCATCGTGGTCACGTCGACGCCGCCGGCTGCGAGCGCGGTGAACGCCGACGGCGGCGCGCGAAACGTGTACTGCTTCGGTTGCGGCACGCCGCGCTCGGTGACCGCGGTCTCGAGGTTGACCATTGCGATGTCGGCCGACTGCAGGACCGGCGCGATCGGCGCGAGCACCGTCGCCGGGTCCGCGGCGAGCAAGTTCCGCAGCACACCTTCGAAGTGCACGTCGCCGCCGAAGGCAAGCACCACCGGCCGGTCGGGTTTCACCGTCGTCGTCGTCACCGGACGCGTGGTGGAAGACGAGGTGGGTGCGCTCGCCACGGACGTCGTTGACGGCGAGCCGGCGCGACGCGCCGTGGGGCCGGACGAGCATGCGGCAGGCACGAACGCGAGCAGGACCGCCAGCGCGAGTCCTGCACGTGCTGCCACGACCACAGCGTACCGCCGGCCGCGATCGGAATTGCGTGTCGCACGCTTCGTACACTTCCTCCGATGTCACTTCCCCGGCTGTCGCCCACGGCGTTTCGTCGCCTGACAGTCGTGAACGTAGTGCTCCTCGTCGCGATCATCGTGAGCGGCGCGATCGTGCGCCTCACGAACTCGGGGCTGGGTTGCGCAAACTGGCCCAACTGCAGCGCGACGAAGCTCGTCGATGTCTCGACGCATCACGCGGCGATCGAACAGCTCAACCGCATCTTCTCCGGGGCCATCGGAGTTCCGATCGCGCTCGCACTCCTCGGCGCCTACCGGCGGGAACCGCGTCGTACGGACCTCATCCGCATGGCATGGGTTCTCTTCGCTTTGTTCTGGGCGGAGGCCGTGCTCGGCGGGATCTCGGTCATGGTAAAGCTCGCGTGGGTGAGCGTGATGGGTCACTTCCTCCTCGCCCTCGCGCTCGTGGCGATCGCGCTCTGGATGCGGCAGCGCGCAAGCGAGACCGACGGCGCGATGGTCCGCCGGCCCGTCGTGTCACACCGCATCGAGCTCTTGGCGCGCGGCGTGTATGCGCTCACGATCTGGGTCCTCGTGTGGGGGACGCTCGTCACCGCGGCGGGGCCGCACGGTGGAGATGCCGAAGCCCGTCGGCTCGGCTGGCCGCTGGTCGACGTCGCCCGCGTCCACGGCGCGTCGGTCGACGTGCTCGTCGGGCTCGTGTTCGTGCTCGTCGTCGCGCTCGTCAGGGCGCGCGCGCCGGCGCGCGTCCTCCGCACCACCTCGATCACATTGCTCGTGATGAGCGCGCAGGGGATTCTCGGCTACGTGCAGTACTTCGAGCACATCCCGGCCGTGCTCGTCGGATTTCACGTGTTGGGCGCGGTGCTGGTCTTCACGTGCGTGCAGCAACTCGTGTTCGAGCTGCGTGCGCCCGACGTCGTCACCGCCGGTGAGAAGCGGATCGCGCCGGACAGAAACGCGGTCATGGCCACGTGAGCGCTCGCGGGGCGTGACGGGCGCTACATGTGCGAGGCTCGGCTCGTGCGCGTGCATCTGGTCGACGGCACCTACGAGCTCTTTCGGCAGTTCCTCGCCCCGCGACCCGGGCACGTGGACCCGGCCGGCGTCGAGATCGGCGGCACCCGGTCAGTCGTCCAGTCGATGCTGGCGATGCTCGAAGGCGGCGCCAACCATGTCGGGGTGGCGACCGATCACGTGATCGAGTCCTTCCGGAACGATCTGTGGGAGACGTACAAGACCAGCGCCGGCATGGAGCCCCTCCTGCTGGCGCAGTTCCCTCTCCTCGAGGACGCGCTGGTCGCGCTCGGCGTCGCCGTGTGGCCGATGGTCGAGTACGAGGCCGACGACGCACTCGCGTCGGCAGCGAAGGTCGCGGCGAACGACCCCCGGGTCGACCAGGTGATCATCTGCACGCCCGACAAGGATCTTGGCCAGGCCGTGGGCGGCAAGGTCGTGCAACTCGATCGGCGCAAAGACGTCATCCTCGACGCGGACGGAGTGCGCGCGAAGTTCGGCGTGCCGCCGGAGTCGATTCCCGATTGGCTCGCGCTCGTCGGCGACTCCGCGGACGGGTTCCCCGGTCTGCCCGGCTTCGGTGCCAAGACGGCCGCCTCGTTGCTGGCGCGGTACGGCCATGTCGAAGCGATACCCGATGACGCGCGCGACTGGGACGTGCCGGGCGTGCGCGGCGCGGATCGGCTCGCCGCGACGCTCGCCGCGGGACGGAAGGTCGCGGATTTGTTCAAGGACCTGGCGACGTTGCACACCGACGCCGCGGTCGGCACCGTCGACGACTGGGAATGGCGGGGCGTGCAGGACGACTTCGGCGACTGGTGCGTGCGCTTCGGATGGCCGAGACTCGCCGAGCGCGCCGAGAAGCTCGCCGCGAGGAGGAGGAAGGTTGAGTAAGCGCGCAGTGGTCGTCGAGCCGGTGCGGCCGGGGATTGCAAAGATCACGTTGAACCGGCCCGACCGATTGAACGCGATGAACCACGCGTTGGTCGCCGGGCTCTACGACGCGCTCGACGAGCTGGCGGCCAATCGCAGCTGCCGCGTGATCGTGCTCACCGGGGCCGGACGGGGGTTCTGCGCGGGGCTCGACCTCAGCGAGGGTGCCAGCCCGCCGACGACGGCCGGGATGGGCCGAGCCCAGGCGGGCATGACCGTCCAGAAGATGATCGCCGGCCTGGTGCCGAAGATGCGCGCGGTGCCGCAGCCGGTCATCGCGGCCGTCAACGGGCCCGCGTCGGGCGGCGGCCTCGCGCTTGCACTCGCGAGCGACGTGCGGATCGCCGCTGCTTCCGCGCGCTTCAACGTGGCGTTCATACGCGTCGGTCTCTCGGGGTGTGACATCGGCGTGTCGTGGATGCTCCCGCGTCTGATCGGCGCGTCCCGCGCGTTCGAGCTGCTGTTGACGGGACGCCTCATCGACGCCGGCGAGGCCGATCGGATCGGAATGGTCACCCGCGTCGTTCCCGACGACGCGGTCGTCGACGCCGCGTTGGAGACCGCCGAGCTCATCGCTGGGAACAGCCCGTTCGGTGTCCGCATGACCAAGGAGGTCATGTGGAGCCAGTTGGAAATCGGCTCGTTGCAGGCGGGCATCGATCTCGAGAACCGCACGCAGGTGTTGTCGAGCTTCACCGGAGATCTGACCGAGGCGATGTCGGCGTTCGCGGAGAAGCGGCAGCCCAAGTTCACCGACGAATAGGGCCAGGTTCACCGACGAAGAGGGGAGGAGTGCCAGTGGGTTTGCAGGGACGGGTCGCGCTGGTCACCGGAGGCGGGCGAGGCATCGGAAAAGCGATCGCGCTCGGCCTCGCCGAAGACGGCGCCGACGTCGCCGTCAATTTCCGGCGGGACGCCGGCGCCGCGGATGAGACCGTCGCGGAGATCGAGAAGCTCGGCCGGCGCGCAGCTGCGTACGCCGCATCGATCGACGACTACGCGCAGTGCGAGCAGATGGTGCACCAGACACTTACCGAGTTTGGCAAGGTCGACATCCTCGTCAACAACGCGGGCGTCGCGTCGCGCGGGCAGACCGTCGCCGGGACGGATCCGGCCGAGATCGACCGGCTGCTGCGGACGCACGCCTTCGGGGCGTGGGCGTGCAGCAAGCTCGTGCTGCCGTCGATGCGCGAGCAACCGCGCGGCGACATCGTGATGATCTCCAGCGCGGCGACCGTGCACATGGCGGCGAACTCGGCGCCGTACAACATGGCGAAAGCAGCGTTGGAGGCGCTCGCGATGACGCTCGCCCGAGAAGAACGGCGTCACGGTATCCACGTGAACGTCGTCGCGCCCGGGCTGGTCGACACCGAGATGGGGCGCCGGCTGGTGAAGGGCGCGATGGGAGTCGAGGACATCCGCACGATGGACGAGAACAGCGCGTTCGGCCACGTGTGCTCGCCCGAAGAGGTCGCGGACGCGGTGCGCTTCGTCGTGTCGGAGCAGGCGTCGTACATCACCGGCCAACGCATCGGCGTCGACGGCGGCCCCTTCTGAGGTGTCCCGAGGGGTTCTTGCGACCCACGGCGACAATATTTGTCGTCAACCGTCGCAAGAACCCGTTAGACGACGAAGTGCTCGCGCATGTGGGTGGCGGCTTCGGCGATCGTGCGGGGGCCGTAGGCGCGGGGCGGCGGCAGTGCGGCGCGCAGCTGCGCCAGCTGGTCGGGCGAGGCGTTGCACTTCTGGCGGATGGGCGCGTCGACACCGTAGAGCCGCGCCGCGTTGGCGCCGAAGACCTTGCGACGCAGGGAGTCGGTCAACGCGGGATAGTGGAAGCGATCCTGGAGCTCGTTGCCGATCGAGAACGTGCGGAGCGCTTCGATCTGCGGTTGCGGTGATCCGTACCAGATCGAGTCCGTCCCCCAGAGCACGCGGTCGTCGCCGACGCGTGTGAGCAGCTTGCCGAGCACGTGGGCGGCCTGGGTCGGATCGCGCATGGCCAGGAACCAGGTGGACCCGAGCTCCGCGTAGACGTTCGCATGTGGTGCGATGCCCGCGCGGTCGAGGCTCGCGATGAGGCGGTTGATGCCGTGGTCCGCATCACCGGCGTCGTATGGCCCCTCACCGGGGCCGTCGTAGCCCGAGTGGTACACCACGAAGGTGATGTCCGGATTGGCCTTGGCGACCGGCCCGATGTCCAGCGGCGACGAGTACTCGCTGTTCGCGCCGAGACCCTTGTGCACGCACACGATCGGCGGTCCGATCTCGCGGACCGCGTCGACGAAGGCCTGGCCGCACTGCACCGCGTCCGCATCGTGGTCGTCGAGCCACCAGCCACGATCCCGGGGCACGTGCGTATAGACCTTCCACGCAGCGATCGGGTGCACAGCCGCCATCGCCCGCATGTGGTCGATCTCTTGCTGCACGTCACCCACGTTCGGGTTCACCTGGCCGTGGAGGAAGACACGTTTGTCATCGCCGCACACGCGCTTGGCTGCGGCGCGCGCCTGTTCCATGACGTCGATCGACAACGGGTTCGGGTCGGTGAGAAGCGGCACTGCCGAGATCACCGCCATCGTGGTGTCGGACCGGACGAACACTTCGCGGAACCAATGGTCGATCCCGAAGCACTGCAGCCCCTCGGACTCACCGCATCCGAAGTAGGGAAACCCCGAGCCGAAGCCATCGGTCACGCCCGGCGCGTACTCGAGGAGGTGCGTTTGCACGTCGAACACGAACTCGTCGCCGCCGAGCACCTCACGCGCCTGCGCGGGATCGGTCGTGGCCGTGCGAGGCACCGTGAACGTGCCGCCCGACGGCCGACCGTTCGCCTTCCCGGACTCGCTGGAGCACGCGGCGAGCACGAACAAGGCCGCGGCGGTGCCGCAGCTCGAACGCAGGAAGTCCCGACGGCTCATGTTGTGGCGTGGCGCGGTGTCGTCGGTGAGTGCGCGCAGGCGCCGGACGGCCTCACGCGTCACCTCGGTCGGCCGCAACGGCAGGTACTCGCCGTTCGAGATCGGCCCGAGCTCGATGGGCGGAACGGGCCGTTCCTCGGGGTCGTCACTCATGGGCGCAACGCACGCACGTGTGCGGAGTCGAGATACTCGTCGATACGCGAGATGCATCCGCGTCGAACGGTGACGATCATGCACGCGGGCACGCGCAGCTCGCTGCCATCGGGCGCCACACCGCGCAGCACGTGCTGTTGCACGTAGCCGTCCGGAAGCTCGTCGCGGCGCACCACGTCGTAGCGTAGGTCACGCACGTTGGCGTGCAACCAGCGCAGGACCGTCAGTGTCGTCCGGCGGTCGTTCGGGGTATCGAGGAAGTTCGCGTGCACCTGGAGGTCCTCGGCGAGCAGCGAGCCGAGCGTTGCAAAGTCACCATCTTCGATGGCCGCGAAGAATCCGTCGCCGAGGAGGGTGGGTACCATCGGACCATGCTCGCGCTGATCGCCCTCGCGTTCATCGTGCTCCCGCTGGTGGAGATCTACGTGATCGTGCAAGTGGGATCGGCGATCGGCGCGCTCAACACGATCGGCCTCCTGGTGCTGTGCTCGGTCGGCGGCGTCTGGCTCGCCAAGCACGAGGGGTTCTGGGTGCTGCGGCGGCTGCGCGAGCAGCTCGATGCGGGCCGCATGCCGACCAACGAGCTCATCGACGCCGGGCTCGTGCTGCTCGGCGCGACACTCCTGATCTTCCCCGGCTTCGTCACCGACGCATTCGGCCTGCTCCTCTTGTTCCCGCCGACCCGGGCGCTCGCCCGAACGCTCGTCAGGCGGCGGTTCCAGCTGCAGGTCTCCGGCGGTCCGCCCGCCCGGCGCGACGACGGGCCACCGGACGTGATCGATGTGTAAGGCGGCGCGGCGCCGTTAGCCGTCGCCGAGCGGGCGGAGGAGCTCGGGGACGACGGGGCAGTCGACACGGGCGGCGGCATCGGCGGTCCGCTCGACGCCGCGAGGCCCGGCGAGGCGATCGAACCGCTGCAGGGAGATCTCCTCCAGGTCGTCGTCGGATGCGGACGCCGCGGCCATGTCGTACAGACGGCCCGGCAGCACCCGTCCGACGCCGCCGACCAGCCACACCTCGGCCGCGTCGCCGCCGATGGTCGTCAGCGCATCCGCGGTCCCCAGGGGCACGAGCGCCTGCTCCGGTCCGATCGCCGAGGCCTGCACGAGGAGACGCGCGACGCGACCGAGCGTGGGGTCCCACGGGTTGACGACGCGCACGCCGTGATCGCTGCGCCGCCGTCGCAACGCGCGGGTCGGATCGATGCCGGCCACTCGAACCGCAACGGCTTCGATGTCGAATCGCTCGATCAACGCCTCGTCGACCGCCTCGGGCCAGCCGATCGTGACCACGACCTCGCCGTCGTCGAGAAGCGGCAGCGTCGCGCCGAGTCGCTCGCCGGTGCGGTCGGCTTCCAGCTCCCGCACGGCGATGCCTGCTGCGTTTGCCGGCTCCGCCGCGGCGAGTATTCGCGCGCAGACCCACCACAACGGTCCGTGCGTCCGATGATGCGCGAGCACGCGCCGGCATGCCACGACCAGCGATGCCGGCTCGTCCGCGAACCCGCCCAGCGCATCGGCGGCCTCGGCTGCGAGCCGGTCGTCGTCGACGCTCCGACGCGTGACGGCGCGCAGGCGCTCGGCGGGTGTCACCTCACCCCACATGCGCGGATCCTACGGCGATTCATCCGCACCGGCTCCGTAGGTCGTCGTCGCCCGCAGTTCCGCAGTCGCGTCACCGAGCGCGGCCAGGGCGTCGGCGTGCCGGCTCAGGACGTCGACGGTCCCGCCGAGCTGCAGCCGGCCGCGGGCGAGCGCGGTCTGCGCGTTCTCGCTCCCGCGCGCGATCGCGGTCGCGGTGCCGTAATCGGTGCTGAGCCGGATGTCGGGTGGCGCGTCGCGCGCGTCACCCGTCGCAGTGGGGCCCGCGTGGCCGCCCCGGGCATCGATCCAGACCCGATAGCGCACCTCCCCGTGCCCGGGCACGTCGCGGACGACCTGCTCGATCACCAATGGCGCGACCGCCGCGACGGAGGCCGAAGCCTGTAATGCGCCGTCGAGCGCGGCGACCCATGCGTCGGACAGGTACTCGGGCACGCGGCCAGGCTACGGCCGACGTCCGGCTCGGCCCGGTGAAGCCGCCTAGCCTTCCTTCGTGGTCGCGCTCGCCCAGCCCCGGGGGACCCGACGTGCTCGCTTCGCGACTCCGTTGCCTCGCTCACCGCGGCATCCGACTACGTTCGAATCATGACGCAGACGGGGCGGCAGGAAGCAGTGTTTCCCGCGTCGCTCCTCCCGGTCGCGACTCGCGTCGAGGCGCGGCTCGCGGCCCTGCTCGAGGCCGAGCTCGTGCGGTGGCGGGCGGTCGACCTCGCCCTCGCCGAACCGATCGAGGAGCTTCGCAGCTTCATCGACGCGGGCGGCAAGCGCCTCCGGCCCGCGTTCTGTCATTGCGCGTACGTCGGTGCGGGTGGCGATCCGGAAGATCGCGTCGCCGCCGACGCGGCTGCCGCACTCGAGCTCGTGCACACGTTCGCGCTCGTGCACGACGACGTGATGGACGGGTCCGAGACGCGCCGCGGCCACGATGCCGTGCACCGACATTTCGTCCGCCGTCACGCGCAGGCGGCCTGGCGCGGTGAAGCGCGGCGCTTCGGCGAGGGTATGGCGATCCTCGTCGGTGACTTCGCGATCGTCTACGCCGACGTGCTCATGCGGAACGCGCCGTCCGCCGCGCAGGAGGTCTACGACGAGCTCCGTATCGAGCTCTGTGTCGGCCAATCGCTGGACCTCATGGGCACCGCCGCCGCGAACACCGAGCGCGCGCTCGCGCACCGCATCGCGACGTTCAAATCGGGCAAGTACACGGTCGAGCGGCCGCTGCATCTCGGCGCGGCGCTCGCGGGCCGGCGCGACGCGCTCGCGCCCGCGCTCTCCGCCATCGGGTTGCCGCTCGGGCGCGCGTTCCAGCTCCGCGACGACGTGCTCGGCGCGTTCGGCGACGCCGAGGTCACCGGCAAGCCGGTCGGCGACGACTTGCGCGAGGGCAAGCCGACACCGCTCGTCGCGTCGGCGTTCGCCCGCGCGACCGCGGCCGACGGGGACGTGCTGGCGCGCCTCGGCGCGATGGATCTCTGTCTGGACGACGTGCACGCGCTGCAGGACGTCTTCGTGCGCACGGGTGCACTCGACGAGATCGAAACCGAGATCGGCCGGTTGGTGACGACCGCTCGCAGGGCCATTGCCGACGCGCCGTTGGCCGGTGAGGCATGTGATTGGCTCGACGATCTCGCGGTCTACGTCGCCTGGCGGGATCGGTAGCGATGGAGCGCGCGGAGGACGAGAGCCTCGCCATCCATGTCGCCGGACTCGAGAAGCACTACGGCGCGACCCACGCGGTCGACGGGCTCTCCTTCGACGTCGGACGGGGCGAGGTGTTCGGGCTGCTGGGCCCGAACGGCGCCGGCAAGACGACGACCGTGGAGATCCTCGAGGGATATCGCACCCCCGACGCCGGCACGGTACGTGTGCTCGGCCTCGACCCGATCCGACAAGGGCGCGCGCTCAAGCCACGCATCGGGGTGATGCTGCAGGAAGGCGGCCTCTACCCGGGCCTCAAGCCTCTCGAGCTGCTGCGGCTGTTCGCCGCCTACTACGACGATCCCGAGGACCCGGACGCGCTGCTCGACCTCGTCGGCCTGCGCGAGGCGGCTGCCACACCGGTGCGACGATTGTCCGGCGGTCAGGCGCAGCGGCTGAGCCTTGCGTGCGCCCTCGTCGGCAAGCCCCAGGTGCTGTTCCTCGACGAACCGACCGCGGGAATGGATCCTCACGCGCGAGCCACGACATGGCGGCTCGTGCGCGATCTCCGCGCGCGCGGCGTGACCGTGCTCCTCACGACGCACGCAATGGACGAGGCCGAGCAGCTGTGCGACCGCGTCGCGATCATCGCGGGCGGCAAGCTCGCGGCGCTCGGATCCCCGGCCGAGCTCACGCGTTATGCCGCCGCCGACGAGATCTGGTTCGCGGCCGCGGCGGGCATCGACACGACCGGCCTCGCCAGAGCGCTCGAGGTCGATCCCGAGGACGTCGTCGAGGATCGAGCAGGCGAGTATCTCGTCCGGGCGGCCGGCACCCCGGCGCGTGTCGCCGACCTCGCATGCTTCCTGCGGGATCACGACGTCACGCTCGTAGCGCTGCAATCGGGCAAACGTTCCCTGGAGGAAGTGTTCCTGCAGATCACGGCCGAGGAACGCTCGTGAGGCGCCGGGCGCTGTTCGCACAGGCGCGGGCGGAGACGACACTGCAGTTGCGTCGGGGCGAGAACATGATGGTCACGCTCGCGATCCCGCTCGGCATCCTCGTGTTCTTCGCAAAAGTCGACACGATCGCGACCGACTTCGCCGACCCCGTGGACTTCCTCGTCCCCGGTGTGCTCTCGCTGTCGGTCATGGCCGCCGCGATGGTGTCGCTCGGCATCGCCACCGGGTTCGAGCGGCGGTACGGCGTGCTCAAGCGGCTCGGCACGACCCCGCTGTCGCGCGGCGGCTTGCTGATGGCGAAGACCGCGACGGTGCTCGCCATCGAGCTCGTCCAGGTGCTCCTCGTCGTCCTGGTCGGCGCGCTGATCGGTTGGGACGTTCCGGCCGGGATCGTGCCGGCGGCCGGTCTCTTGCTGCTCGGCACGGTCGCGTTCGCCGGCATCGGCATGCTGATGGCCGGGACGCTACGCGCCGAGGCCAACCTCGCGGCCGCCAACGCCTTGTTCCTCGTGCTGCTGTTCCTCGGCGGCATGGCGTATCCGCTGTCGAACCTGCCGGCCGCGATACAGGATTTCGCCAAGCTGCTGCCGGCGGCCGCATTGTCGGAGACGGTGCGCGCAGTGCTCGCGTCCCGCGCCTTCCCCGTGGGCGAGCTGGTCGTGCTCGTCGCGTGGGCGATCGCCGCGCCACTGCTCGCGGCGCGCTACTTCCGCTGGGAGGAGTAGTCACGGACCCGCCGCGCGGGATCCTGGCGGTAGAAGTCGCGTAGCACGCCGTACAGCGCCGGCTTTGCCGCTTCGAGCTCGACCGGGAGATCGAAGAACAGTTCGGTGGTCACCGCGAAGAACTCGGCCGGGTCGACGCCCGCGTAGCTCCCGAGGAGCGGGTCGGCCTCACCGCGCTGCAGCGACTCGTATTCGGCGGTGCACACCTCGATCCAGCGTTGCATCGCCTCCCGGGTCGGGAGCGGCGGCGTGCCGTCGATCACCCCGTCGAGCATGTCGAGCTTGTGCGCGAACTCGTGATACACGACGTTGTGGCCCCGCTCGGGATGCCGGGCGCACGCGAGCGCCTCGTCCCACGCGATGATCAGCGGCCCGTCATAGTGTGCGACGCCGAGCGCGTGCAGCGGCGAGTCCACGACGGTCCCGGGAATCGTGCCGCCGCGCGGACCGGTGAAGGTCATCGTCGTCGGGTACACGATGATCGTGCCGACGTTCACGTAAGGATCTTCGTCGAAGCCCAGCACCAAGAGTGCGGCCTGCGCCGCGATCGTCACGCGTATCTCGTCGGTGAGCAAGAAACCGCGCGCGGCTTCCCAGTGTTTGTCCACGATGAGCCAGAGGATCGTGTCTTCGAGGTGCTCCCGCTCGTCGGCGGTCACGTATGACCAGTGGACGACGTTGGCGTCGAGGATCGCGCGCCACTCCTCGGGAAAAGGCTCCTCGAGACGCGCACGCTTGCGTCGGAACCACGTCATCGGCCCATTGTGCCGGGACTCAGCCGAGCAACTCGTCCAGGCCGGCTTGCAGCGCCTTCCGGCTGCCCTCACCGAAGAGCGGCTCGGTCGCGACGTTGCCGCGGGCGTCGATGAAGAACGTGACGGGGATGCCGTGCACGCCGTAGCGCGCGGCGACGGGGTTGTCGGCCGCGTCTTGGAGCAACGCCGGGTAAGTGATCTTCAGCCGCTCGACGAAACGGCGAGAGTCATCGGGGAAGTCCTGATAGTTCACCGCGACCACGGCGACGCGGTTGCCTTCCTCGCGCTGTACGGCTTCGAGCACCGGGAGCTCCTCCTCGCATGGATGACACCAGGACGCGAAGAACGTCAGCACCACGGCACGGCCCCGGAACTGCGACAGCCGCACGACGTTGCCGTCGACGGCGGGGAGCTGAAAGTCGGGGGCGAGGTGGCCGACGCGTGCCTTGGTGCGATCGAACGGCGCGATGTCGGTGATCGGGGTCGTGTTGCCCGCGCCCTCGTGCGTCTCACCCGAGTCCCGCAGGAGGATGAAGGCGAGCAGTCCGGCAGGTACCGCGATGGACACCGCGAGCAGCGCGACGAGCCGGGCGCGCGACACGCCCCGTTCGGGTTCAGGAGACGAGGGCGTCGACGGCAACGGCGACGAACACCAACATGAGGTACACGTTCGACCACCCGAAGAACCGGATCGCGCGCTGCGGTGTGGGGTCGCGCACGAGCGCGAGCGCGCGCGTCACGAACAGCGCGCCGAGCACGAAGACGGCGATGGCGTAGAGCTGCCCGACGTCACCGGTGAGCGTCAGCGCGAATGTCACCGACACCGTCACCATCGCGTACGCGGCGATCTGCCGGGTCGTCACGTGGACGCCCCGCACGACGGGCAGCATCGGGATGCCCGCGGCCTCGTAGTCGTCCCGGTATTTCATGGCGAGAGCCCAGAAATGCGCAGGCGTCCAGAAGAACACGACGGCGAACAACAACCACGCGGGCCACGCCAGGTCGTTGCGCACCGCCGCCCAACCGACGAGGGCAGGCACGGCGCCGGCGGCACCGCCGATCACGATGTTCTGGGTCGTGCGCGGCTTGAGCCACAGCGTGTAGACGAAGACGTAGAACAGCGTCGCGGCAATGGTCAGAGACGCCGCGAGCAGATTGGCGCGGGTCGCGAGGAGCACGAACGCCACGACGTTGAGCGCGATGCCGAACGTCAACGCGTGAGACGGGACGATCTCACCCTGTGGCAGCGGGCGGCCGTGTGTACGGCGCATGAGCTGGTCGCGGTCGCGCTCGATCCAGCAGTTGATGGTGTTGGCCCCGCCTGCCGCGAGGGCGCCGCCGACCACCACGGTGAGGACGAGCCACAGCGACGGGATCCCGCCGTGCGCGAGCACCATGGGCGGGACCGCGGTGACGAGAAACAGCTCGATGACGCGTGGTTTCGTCAGGCGCACATAGGAACCGAGCGTCGCGCCGAAGGGTCGGTGCGCGCCGTCGAGGCGAAGGGCGGGCTGGAGCATGCGGTAGGGCGAATCTACCCGGGGAGGTGGCTCATGAGACGACGATCGTGCCCTTCATCCCCGCTGCTTCATGACCCGGGATCGTGCAGAAGAACTTGTGGGAACCGGACGTGAGCGTGACGCTGCCGGTCTTGACGTCGTTGTGACTCGGCGTCTTCAGCTCGAAATCGGTGCCGTCGACCTTGAAGGTGTGGGGTTGTGAACCCTTGTTGATCAGCGTCACCGAGAGCGCGCCCGCCGGCGTCGTGATCGTCTTGACGTCGAACGACGCGGGGTCCAGCGCGCAGACGGTGACCGCACCGGTCACCGCGGCACGCGAGTCGGCCTTGGGCGGACACGGCGGGCTGCTGCTCTTCCCGCCCCCACCGCACGCGGGCAGTGCCGCGAGCAACAACGCGACGGAGACCAACAGCGAGCGTCGGTACATGGCGCCGACCCTATCCGCCGGCGCTCGGGGGCTCCGGTATCGAAGCTAGGGTCAGGGCCGCATGCCCAGCGGTTCTGCAGGGGACGACAAGCACTCCATCCGCATGATCGCCGACCGCATTCTCGTCGTGCCGTCGAAGGAAGCCGGGGAGCGGAAGTCGCGGGCGGGGATCCTGATCCCCGCGACCGCCGACGTCTCGCGCCGGTTGGTATGGGCCGACGTCGTCGCGGTGGGGCCGACGGTACGGACCGTCGAGCCGGACGATGCGGTGCTGTTCTCGCCCGAGAGCGGCTTCGAGGTCGAGATCCAGGGCGAGGAATACCTCATCTTGCGGGAGCGCGACGTGCACGCGGTTGCCTCGCCCCGCAACGAGGGCGGCACGGGCCTCTACCTGTGATCGACCCCGCGACCGCGTTGCGCCTCGACGGCAAGGCGGCGCTGATCACGGGCGCGACTCGGGGCATCGGCCGGGCAATCGCGGAGGCGTGCGCAGCGGCGGGCGCGGACGTCGGCGTGGTCGCCCGCAAGCCTGACGAGCTCTCGGAAACGACGAATGCGCTCGCGGAGCTCGGTGCGCGCGTCGTTGCCGTGCAGGGCTCGGTCGGCGATCCGGCGATCGCGAACACGGCCGTCGAGACGATGCTCGACGAGCTCGGGCGCTGTGACCTCATCGTGAACAATGCCGGGATCAACCCGTCGTATGGGCCGCTGATGGACGCCGACATGGGCGCGGTCACCAAGATCTTCGACGCGAACATCGCCGGACCCTTGCGCTTCGTGCGCGCCGCCTGGCATCGCTACATGCAAGAGCACGGTGGTGCGGTGCTAAACGTCGTCTCGGTGGGCGGGATGCGCCCGGGACCGTTCATCGGCGCGTACAACGTGTCGAAGGCCGCGCTGATCCACCTCACCCGCCAGCTGGCGCAGGAGCTCGCCCCCGGAGTGCGCGTGAATGCAATCGCACCAGGCCTCGTGAAGACCGACATGGCCCGTGCGCTGTGGGAGCCGAACGAACCGGCGATGGCTCGTGCGCACGCGTTGGGGCGCCTCGGCGTCCCCGACGACATCGCATCCGGCGCGCTGTTCCTGCTCTCGGACGCGGCTTCGTGGCTCACCGGCGAGATCCTGGTGGTCGACGGCGGCGCCGGTGTGTCACCGCGGTGACGCGCCGCGGCGTCATTGCTCGCCTCGGCGCGCGGCTCAGTCGCCGTTGTCGGGTCGGTCGACGAACCGGATTCCGGTGCGATGCCGCTGGGCGAGCTCCGCGTAGGCGCTCGGGTTCAGGTCGACCCAGATCTCGGCACCCGTGCCCTTCACCGGTCGCTTGACGACCGCCGGTGCACCGGCCGCGAGCATGCCGGCCGAGATCTTCGCTCCCGCGGCAACCACCGAGCCCGCCGCCACCAGCGCGCGGGCACCGATGGTGGCGCCGTCGAGCACGACGCACCCGTTGGCCACCAGGCACTCCTCCTCGAGGATCGCACCGTGGATCACCACGTTGTGCCCGACGGTCGCGCCGGGGCCGATGTCGCTGGTGAGCCCGGGCGGTCCGTGGATGACGGCGTTGTCCTGCACGTTGGCGTTGCGCCGCACGATGACGGGGGCGTAGTCGGCGCGGATGACGGCGCCGTACCACACCGACGCGCCCTCTTCGACGATGACGTCGCCTACGAGCGTCGCGGTCGGCGCGAGGAATGCGCGCGCGTGTACCTGGGGCGTGAGCCCCTCGAACGAGAACAGCGCCATGAGACGATCGCCCGCGCTACGGGCGTCGCTGCCGAGTGCGACCCATCGACACGGGGACCACGGCAGGGTGGGGGAGCGGGGGCGGCCCCGCGGTCATGCGCACGTCCATGTATTTCACGACTTCCTCGTAGACCGCGTCGCCGAGCATCTTGCGGAGCTCGGGCTCCATCGACTTGTACACGGGCTCGGAGTTCGTGAAGGCCTCCTTGGCCTCCGTGCACCACCAGCCGAATTCTTCGCCGCCCTCACCCCAGCCGTCGCGGCCGAACTCGGTCAGGATCGACGTGATCGACTCGTCCTCCTCGTCGCGGTCGACCGCGCGCAGCGGGAGCTGCCAGCACACCGTCGGCTTCGTCTCGCTGAAGTGCTGGCCGGTGTTCATCGCGTGCAGATGCAGCGCGCACCCGGGGCCCGCTTCGAAACCGGGACGGTTGAGGAACACGCAGGCGTCCTGATGCAAGCGCGTCTGCCACTCGCCCTTGCCCGCGTTCTTCCACACGCCGCGCTCCAGGCCGACCTTCTTGAACTGCCACTCGTCCTCGCCGAGCTTCTTGGCCAGCTTCTCGACCTTTTCCTTGACCTTCTTCTCCGACTCGTAGGCGCCGTACGAGCAGCAGCCGTGCACGAGCTCGGGGGCCGGTTCGGTCAGGACGCCTTGGCATCCCTGGCCGAAGATGCAGCGCCACGACGACGCGAGGAAGGTCACGTCGATCTGCCACTGGCGCTTTTCCTTGCCGGCCACGGGCACCGTGATCCACTCGCGCGTCGTTCCCACCATGGGATTGCAAGCTAGTCGGTAGGCTCCGCAACATCGCGCACTCTCACCGAGCAGATGACGCCCTGGTCAACGATCTGCAAAGGGCCCTGGGTCCGGATCGCGCGAGCGCCGAGCCGCTGGAGCTCGCGCTGTACGCGCGTGACGCGGGTGTGACCGCGGGGCGTGCGCTCGCGGTGTGCTGGCCCCGCTCCACCGACGAGGTCGCCGCCGCGGTCCGGGTCGCCCGCGCGCACGGCCGGCCATTCGTCGCGCGCGGGAGCGGCACCGGCCTGGCGGGTGGGGCGACGCCCCTCGACGACCCGGTCGTCATCGTCACCACGCAGATGAACCGGCTGCTCGACGTGGACGCCGGCCAGCGGATCGCGTGGGTCGAGCCCGGCGTGCTCAACCTCGATCTCTCCCGGGCGGTCGGACATCTCGGACTTCACTATGCGCCCGACCCCTCGTCGCAACAGGCGTGCACGATCGGCGGCAACGTCGGCACGAATGCGGGAGGCCCCCACTGTCTCGCCGACGGCGTCACGTCGGCGCACGTGCTGGCCGTCGACGCCGTGCTCGCCGACGGCGAGGTCGCGCACCTCGGCGGACTCGAGCCCGATGTCCCCGGCTACGACCTGCGCGGGTGCTTCGTCGGCTCCGAGGGCACCATGGGCATCGCCACGCGGATCGCGGTGCGTCTCACGCCGGACCCGCCCGCCGTCGCCACGATGCTGTGTGCGTTCGACGCGGTCGACGCCGCCGCGGCAACCGTCAGCGGCATCATCGCCGGCGGCGTGCTGCCCGCCGCCTTGGAGATGATGGACGCGCGCATCACTGCCGCAGTGGAGGACTTCGTCGGCGCCGGATATCCACGCGATGCCCAAGCCGTGCTGCTCGTCGAAGTCGACGGGCTCGACGCGGGCGTCGCCGAGCACGTCGCGCTCGTCACCGACATCGCGAGTGCGAATGGAGCGACGAGTGTGCGCGTCGCTGCAGACGACGCCGAACGCGCGCTCCTCTGGAAGGGACGCAAGTCGGCGTTCGGGGCGATCGCGCGTGTCGCGCCCGACTACTACCTGCACGACGCGGTGGTCCCGCGCACCAAGCTCGTCGAGGTACTGCGCCGCGTCTACGAGATCGCGGCGAAGCACGAGCTCATCGTGATGAACGTGTTCCATGCCGGCGACGGCAACCTGCACCCGCTCCTGGTGTTCGACAGCCGCGAGCACGGTATCTGGGAACGTGTGCACGCGGCCGGCACCGAGATCCTCGAGACGTGTCTCGCCGCGGGCGGCGTGCTCACCGGCGAGCACGGCGTCGGCGTCGAGAAGCGCGATCTCATGGACAAGCAGTTCTCGCCCGCCGACCTCGACGCCCAAGCACGGCTGCGGGACGCGTTCGATCCCGACGGCGCTGCCAACCCGCAGAAGGTGCTGCCGCGCGGCAGCCGGTGCGGCGAGCTCCAGCGGATCCCGGAGGGCACGTGGATCTGAGTGCGGCGGTGGTCGCGCCCGTCGGTGCGCGTTCGCATTGGGGTGTCGGCGGTCCGCCGCCGGCCGGCGCGGCAGAAGTGCGTGCACCCGAAGGTGTGGTCGACTACGAGCCCGCCGACATGACCGTGACCGTCGGCGCGGGGACGGCCTTCGCCGCACTCGACGCGGTGCTCGCCGAGCACGGCCAAGAGGTGGCGCTCGACCCGCGCTCGCACGACGCGACGATCGGCGGCATCCTCGCGTGCGGGCTCTCGGGCATCCGCCGCCTCCGCCACGGGCCGCTGCGCGATCACGTGCTCGAGGTGCGGTTCGTCACCGGGTACGGGGTGCTCGTGAAGGGTGGCGGACCGACGGTCAAGAACGTCACCGGCTATGACCTGCCGCGGTTGTTCGTCGGATCGCTCGGCACGCTCGGCGTGCTGATGCAGGCCACACTGCGTTGCCGTCCGCGCCCGCGTGTGGCGCGTTGGTTCACCGTCGAGGATGCTCGCGCGTTCCACCGACCGTCATCGCGACTGTGGGACGGCACCGCTGAGCACGTGTTGCTGGAGGGCGCCGAAGCCGACGTGGCGGCGCAGGCCCGCGACTGCACGCCGCGGGCGACACCGCCTGCGCTGCCCGAGGGGGCCCACCGGGGTCGCATCTCCGTGGCACCCGACCACGTACGAGCGGTCGGCCGGGCGCTCCCCGGGGAGGTCCGGTGGTGCGCGGAGCTGGGCGTCGGCACGGTGCACGTCGCGGCCGACTCCGCCGGCGCGCTGGCCGGCGCCCGCACCATCGCGCACGCGCACAACGGATGGATGCTGCGTGAAGCGGGTGGCGCCCCCGATGACGACGGCTACGGTCGGCCACTGCCGAACCTCGCGTTGATGCGCCGGATCAAGCACGCGTTCGATCCCGACGGACGATGCAACCCGGGCCGGCTCCCATTCGGGCCGAACGGCGCTCCGGGGCGAGCACCATGAGCGGACCGTTGCACCTCGACGACGACGATCTCGTCGCGTGTGTGTCGTGCGGGTTGTGCCTGCCGCACTGCCCGACATATCGCGTCACCGGGCGCGAGATCGCCTCGCCGCGGGGACGTCTCACCGCCATGCGGGCAGTCGAGTGGTACGACGCGCCCATCGACGACGCGTTCCGCGCCGCGATGGATGAGTGCGTCGCGTGCCGGGGCTGTGAAGCGGCGTGCCCGTCGGGCGTCCCGTTCGGGAGGCTCATGGAGCACACGCGGGCGGCGATGCCGCCCCCGTCGTCACGCCGGCGCAGGATTGCCGAGTGGTTCGCGTACACGGTGGTATTGCCTCGGCACCGGTTGCTGCTCGCGTTGACGTGGATGCTCTCGCTCGCGCAACGACTGGGGCTCGTACCGAAGCGATTCGGCTTGCCTCGCCTGACGTTGCGCCGATGGGACGTGCCGGCCGGCGGCGCGCCCGACGCCTGGCTCTTCACGGGTTGCGTGATGGACGCGTGGCAGCGTGGAACGCACCGCGCCGCCGCGGTCGTCATGCAAACGACCGGCGCGCGCGTCTCGCGTCCCGGTGCCGGCGGTGACTGTTGTGGTGCACTGCACGTACACGCCGGTCGTGACGCGCAGGCGCGGGCACTGGCGAGACGCGTGATGGCGTCCATGCCCGGCGACGCGCCCGTCGTCGTCGACAGCGCGGGTTGCGGTGCAGTCATGAAGGAATACGGCGAACTGCTCGATACCGACGAGGCTCGGCGCTTCAGCGCCCGGGTGCGCGACTTCGCGGAATGGTGCATCGCCGCAGGTCCGCCGCGTACCCGGACACTGGGTCGGCGCGTCGTCGTGCAGGACCCGTGTCATCTGCGGCACGTGCAGAAGGCGCACGGTGCCGTGCGCGCGCTCCTGGGAACTGCATACGAGCTCGCCGAGACCGACGACGACGGGCTGTGCTGTGGTGCCGGAGGCGCGTACAGTGCGCTGCAACCGGCACTATCCGGGCAGATCCGTGACCGGAAGGTCGCGGCGTTGCGGCGGGCGATGGGGGAGCATGATGCGATCGTGGCCTCGGCGAACCCGGGCTGCGTGATGCAGCTGCGTGGCGCGGGCGTCGACGCCCGCCATCCTGCCGATCTGTTCGCGGAGGCTCTGGATGACGACTGACCGGTACGAGTCGATTACCGAGCGGCTCAGCGCGCTCGAAGAAGAATTGCGTGATCTGGCGTACGAGCGGCTCCGGGAGGCCGCGCGCGCGCCCGAGTCCGACGAGGCCGAGCACGCGGCGGCCGAGGAGAGGCGCGTGCTGCAAGCCCGGCGCGCGATCGCGAAGGCGATCGGCGCACTGTCGCCGTTGGCGGTCGAGGACGACTGATGGCCGACCTCGTCCACTACAAGTCGATGCTGTACGACAGCGCGCGCTGGCATGGATTCACACAGCGTCCCGGCGACATCGTCGTCAGCACTCCGCCCAAGTGCGGCACGACCTGGACGCAGATGATCTGCGCGCTGCTGATCTTCCAAACGCCGGAGTTGTCGCAACCGCTCGGTGTCCTGTCACCGTGGTTGGACATGCAGACGCGCAGCGCGGAATCCATCATCGCCGACCTCGATGCCCAACGGCATCGGCGCTTCATCAAATCCCACACGCCGCTCGACGGGCTGCCGTACCGCGAGGACGTGACGTACATCTGGGTCGGCCGCGATCCGCGCGACGTGTTCCTGTCGTGGGACAACCACGTAGCCAACATGGACATCATCGCCGTGCTGACCGCGCGCCACAACGCCATCGGCCTGGACGACATCATGGAACAGATTGCCGAAGGACCTCCCGTGCGGCTCGAGAACGAGATCGACCGGTTCTGGGAGTGGGTGGACGACACCCGGTCGGTCGTCGAATGGATGAGCCTGCACCAGACGCTCCATCACCTCGCGACGTTCTGGGACGCCAGAGATCGAGCGAACATCGTGTTGTTGCACTACGACGAACTGACCGCGGACCTCGAAGGCGAGATGCGACGTCTTGCGACACGCCTCGGAATCGACGTTCCTTCGGACCGCTGGCCAGAGCTCGTCCGCGCCGCGTGCTTCGACGAAATGCGCCGCCGCGCCGCCGAGGTTGCGCCCGAAGTCACCAATGCGGCCATCTGGCGGGACAACCAGCGGTTCTTCAACCGCGGCACGAGCGGCCAGTGGCGCCGCCTCCTCGACGACACCGACGTCCGGCGCTACCGCCGGCGCGTGGGCGAGCTCGCGGCGCCCGATCTGGCGGCCTGGGCCCACCACGGCGACGTTTGACTCGGCGATTCGGGTCAAAGGTCCCCTCGATCGACGCGCGTCAGCGGTCGATATGAAGGCAGAGCCGAGGGAGGCCGAGATGCTGAGGAAGGTTTTGCACGTCCTTTATCATTTCGCAAGCGTGAGCGAGGAGACGTCCCGCCACCGCGTCGACGCGCACTGACCGATCTGTCGCGCGTCTGCGTCAGTCGACCGCGTTGAGGCGGTTGATCAGCTCCCGGAGCCGGGAGTACGAGTGGCGGTCGAAGCGCATCTTCAGCCGGGCGAGCTCGGGCACGTCCTTGTCGCCGATCTCGGCCTTGCTCGCCTCAGCGGACTCGATCTTGCCGCTCACGAGTATGTCGGCGAATTCCTCGTTGAGCTGATCGATGGTGGCGGGTGGCGGCAGATGCTGCATACGCAGCACGAGATCGCCGCCGACGAAACGTAGCGAGTGGTAATTCCGGTAGAAGCGGGTGATCTCCTCGAGCGCGACGGCCACGTCGTCGGTGATCGTCACGAGGTTCACGTCCTCCGGTGAGATGTAACCCCGCGCCCGGAGCTCCCGCTCGACGAACTGCATCCACGTCAACCAGAACGTGCCGCCGGGAACGTCGAGCAGGATGATCGGTGCGGGTGGCGCCTTGCCGGTCTGTACGAGGGTCAGCAGCTCGAAGCCCTCGTCGAGCGTTCCGAACCCGCCGGGCAGCAGCACGAACGCGTTCGCCTCCTTCACGAAGGTGACCTTGCGCGTGAAGAAGTACCGGAAGTTCACCAGCTTGGGGTCGTCGGCGAGGAACTGCGTGGTGGCCGCCTCGAACGGCAACCGGATGCTCACGCCGAACGAGTTGGCGGCGCCCGCCCCCTCGATGCCCGCCTCCATGATCCCCGGTCCTGCACCGGTGATCACCATCCAGTCAACCTCCGCCAGACCCTGCGCGAGAGCAACGGTCTGCTCGTACAGAGGGTCGTCTCGCCTCGTCCGGGCCGACCCGAAGATCGCGGCCTTGCGCGCGGAGCGGTACGGCTCGAAGACCGCGAACGCGTACCGCATCTCCTTCAGTGCCGCGTTGGCGAGCTTCATGTCACCACGACTCGCGTGGTCGCGCGCGAGTCGCACCGCGGAGACGGTCATCTCGAACAGCAAGTCGCTGTCACGCACGTCGCCGACCTTGGCGACCAGGTCGCCGATCTGCTGGTCGAGCTCGGCATCACCGGTGCGATACCGCGGGAAGCGTGCCACGACCTCCAAGGCTAGTGAGCGCCGCTCACGGCTCGAGCAACGGCACCGCCAGCTCCGAGAGTGGCCGTGCGGGGCGCGCGCCGAGGTGCGAGATGACCTCGGCCGCGGCGAGCGACGCGAGCTTCCCCGACGTCGCGAGATCCTGCCCGTGGGTGAAGCCGTAGAGGAATCCGGCGGCGTAGAGGTCGCCGGCGCCCGTCGTGTCGACGACCTCGGTGGGATGCGCGTCGATGACGTGCACGTCGTCGCCGGCGACGATGATCGAGCCCAGCGCGCCGCGCGTCAGTGCTGCGATCTCGCAGTGGCCGCGGACGCGGTGCAGGGCCTCGTCGAACGTTTCGACCTCGTACAGCATTGTGATCTCGTGCTCGTTGGCGAACAGGATGTCGACGTGGGACTCGACGAGCTCGAGGAACTCCGCCCGGTGCCGATCCACACAGAACGGATCGGAAAGCGTCAACGCGACACGCTGATCGGCCCGGTGAGCGATCTCCGCCGCGCGTCGTACCGCGGCCTTGGCCGGCGGCGGGTCCCACACGTATCCCTCGAGGTACGTGACCGCGGCCGCTTCGATCACGGCTTCGTCGACGTAGTGCACATCGAGCTCGGCGCCTGCGCCGAGATACGTGCACATCGTCCGCTGCGCGTCCGGCGTCACGATGACCAGGCATCGCCCGGTCGGCAGTCCGTCGGACGCGATCGGCGAATCGAAGTGCACACCAAGGCTGCGCAGGTCGTGCGCGAACACCTTGCCGAATGCGTCGTCGGCGACGCGGCCGATGTATGCCGCGCGGGCGCCGAAGGAGGCGAGCCCAGCCGTGGTGTTGCCGGCCGAGCCGCCCGAGATCTCGGTCGCCGGACCCATCTGCGCATAGATCTCCTCGGAGCGGGCACCGTCGACGAGTGTCGTGGCTCCGCGCTCCACGCCCGTACGAACGACGAACGCGTCGTCCTCGTAGGAGAGGACATCGACCATCGCGTTGCCGATGGCGACGACGTCGAACCGGCTCACGAGGGCTTGCCGAGCGAAACGATGACGGGAGCCTCTTCGACAGGCCGCAGGCGCCGCCCCTTGGTCGTCACCCGTCCGTAGAGCGTCGTGCGCTGGGCAAGGGTGCGGCCGATCGGCTCGACGATCGACCGGAACTCGTGCTCGTCGAGCTCCTGGCCGTGGCTCGCGCCCGCGGCGCGGGAGATGTTCTCGTCCATGAGCGTGCCGCCGAGGTCGTTCGCGCCGGCCTGCAACACCTGGCGCGCACCCGCGATTCCGCACTTCACCCACGAGACCTGCACGTTGGGAATCGTCTCGCGGTACGCGATGCGACCGACGGCGTGCATCAGCAGAACTTCGCGGAAGGTCGGGCCTCGGCGCGCTTTGCCCTGGATGAAGATCGGTGTCGCCATGTGCACGAACGGCAGCGGCACGAACTCCGTGAAACCGCCGGTCTCCTTCTGGAGGTCGCGCGTCCGCACGAGGTGGCGCGCGACGTGCACGGGCCGCTCGACCGAGCCGTGCATGATCGTGATGTTCGAGCGCAGCCCGACCGAGTGGGCGGTGCGGTGCGCCTCCAGCCACTCGTCCGTGGTGACCTTGTCGGGACAGATGATCGCTCGCACTTCGTCGTCGAGGATCTCGGCCGCAGTCCCGGGAAGGGTCGCGAGCCCAGCCTCCTTGACCCGCAACAGGTAATCGCGCAACGGCATGCCGAGACGGCGCGCACCTTCGGTGACCTCCAACGCGGTGAACCCGTGCACATGGATCTGGGGCGCAACCTCCTTCACCGCCCTGGCGACGTCGACGTAGTAGTCGCCGTCGAAGTCGGGATGGATGCCGCCCTGCAGGCAGACCTCGGTCGCGCCGCAGTCGACGGCCTCGACGACGCGCCGCTGCATCTCCTCGATCTCGATGAGATACGGGTTGCCACGCAGGTTGAGCGAAAGCGGGCCCTTCGAGAACGCGCAGAACTTGCACCGGAACGTGCACACGTTCGTGTAGTTGATGTTGCGATTACGGACGAACGTCACCTCGTCGCCCGTGATCTCGCGACGCAGCTGGTCCGCGACCTCGGCCACGCGCCGAACCTCGGGACCACGGGCGCCGAGGAGCGTGACGATCTCGTCGATGCCGACTTCCGTCCCGGCGAGCACGCCCTCCAGCACCTCACCGACGGGCCCGCCCGCGCGCGCAAGACCCGCGCCCGGGAGGATCGTCGGTGGGGCGAGGTCGTCGCGACCCGGCGACCAGGCGGTGTCGCGCGCGAGGCCTTCGAGATCGGACGCGACCAGCACCGCGGTGCGCACACCGGGATGCAGCCACTCGTCGGGCCGCTGCACATATTCCGGGTAGACGGTGAGACGCGGGGCGAGTGCGTATCCCTCCGCCTCGGTCGCCGCGGACAAACGCTCGAGCGCGGGCCATGGCCGCTCGGGGTTCACGTGGTCGATCGTGAGCGGCGAGACACCGCCCCAGTCGTCGATGCCCGCCGCGAGCAACGGTGCGAGGTCGTCACTGAGGTTCGGCGGCGCCTGGAGGTGCACGTCCTCGGGAAGGATGATGCGCGCGGCCGCGATCGACCACAGGAACTCGTCGGTCGGGCACGGTGCGTCGCGATGCATCGCGGTGCCGGGCTTGGGAAGGAAGTTCTGGACGATGACCTCTTGCACATGGCCGTGCTCGAGGTGTGCGTTCGCGATCGCGACCAGCGCGTCGATGCGTTCGGCGCGTGTCTCGCCGATGCCGACGAGGATGCCGGTCGTGAACGGCACGCGCGCTCGACCGGCGGCGTGAAGCGTCGCCAGCCGGCGTTCCGGGGTCTTGTCGGGTGCGCCGTGATGCGGACCGCCGGGCTCCCCCAACCGGGCCGCGAGCGTCTCGATCATCATCCCCTGCGACGGGCTGACGGCGCGCAGGAGCAGTAGCTCGTCCTCGGCCAACGCGCCCGCGTTGGCGTGCGGCAACAGGCCGGTCTCGTCGAGCACGCGCCCCGCGACCGCGGCGAGGTACTCGACGGTCGACCCGTGGCCCTGCGCGCGGAGCCACTCCGCCGCTTGTGGATAGCGGGACTCGGGCGCCTCGCCGAGCGTGAACAGCGCCTCGAAGCAACCGAGGGCGGCCCCGCGTGTCGCCAGCTCCAGCACCTGCTCGGGCGTGAGGAAGGGTGCGTCGAGCCGAGCCGGCGGTTTGGCGAACGTGCAGTATCCGCATCGATCGCGACACAGCATCGTGAGCGGGACGAACACTTTGGGCGAGAACGTGATGCGCCGCCCGAAGCGGGCATCACGTCGCGCCGCGGCGATCGGCATCAGCTCTTCGAGCGGCGTGTCGAGCAGCTCCCGGAACCCAGAAGCAGTGCGCATGGTGGCGACCCTAGTTTGTCTGCGCATCCCAACCGTTTGGACGCGCAGCCCGGCTGTGGCGGGCCCAGCGTCCAATCAGATTGGACGTGCAGCCCGGGTGTGGCGGGCCCAGCGTCCAAACAGATGGGGCGAATCTGATTGGACATTGACGGAGATCGCCGCCCGGGCACTCCCGTCAGTCGCCGAGCGCGGCCGGGTCGCCGAGCCACAGCACCCGTTCGGCGCGAATCCGCGCACCGGGGAGATCCTCGCCCGCCTTGATGCGTGCCACCGCATCCCGCTTGTCCTCGCCGGCGACCGTCACCAGCGCGAGGTGCGCCCGCTCGATGGCCGGGAACGTGAACGTGATGCGTGGGTGCGGGTGTTCGTCGTCCTCCGTCTCGACGACGAACCGGTCGCGCACCTCCAGCGCCGGCGAGCCCGGGAACAGGGACGCCGTGTGCCCGTCCGGACCCAGGCCGAGATGCACGATGTCGATCGGCGGCGACGCCCGGACCAGCGCGTCGTAGCCGTCGGCCCCGATGCCGACCATCGAATGGATCGCTCGCGGTTGTACGAGGTCGAGGAGGACCCGCCGGGCCATGCCTTCGTTCGATTCCTCGGACTCGACCGGGACCATGCGCTCGTCGCCGAAGAACACCTCGACCATCAGCCAGTCGACCGGCTCCTCGCGGAGGGCGGCGTAGCACCGGCGTGCGGTCTCGCCGCCGGACAGGGCAATCGACCGGGGGGCGATCTCCGCGACGACGCGCGCAAACGCGTGCGCCACGTCCTCGACGACGCGCACCTGGCCGGGAAGCACTAGAACGGCGCCGTGCCGGGTCGTCCCGGGCTCGCTTGCATCCGCGCCACGGCTACAAATCTGCCCGATTCCCGCCGGTCCATGCGCGAAGCTGCAATTCGTGCAGGTTCTCGGTGTGGATCCGCTCGACGTCCGGGTGGTCATGCACTCCGAGCGAGCGGCGCTCCTCGACCTGATCGACGGCCTTCATCCGCGCGAATGGGATGCGCCGACGCCGTGCCCGCCATGGACCGTGCACGACCTCGTCGCCCATGTGCTCGCGTCCGATCTCGGGCTCTTGACTCGGTTACGCGACCGTGAAAAACGGGCATGATCGACGCGGGTGGCGACGAGCTCGTGGCGCGCCTCGCCCGGCGCAATCAGCAATGGATCGACGCGTGCGCGCCGCTGAGCGGACGGGTGCTACGCGATCTCCTCTTCGCAACCGGTGCCGAGGTCGACCGTTGCGCCGCATCGGCTGATCTCGACGCACGGGCGGAGGGCGTGGCGTGGGCCGCGGTGGCGCAGGCTCCGGCCTGGTTGTGTCTCGCCAGGGAGTACACGGAGCGGTGGGTGCACCAGCAACAGTTGCGCGACGCGCTCGAACGACCCGGGCTCATCGACGACCCGCATCTCGGCGCCGTGCTCGACACGTTCAAATGGGCGATCCCCGTTGCCCTTGCGAACACGACCGGCTTCCTGCGGATCGATATCACAGGCGAGGTGGAGCGCATCTGGTTCGCCGATCGGTCCGGCTTCCACGCGGATGCTGATCCCGACGCGACAGTGACGATCGCGGCCGACGTGTTCTGGCGCCAGTGCACTGCCCCTCGGCCCTTGACCGACGGCGATGGCTCACTCGTCGGCGCGTTCCGCATGACGCGCGCCATCATCGTCTGATGGATCGCAACACCGTCGACGTCTACGAGCACCACGTCGGGGACTGGATCGAGCACCGACGCCGGCCGCGCCCGGCGACCCTGGACGCGTTCGTCGCTCGCGTGCCACCGGGCGTCCGTGCCGATATCGGTTGCGGTCCAGGTTGGCACAGTGGGGATCTCGGGACACCCGTGGTCGCGTTGGACGCCGCATCGGCGATGGCGGCGCAGGTGCGCTCGTTCTCGCCGGACGCATGGCCCGTGGTCGCGGATCTCGAGCGGCTGCCATTCCGCGCCGCGGCACTCACCGGCGCGTGGGCCCACAAGTCCTACATGCACATCCCGGCGGAAACGCTGCCGTTGGCGCTCGCGGATCTGCACCGCACGCTGGCCCTCGGTGGCGCGTTGCACGTGCAGGTCACGTCCGACCGCACGCAAGAGAACGCCGATGATCGCTTTCCCGGCCGGCACTTCACGTGGTGGCCTGCCGGGCGCCTCCGCGATGTGATCGAAGGCGCGGGCTTCGAGATCGGCGCCTTCGTCGACGACGGCGAAGAGTGGCTGGACGTCGAGGCGACGCGCGCGCGGATGCTCCCCGACACGGTCGGTCCCGGGATGCGCGTGTTGATCGTCGGTCTGAACCCAAGCCTCCTCTCGGCCGACACGGGCGTCGGCTTCGCACGCCCCGGGAACCGCTTCTGGCCCGCGGCGCTCGCTTCGGGGCTCGTGACGCGTAGCCACGATCCGTACCATGCGCTGCGTGTCGACCGTGTCGGCATGACGAATCTCGTGCGCCGCGCGTCGAAGAGTGCAGACGAATTGACTCGCGCCGAATATGCCGAAGGGAGGCAGCGCGTCGACCGGCTCGTCGAATGGCTGCGACCCCAGTCGGTCTGCTTCGTCGGGCTGGCCGGCTATCGCGCCGCAATCGACAAACGCGCGCGCGTCGGCTGGCAGGCCGAGCGATTCGCGGACGCGCCCACCTATGTGATGCCGAACACCAGCGGCTTGAACGCGCACGCGAAGCCCGCCGACTTCGCCGACCACCTGCGTGCTGTCGCGCGTGCTCCTACGCCTGGCGCCTGACGTCGAGGTTGCGGAACGTCGGCTCGCCGTCAGCGAGCTTCATCATCTGCTCGGAGATCCGCTGCGTCTGGGGCAGATCGTTGTTCTTCATCGCTTCGTCGTACGAAGCGAACTCGGCAACGATGATGCATGTGCCGGGCCGGTCGCGATCTCGAGTGATCGTCACCCGGTCGGCAGTCCGCTTCCCCTCGGTCTCGCGCTGCCACTGATCGTGCAACGTCTCAACCTCGTCAGGGCGTGAAGTCTGGAACTCGATGATCTGGATGAACTTCGCCATTTGCGTGAGGCCTCCTACTTGAGCTCGGCGGCCTTTTTCTCCAAGGTCGCGAGTGCATCGTTGAACGACTTCGCGAAGGAGTCAACACCTTCGCGCTCGAGCGTCGCCGTGACGTCGTCGAAGTCGATGCCGGCGGAGGCGAGATCCGACATCACGGTGCGCGCCGCATCGACGTCCTCGACGATCGTGTCGGGCCGAAGATCGGCGTCGCCGTGCGAGAGCGCGTCGATCGACGCCTGGGCGAGGGTGTTCACCGTATCCCGCCCGATGAGGTTGTCGACATACAGCGTCGGGGAGTACGCCGGGTTCTTCGTCGACGTCGACGCCCAGAGCGGCCGCTGCTTGCGTGCGCCGGCCGCGGCCATACGCTCCCAACGCGCTCCTGCGAACCGCTGCACGAACAGCTGGTACGCGAGCTTCGCGTTCGCGACGGCCGCCTTGCCGCGCAGGGGCGAACCTTCCGGCAGTCTCCGGTCGGTCTCGGTGTCGACGCGGCTCACGAAGAACGATGCGACCGACGCGAGACGGCTGATGTCGTCGCTGCGGGCGACGCGACGCTCGAGGGCGGCGGCGAATGCCTCGATCACCTCTTCGTACCGGCGCAGGCTGAAGATCAGTGTGATGTTCACGTTGACGCCCGCCGACAACACCTCGGTGATCGCCGGAATTCCCGCCGGCGTGGCCGGGATCTTGATCATCACGTTCGGGCGCGAGAGCCGCTGCCACAGCTCGAGGGCCTGCGCGATCGTGCCCTCCGTATCGTGCGCGAGATTCGGCGACACCTCTACCGACACGAAGCCGTCGGCGCCGTCGAGCTGGTCGTAGACCGGACGCAACCGGTCGGCCGCGTGCGAGATGTCGGTGAGGACGAGCTCCCAGTACGCGTCCTCGGTCGCTTTCCCATCGGCGATGAGCTCGCGCAGCTGGTCGTCGTAGTCCGTGCCGACGGCCATCGCCTTCTCGAAGATCGTCGGGTTCGACGTCACGCCGCGGATCCCGTGTTCCCGCATCAACATGTCGAGCCCTCCGCGGGCAAGCGCGCGGGTGAGGTTGTCGTACCAGGGGCTCTGACCGAACTCGACGAGCTGTGCGACGGCACTGGGCATGCGCTCTCCTTCACAGGTCCTGGCCGAGCAGCGCGAGCGCGCGCTCGACTGCGTGCTCGGGCGTGATCCCGAGCTCGCGCATCACCACGTCACCCGGTGCGGACGCGCCGAACCGGTCGATGCTCACGACGTCGTCGGCGTAGCGCTCCCATCCGAAGCGCACGCCGGCTTCGACCGCCAGTGTCGGCACGTCGGGTGGCAGCACCTCGACGCGGTATCCGCCGGGCTGGGCTTCGAAGACATCCCAGGACGGCATCGACACCACCCGGGCCCACACACCCCGCGCCGCGAGCTGGGTTGCTGCGATGACGCACACGGAGACCTCGGAACCCGTACCGATGAGCACGACGTCGGGACGCCCGTCGGATCCTCCCTGTTCCGGCACCAGGACGTACGCGCCCTGCGGAACACCGGCCGGCGCCTTCTCGGCCGTGCCGTCGAGCACCGGAGCCTTCTGGCGGGTGAGCAGCAAGGCGGTCGGTCCGTCGCCGTCGAGGTGCACGCGCCACGCGGCCGCGACCTCGTTCGCGTCCGCGGGCCGGATCACGCGCAGACCAGGCATCGCGCGCAGGGATGCGAGCTGCTCGACGGGCTGGTGTGTGGGGCCGTCCTCGCCGACGCCGACCGAGTCGTGGGTCCATACGAAGCAGACCTTCGCCTGCATGATCGACGCGAGGCGGACGGCGGGGCGCATGTAGTCGCTGAACACGAAGAAGGTGCCGACACACGGCACCAGCCCCGACACCGCCATACCGTTCGCCGACGAGCCCATCGCGTGCTCGCGGATCCCGTAGTGGATGAGGCGGCCCGTCGGATCGTCGGGCGTGAACGTGCCGAGGCTCTTCACACTCATGCCCGTGTTGCCGGTGAGGTCGCCGGAACCGGTGAACAAGCCGGGCACCACGTCGACGACCGCGCTCAACACCTCCTGGATCGCCGTGCGAGTCGGTACCGATTCGCCCGCTTGCCACGTCGGCAGCTTCTGCTCCCAGCCGGTCAATGCCCGGCTCGAGATGCACGCCTCGAATTCCTCGCTCTTGGGGCGCGCTTCCCACGCCGTGCGTGCGGCCGCGCCGCGGCGTCCGGCTTCGCGATACAGGCGCAGCACGTCGTCGGGCACGAAGAACTCGTCGGGCGGGAGACCGAGGATCTCCTTGGTGCGCGCAACCTCGTCGGCGCCGAGCGGGCTGCCGTGCGCCTTCTCGGAGTCCGTGAAGTTCGGCGACGGGTACCCGATGTGTGAGCGCACGATGACGAGCGAAGGGCGTGTCTTCTCGGCCATGCCCTGCCGGAGGCCCGCTTCGAGCGCGTCAAGATCGTTCGCGGCTTCGCCCAGCTGCACGACGTGCCAGCCGTACGACTCGAACCGGCCCGGCACGTTGTCGCTGTACGCGAGCTCGGTCGGCCCGTCGATGGTGATGTGGTTGTCGTCGTACACGAACACCATGCGGCCGAGCTGGTAGTGCCCGGCAAGCGACGCCGCCTCGTGACTGATGCCCTCCATGAGGTCGCCGTCGCTGCAGATACCGAACACGTGGTGGTCGCACAGGTCGGCACCGAAGCGGGCACGTAGGTGCTTCTCGTCGATGGCCATGCCGACCGAGTTGGCGAAGCCCTGCCCGAGCGGACCCGTGGTGATCTCGACGCCCTTCGTGTGCCGGTACTCGGGATGCCCGGGTGTCCGCGAGCCGAACTGCCGGAACTGACGGATGTCGTCGAGCTCGAGGCCGTACCCGGTGAGGAAGAGCATCGAATAGAGCAACATCGACGCGTGGCCCGCCGACAGCACGAAGCGATCGCGATCGGGCCAGTCCGGTTCGGACGCGTCGTATTTCATGATGCGCGTCCACAACACGTGCGCCAGCGGCGCCAGCGCCATCGGCGTACCCGGGTGACCGGAGTTGGCCTTCTGCACGGCGTCCATCGCGAGCCCTCGGATCACGTTGATCGCGCGCTGTTCGAGCTCCTCAGCCACGTCGGCCCCTTTCTGACGGCCCCGTGAGACTAGGTGCTACCCAGTTCCGCCCTTGGGCCCGGTGACCGGGTCCGGACTCATCTCTCGAAGACGAGCAGCGATGCGGTGAAGCCGTGCAGGAAATTGCGGCCGCCGATCGGTCCGATCTCACCGGCGCAGAACGCGCCTGCGAGCGGCAGCGTGCCGAGGAGCTCCTCGACGGTGCCCGCGTCGTGATTGGCATCCGGGAAGAGATGGGTGCCGCGCCCGTTGCACGTGAACAACAACGCGGCGTCCCCCTGCACGCCGTTGAGCAGCGCTCGTAGGTCGTCGTCGGCGGCATCGGCGTCTCGTACCTGGAACTGCACGGTGGTGCCGACCTCGACCCCTTCGCCGATCGCGAGCGCGCCACTGCGCTGATCGGCGCCGAGGACGTTGCGTACGAGAAAGTCGCCGCGGGTGAAGTCGAGCTTGTGCTCGTCGACGACGAGACCGACGTGCAATCCCTCGCGCATCAGCTCCCGCTCGTCGTCGCTCGCTGCCTGCACGAGGTCCTGGAGGCGCGTCATCGCGGGCATCCCGGCCAGCTCGTAGATCAGGTTGCGATCGGCGCGCGTGACCGTGAACGGATCACCGATCGGCCGGCAGCCCTGGGAGACGACCGGGCGCACCGGCACGTCGTCCGAGCACAGCACCGCGACCGCGCCGCCGCGGACCACCTGGTCGTCGAGGACGAGGCGGTTCGTCTCCGGTCGCATGCCCGCCGACGCCAGACCGCCCACGATCGTCAGATCCGGCACCTGGGCGTTGCACAGCGCGAGGAAGTCGGCGACGGGGAACGAGAACGGGTCCGCCAGCATCAGCAACGTGCCGCGTGCAGGGACCGAGTCCGGCCAGCCGACGATGGCCAAGCCGTCGTCGGTCGCGTGCGCCTCGAGCACCACGCCGTCGACCCGGCCCGCCCCGAACCGCGCGGCGAGCACCGACAGCCCCGGACCGGCTTCGACCTCGACGCCGCCGCCGGCCACACCGACCGCGGTGCAGCCGATCATCACCTCGGGTTCGAGCAGCTTGCGCAGCCCACCGGCGACATCGTCGAACGCCCCCACGTGGTGGGGCGACGCGAAGCACACCAACAGGTCGGGCCTGGTGCCGTCGAACCGCTCCAAGATTTCACCGGCAACCTCGCCAACCGCCTCAACCGGCGTCGGATGGAGCGAGAGCGCGGCCGCATAACGGTTCACGAGGTCCATTCCTTGATCGCGTCGGCGTGCCGGGAGGCGAGGTTGAGGGTCAAGATCGGTCAGCCCGGGTTGGGCAGGGCCGTGAGCGGCACGGTCACCGACGAGCCGCTCTCCAGGATCGTGCATTTCGCCTCGATCGTTCCCGGCTCGGGAAAGTCGAGCTCACCCTTCACGAGCCGGTAGCCGAACTTCCCCGGGTCGACGAAGAAGGATTGCGCGTTGCGGCCGGCCTCCGTCCCGTCGGCGCGGACGAACACCGTCTCCAGGGTGGCGTTCCCGTCGGTGTCTTCCGGCACCCGCACGAGCACGACGAGATGAGGCGTGAGCTGCGCGGGATACGCGGGGACGGCCGTCGAGAAGAACGCGCCGGTGATGTCGATCCGCGTCGACGGACCGGCAACCTGGCGAAAGTCGATGTTCTCGACGAAAAGTGCCGCAACGATCTCCATCAGCGCGCGACCCTACCCGCCGGCCCCGGGCGTGAGGCCCGAGAACGCTCACGCCAGGAGGACGACCTCGACCGTGCGCGGTCCGTGGACGCCGAGCGTGAGGATCATCTCGAGGTCGCCGGTGCGACTCGGCCCGGAGATCCAGGTCAACGCGCTCGGCAGACCGTGCGCGACGACCTGCGCGAAGGCGTCGGCCAGCGTCGGCACGACGTCGGTGACGCGCAAGACGCACAGGTGGGTGTGCGGCACCAGACTCGTCGCGCGCGGTGAGCCGGGCGCGGCGGCAAGACCGATCGCTGCGGGATCGGCGACGGCGATCCGGGCCCCGGTGATGCCGGTATCGGCACCAGCGAGGCGCGTCGACCACCCGCCCTCATCGGCGGTGCACACGTCGAGCCCGGCGTGCCGAAGGTCCTGCACGAGCGCGGGCAAGGGGACATCGCCGTTGCACGCCGCCCGCGCTCCCGCCGCGCGCGCTCGCTCGACGATGACGCCACGCGCGACCGCGATCTCCATGGGGCCGTGCACGACACAAGCGTTTGTGCGCAGTTCCTCGATGAAGCGGTCGATCATGAGTGTTCGCGGTCCCACCGCGTCCGGAACGGCACGCGCGCGGGCATCGGAAGGTCGCGCGTTGCGGTCCAACCGCGGAGCAACCGCCGCGGGACGAAGCGCGCGCCGAGGCGTGCGAGCGCCGTCGTCGCGCGATACGAGCGTGGCGACGCCCACGCGCGTGACCAGGCCTGCCATGCCGGGCGCGCCCGTCGTGCGGTCGCCGTGCCGGCGCGCAGGTGCACGATCATGTCCGCGAGCGGGATCTGCACGGGACACGCGTCGTTGCAGGCGCGGCACAGCGAAGAACCGAAGGGCAGATCAGCACCTTCGGCGCCTCCCGACAGCAGCGGCGTCAAGACCTTGCCCATCGGCCCGGAGTACACCGCGTCGTACGCGTGGCCGCTCACGTGACGGTAGACCGGGCACACGTTCAAGCATGCGCCGCAACGGATGCACGCCAACATGTCCTCGAACTTCGTACCGAGCAGCACCCGGCGCCGGTTGTCGAGGAACACCACGTGCAGCTCGTCGGGACCGTCGACCTCGCCCGCGCCGCGGGGCCCCGAGAGCATCGTGACGTAGTTCGAGAGGCGCTGCCCGGTCGCGTGACCGGTGAGGAGCGGCAGCAGCACCGCGACATCGGCAAGGCGGGGCACAACCTTCTCGACGGGCATCACTGCGATGTGCACACGGGGCAGCGTGGTGCAGTACCGGCCGTTGCCCTCGTTCGTGACGAGCACGAGGGTGCCGGTATCGGCCGCCGCGAAGTTGACGCCGGTGATTCCGAGATCCGCCCGAAGGAACTCGATGCGCAGCCGGTCGCGCGCCCACGCGGTGAGCGCTTCCCGGTCGACCGGCAGCTCGTGTCCGGCTTCGTGCGCGAGCACGTCACGAATCTGCGGAAGCGTCTTGTGGATCGCCGGCGTGATCATGTGTGACGGCCGCTCGCCCGCGAGCTGCACGATGTACTCACCGAGGTCGGTCTCGATGGCGCGCATCCCGGCCGCTTCCAGCGCGGTACCGAGATCGATCTCCTCGGTTGCCATCGACTTGCCCTTCACGACCGTCCGCGCGCCGTGAGCGCGCGCGATGTCGAGCACGATGTCGCGCGCGTCGTCCGCAGTCTCGGCCCGGTGCACATGCATGCCGCGGTCGGCGAGCGCGCGCTCGAGCCGCAGCAGCCAGCCGTCGAGATCGGCGAGCGTCTCCCGCCGGATTGCAGCCGCGCGCTCCTTCCATTCCGGATGCGCAGCGGCGACCTCTTCCGCGGTCCGCAAGCGACGATCGAGGTTCCGCAATGCGTGCTGCAGCTGCGGGTCGGCGACGGCACGAGCGCTGCGCTCCTGGAAGTCGCGGCCCGGCGTGGTGATTCGGTGGCCGCTCACGTCGAGACGCCGGTCACTTCGGCAACCCCGACGCGAGCAGGTCGGCGAGGTGCACGGGCTGGGGCCCGGGCTCACGCGTCCGCTTCCGACGCGCATCCAGGTGCATCAAACAGGCGAGGTCGGTGCTCACCAGCCAGCGGGTCTCGGTGGCGCGCGCGTGCTCGAGCTTGGCATCGGCGAGGCGCGTTGACACCTCGGGATACCCGAGCGAGAACACGCCGCCGAAACCGCAGCAGGTGTCCGCTTCGGTCATCTCGACGATCGTCGCACCCGCGCGCCGGAGCAGGGTGCGCGGCGCGTCCGCGACCCGCAGGCCGCGGAGTCCGTGGCACGCATCGTGGATGGTGACCGGTACCTCGACCCGTGCGCCGACATCGTCGACGCCCAGCACGTCGACGAGATACTCCGAGAGCTCGAAGGTGCGCGCGGCGAGCGCGGCGACCTCGTCGCGGCGGTCGGGCACCAGCTCGGCGAAGTGGAGTCGCACCATTGCCGCGCACGAGCCGCTCGGCGTCACGATCGCGTCGTACGGCGCGAACACGTCGAGGTGGTGACGCGCGAGGCGCGCGGCGGCGTCGGGAGCGCCGGCGGTGTAGGCCGGCTGGCCGCAACACGTCTGGGCCTCCGGGAACTCGACGCGCGCCCCGGCCGACTCGAGCACGCGCACGGTCGCGATGCCGGTATCGGGAAACAATTGATCGGCAACGCATGTGACGAACAGCGCGATGCGCGCGGTCACACCCGTGCTCCGGCGACCCACACCGCCCGCACGGCGAGTGTCTCGGGATCGAGCGCGACGAGGTCCGCCCGCGCACCCGGTGCGACGCGACCGCGTTCGACGAGACCGAGAGCCCGGGCCGGATTGCCCGTCACGTGCCTGGCCGCCGGCCCGATCGCGAATCCGAGAGAGGCGACATTGCGGAGGGCCCCGTCCATCGTCAGCGTCGAGCCTGCGAGCGTGCCGTCAGCCAGCTGCGCCATGTCGTCGCGGACGGCGTCGCTGACCACGATTGCGTCGGGCCGGGCGCCGAGCGCGATCTTCACGACCGCCGGGTGCACGTGCACGAAGTCGGCGATCAGTGACGGGACGAGCCGTGGCTCGGTCAACGCGGCACCCGCGAGTCCGGGGGCGCGGTGATGGAGCGGTCCCATGCCGTTGAAGCAGTGCGTCACCAAACGCGCGCCGGCGTCGGCGGCCGCGAGCGCGCCGTCGAAATCCACGGTCGAGTGTCCGAGCGCCACGACCACGCCTCGTTCGACCAGTGTGCGCGTCCCCCGCAGCTCGGGATCTGCCTCGGGCGCGAGCGTCACGACCCGTACCAATGCGCCGTACGCATCGCACACATGTCGCAGGAACTCCAGATCCGTCGGGCGCAGCAAGGCGACAGGGTGGGCGCCGGGCGCGTCACCGAGGAACGGGCCTTCCAGGTGCACGCCGAGCACGGCGTCGGACCGCGCTGCTTGCGCCGCCGCCGCGCGCCGGAGCATGCCGTCGTACGCATCGAGCGGTGCCGTACAGAGGGTGAGGAGCACCCCGGTCGTCCCGTGCGCCACCAGCGCGTCGACCCCCGACACGACCTCGTCGACGGTGGCGGTCGCGAAGTCCACGGTGCCCGTGCCGTTCACCTGGAGATCGATGAAGCCCGGCGCGACGAACGCGTCCTCGAGATCGATCGCGCCGGGAGGAGCCGCGCCGGTACCGGTGGCGACCACGCGCCCGTCGGCGATCGACACCCAGGCCGGGGTGTCTGACACGCCGCCCTCGCCATTGACGACCCTCGCGCAAGCAAGCGTCAGGCTCGGGCGGGTTCCAACCTCTTCTCCCGCCACATCGCGATACGGAGCTTGCACAGACCGCGCAGCGTACGAGGTACGCGGGAGAGGAACGAGCTACGGGCCGGGCGCAGCTCGTGGCAGGTCACAGGGATCTCGCCGACGCCGAGTCCCGCGCGCTCGACCCGCAGGATGAGCTCGGTGTCGAAGAGGTCCTGCCCCGAGAAGCAGGCTTCGGCAAGCGGGACGACCGCCGAGCGACGGAGCGCCTTCATGCCGTGTGTGTCCGAGACCTTGAGCCCGAACAAGACCCGCAGAATCACGCTGAATGCCCACGTCGCGACCTTGCGCAAGGGCACCCGCGTATCGGTCGCACCGACCGCGCGCTTCGAGCCGACCACGATCGCGGGTCCGTCGGGATCGAGCACCTCGGTGACCGCCGCGTCGAGGAACTCGAGGTCGAAGTAGTCGGCGTCGAAGTTGACGACCACGTCGCCCCGTGCCGCGAGCAGACCCGCGCGCAGTGCCCGGCCGTAGTTCGCCTCGTCACGGTGCTCGACACGCACCTCGGGGAACTCGGCCGCGAGCTCCAAGGCGAGTGCCAATGTGCGGTCGGTCGAGCCGTTCTCGACGATGATGACCTCGAAGGATTCGCCACGGTCGCGCAGCCCGGCAACCACTTCCTTCAACGAGGTCCCGAGGATCTCGACCTCGTTGAACGCCGGCATGACCACAGAGATGTGGGGCCGGGTCGCGGCGCTCATGGTTTCCGCTCGCTCATGGTTTCCGCTCTTGGCGCTCGTGCCAGCCTGACATCCGAGAAGGGCAACTGCTTCGCCGGATCGATGCGCGTGCACAGCGATCCCTGATGCACGACCACCATCGCGCCGCCGGCGTCGAATGTGCCGTCCGTCGCCACAGCCCGCTCCACACCGTCCACGAGCACGCGCACCGGTTCGCCGGCCGCGGTCGTCCGCCAGACGTCGTAGCTGGCCAGCGCGAGGCGGCACAAGCGGTCGACGGCGTTGGCGTCCTCGCGGACGGCCGCCGCCGCGTCGAGGCCGGGCGACCCGTCGGCGAGTTGGATCACCGGTGTGTAGACGACGAAGCGCGGCCCGAACACAACCCTTTCATCGGCACGAGCAGCGCCCCAGACAAACAGAACGACGAAGGCGTGCTGCATCGCCGTCTCGGGGTCCGGCCCGGCAGCCCAGGGCCGGCCACCGTCCGCGTCACGGACGGTGGCGACCGGCCGCACCTGCTGGAGCAACCGCAGGGCCGCGAGCCCTGCTTCGGCCTCCGTCCGCGCGGCGTGTACCCACGGCGCCACCTCGGCAGCGAGCGGATCGTCGGTGGAGTCGGGGGTGAACGTGTCACCGAGCGAGCGGGCCGCGCGCAGCTCCGTCGCGAGGGCACCGGCGGCATCCGGCCACCCCGGGCCGTCCATCTCCTGCTCGAGCGCGTCGACCTGTCGCGCGAGCGCGAGCGTGTCAGGACGGGAGAGCGGACTGTCGGCGCAGGCGCGGGCGAGCACCGCGAGCGGTTCCGCCCGTGCGCCGCCGACGTCGGCGATCGCGCACGCCCACGAGGCGGCGGGGTCATAGCCGTCGGGATCGACCAGGAAGTCCATCGCCGTTGTGAGTGCGACCTTCGACGCGCGCGGTTGGACCATCGGATTGCACAACACCCCGGAAACCAGATCGACGAGCTCCGGATCGCGACCGCGATAGGGGCCGAGGTGGAGGCAGTTCGTCATGAGCGCGTCGTTCACGGGATAGTTGTCCCACACGAGCACGCCGTGACCGTTGACGGCCTTTGTCCACCCGCGAGCGTCCTCGGCGGCGATCTCGGGCGAGCACACCGTCGGTCCGGTCCACATCAGGTCGACGTCGGCGGGGAGCGCCGCGCTCAGCTCCGCGAGGTACGACGAGGGACGCGTGCCGACGTACTCCGTCGGGCACACGGTGATCGCGGACGGATGCAAGGCGTCGTGCAACCAAGATGCGAGCGCGGCCTGACGGGGCCCGAGGCCGGGCTGCATCGGGATGTCGTCGACGAGGAGCAGGAACCATGTCACACCGTTGGCGCGCATCGGCTCGAGCTTGGCGAGCAGCGTGGCCCGGTCGGCCTCGGACTCGTACGTGATGTCCAACCCCGGCGAGATCGCGAAGCCGAATCGCACGCCGAGCCCGGCGGCGTGCGTGGCGACCGCCGCGAAACGCGAGAGCTCGGCGTCGACGTATGGCGTCCGCCATTCTGCGCGGTGCTTGGCATCATCCTTCGGGGCGTAGACATACGCATTCATGCCGCGCGGCGCGAGGAAGGAGATCACGTCGAGGCGCGCCTCGTGCGCCCAGGGCGTCCCATAGAAGCCCTCGACCACCCCTCGCACGGCGAACGACCGCGGCACGGGCACAAGCGTAGTGGTGCCGCCTACGCTCCTCGCCGTGAACGAACCGTTGGATGTCCTCGCTGTGCACGCGCTGAACGCGCCCGAGCGGCTCGCTGTCCTGGTCGACGCGAGCGGAGGAGGCGCGCCGTCGAGCACCACCTTCGGCGAGCTCAACGAGCAAGTGAACCGGCTTGCGCACGGTCTGTTGGCTGCCGGCGCGCGTCCCGACGAACGACTTGTGTGGTGCGGGCCGAATTCGCTCGAGGTGCTCACGACCATCCACGCGGCGCGCAAGTGCAACCTCGTTGCGGTGCCTCTGTCGTATCGCTTCGCCGCCGAGGAGATGCAATACGTCATCGACAACTCGGACGCGACGATCGTCGTCGTCGACGCCGAGGAGGCACCGATGATCGCATCGGTGCGCGACCACCTTCCCAAGGTACGGGCGGTGATCGTCTACGGAGGCGACGTGCCGCCGGGCTCGGGCTTCGCGCACTGGGACGACGTCTGCGCGCAGCAGCCCGTCTCGGAACCGGCCGTCCCGGTCAGCAGCGAGGCCGGCGCCGCGATGATCTACACCTCGGGCACCACGGGCAAGCCGAAAGGCGCGCTGCGAACGAGCACGGACCGCAACCTCGTGTTCACGCTGCTCGCCGAGCTCAACCTGCTGCACGAGAACTCCGTCCACCTCACGACCGGCCCGCTGTACCACTCCGGGCCCCTTGCCTTCGCGTCGCTGTCGCACACGGTCGGCGCGCCGATCGTCGTGTTGCGCAAGTTCGATGCCGCGCGCTGGCTCGAGCTCGTGAAGGAGCATCGCGTCACGAACTCGTTCTCCGCGCCCACACAGTTGAAGCGCATCGTGTCGCTCCCCGACGACGTGCTCGCGCACGCCGACCTTTCGTCGATGGTCTGCTTGATCGCGAACGCAGCACCCGTGCCCTATGCGTTGAAGCAGGAGATCTTCGAGAAGCTCGGGGACTGGTTCCTGTACGAGGTGTACGGCTCCACCGAGCTCGGCGTCGACACCGTGATGAAGCCCGCGGATCAACTGCGCAAGCCCGGCTCCTGCGGAAAGCCGTACGGCGGTATCGAGCTCCGTATCGTCAAGGAGGACGGAACCTTCGCGACGACCGGCGAGCCCGGGGAGCTATTCATCCGGACGACCCTCGCAATGGACGGCTATCACCGCACGGCGGAGAAGCTCTCGGAGCTGGACAACGACGAGTGGAAGTCCGTCGGTGATGTCGCGTACACCGACGAAGACGGTTTCGTGTACATCTGCGACCGCAAGCGCGACATGATCATCTCGGGCGGGGTGAACATCTATCCCGCCGAGATCGAAGCCGTCCTGTACGCGCACCCGCAGGTGCTCGACGCCGCGGTCTTCGGCATACCCGACGACGAGTGGGGCGAGCGCGTCCACGCGATCGTGCAGCCGAAGCCGGGACAGACGATCGACCTCGACGAGCTACGCGCCTTCACCGAGCCTCGGCTCGCGCGTTACAAGCACCCGCGGGAGTACGAGATACGCGACGAGCTGCCGCGTACCGACTCGGGCAAGTTGCTGAAGCGCGTCCTGCGCGACGCCTACTGGCAGGGACGTACGTCGGCGGTATGAGCGGGGTTCCGGCCCGCTTGTCATTGGTGACATTGGGCGCACGCGACTTCGCGCGCCAACGCGCGTTCTACCTGGGACTCGGCTGGGCCCCGGGCATCGATGTCGACGATTTCGTCTCGTTCCTCGTCGGCGGGGTGGTGCTCGCGATCTATCCACTCGAGCTGCTCACCGCAGAGGCCGCACCGGGCATGCAGGCCAACGGCGAGTGGTCAGGGGTGACGCTGGCCTGCAACGTGGCCACCCGCGACGAGGTCGACGGCGCGTGGGCCGCCTGGGTCGCGGCCGGCGCGACCCCACTCGCCGCACCGGTCGACCGCGAGTACGGGCCGCGCGCCGGGTACGTGGCCGATCCGGAGGGCAACCGTTGGGAGATCGCGTTTGCCGACGGCGTCGAGTTCGACGAGCGCGGTGCGGTTACGAAGTTCGGTGATTGACCACAGCTAGCCTCGTCGATCTTGTCGACCCTGTCCGAAGCCGCGTCGAAGGAGCTGGTCGCCCGGTTTGGCGTGCCCGTGCTCGACGAGCGGACGGCGGCGTCCGCCGACGCGGCAGTCCGCGCCGCGGACACCATCGGCTATCCGGTCGTGATCAAGCTGTGCGGCGACGCGATCGCGCACAAGACCGAACGCGGGCTGGTGCGGCTCGGGCTGCGCGACGGCGAGGGGGTGCGCGAGGCGGCGGCGGAGCTGCTCGGCGCGGCGCGTCCGGAAGACGGCGCGGTCGAGGTGCTCGTGGCGCCGATGGTCCGCGGTGGCCGCGAGCTCATCGCGGGTCTGGTGCGCGACCCCCAGTTCGGCGCGTCGGTGATGCTCGGCGTCGGCGGGGTGCTCGCCGAAGCGCTCCAAGATGTTGCGTTCCGCCTCGTGCCGCTCAACGATCTCGATGCCGACGACCTGATCGACGAGCTCGCCACCCAGAAGCTGCTCGGCCCCTTCCGCGGCGAACCCCCGGTGGACCGCGCTGCTCTGCGCGCCGTGTTGCTCGGCCTCTCGCGCCTCGCCGAGGAGCGACCGGACATCAGCTCGGTCGACGTCAATCCGCTCATCGTCGTGGACGGGGTGCCGGTCGCCGTGGACGCGCTGGTCGAGCTCGACGAGCATCCTGCGCCGCCGGCGCAGACCCGTGCGCGGCCCACCGGCGACGCATTCGGCGCGCTGTTCGAGCCCCGTGGCGTCATCGTGGCGGGCGCATCGGCGCACCCGGGCAAATTCGGGTTCGTCGCCTTGCACAACATCCTGGCCGCGGGCTACCGGGGCAAGGTCGGGGCAACGAACCTCGAAGGCACCTCGGTGCTCGGTGTCGACACCGTTCGCTCGATCGACGACCTCCCCGACGGACCGTGGGATCTCGTCTTCGTCTGCACACCCGCATCGGCGAACGTCGAGTTGCTGCGTGCGTGCGCGAAACGCGGTGTGCGCGCCGCGTTCCTCACGAGCGCCGGCTACGGCGAAGCGGGCGAGGAGGGGCGACGGGCCGAAGCGCAGCTGGTGGACCTCGCCGCCGAGCTCGGCATCCTGCTCGCGGGGCCGAACGGCCAGGGCGTCGTGTCCACGCCCGCGCATTTGTGCGCGCAGATCGTTGCGCCGTACCCGCCGCCCGGGCGGATCGCGATCGCGAGCCAGTCGGGCAACTTCGTCTCGTCGTTCCAGAACTGGGCCGTGCAAACCGGCGTCGGAGTGAGCCGCGCCGTGAGCGCCGGCAACGCCGCCGCGGTCGACGTCGCCGACTATCTCGACTGGTATGCCGACGATGACGCATCCGCGGTCAGCCTCGCCTACCTCGAAGGCGTCGCCGACGGACGCGTGCTGTTCGAGCGGCTCGTCGACGTCGTCCGTCGCAAGCCGGTCGTGCTGGTCAAGGGCGGTACGACCTCCGTCGGCCAGCGCGCGGCGGCAAGCCATACCGGCAGCCTCGCCTCCGACGACCGCATGTTCGACGGGATGTGCCGTCAGGCGGGCATCACGCGCGCCGAGACGGTCGAGGAGGCGTTCGAGGCGGCGGCGACGTTCGCAACCCAACCGCTCCCGAAGGGGCCGCGGACGGCGGTGCTCACCACTGCGGGCGGGTGGGGCGTGGTGACCGCCGATGCCATCGCACGCTCCGGCACGCTCGAGCTCGTCGCCCTTCCCGACGACTTGCGCGAGGCGATCGACGAGCACCTCCCACCACGGTGGAGTCGCAACAATCCCATCGACTTCGCAGGCGGTGAGACGCGCGACACCATCCCCGAGGTGATGGAGATCGTGGCGCGGCATCCCGACGTCGACGCGATCGTGTACCTCGGGCTCGGTATCCAGTCGAACCAGGCGCGTCTGATGCGCGACGGCCCGTTCTACCCGGACCACGGCCTGGAGCGGATCGTCGCCTACCACGAACGACAAGACGCACGGTTCGCGCAAGCCGCCGCGGATATCTCCGACGCGACCGGCAAGCCGATCCTGACCGCCAGCGAGCTCGCGACCGCCTCGCCCGACAATGCCGGCCCCGCGACGGTGCGTGTGACCGGACGGCTGTGTTACGCCAGCGCGAATCGCGCCGTCACCGCACTTGCCCATATGTGGCGCGACGCGCGCTTCCGTCAGACGAGGGGCGTGCGCTGAGGTTGAATCGCCGTGGCCGCACCGTGCTGCGGCTCATGGCCCTGTTGTGCGCAGCGGGCGCGCTCGCGCTGGTGTTGGTCGCGCGCCCGACCGGCGAACGGGCCGCTGCGACGCCGGTGGACGCGCCCGCACGCACACCACTGTTGTCGCCGCGGCGCGTGCCGCAGCTCTTCGTCGCGGCGCTCGGACGCGCGCGCCTCCAACAGGCGCTCAGCGCGATCGCAACGCCGTTCGACGCATGCGTCGCGGTCGACGACGCGTCAGGCGCGCTCGCCCGCGTCAACGCCGATACTCCACTCGTTCCTGCATCGAACGCCAAGCTGCTCACCGCCGCCGCGGCACTCGACATCCTCGGTCCCGACTACCGGTTCACGACGCGCGCGGTGCTCGACACCGACGGCAACCTGGTGCTCGTGGGGGGCGGTGACCCGATGCTCTCGAGCGGCATTGCGCGGCCCGGAGCGGTCACGCAGCTCGACGATCTGGCGCGCGCCGTCGTCGCGAGCGGTCAACGGATCACAGGATCGTTGCTCGTCGACGACTCGCGATTCGATTCGGCTCGCGTCGTGGCGGACTGGAAGCGGAACTACGTGACCGACGGCGACGTCGGCCCGCTCGGCGCACTCTCCGTCGACGGTGGCTTCGTCAACCCGATCCTCCGCACGCCGGCGAGTGATCCGGCGCTGCTCACGGGCACGCGCTTCCAAGAGCTCATGCGCGCTCACGGCGTGACGATCGCGGGCGCACCGAGTCACGCGATCGCACCGGCGAACGCGCAGGAGATCGCGCATGTCGATTCACCGCCGCTCTCCGCCATCGTCGAGGAGATGCTCACCACGAGCAACAACTACACGGCCGAGATCGTGACACGCGAGCTCGGCGTCGCGACCTCGAAGACCGGGACCACCACCGCCGGGACGAGCGCCGTCGTCGGCGCGCTCACATCGCTCGGTGTGCCCGCGGCCGGAGTGACACTGCACGATGGATCCGGGCTCGCGCCCGACGACCGAGTCACCTGCGACGCGCTGCTGCGCGTCCTCGCATTGACGGATCGAGCGAAGTTCGCGGCCATGGATCGCGGTCTCCCCGTCGCGGGCCGAACCGGGACCTTGGCGCTGCGCTTTCTCGGCGATCCCCTCAGCGGCGTGCTCAGGGCCAAGACGGGGTCGATCAACGGCGTCGTGAGCCTGTCCGGCACCATCGATGCCGGGCCGCGCCCGTGGTTCGCCTTCGTCGCGAACGGCAACTTCTCGACCGCGGCCGGCGGGCAGCTGCAGGACGACATCGCGCATGCGGTCGCCCGATATCCGGATTCCGCCAACACCGCGGAGCTCGTGCCGCCACCGTGATGCCCCCGCCAACCGGATGCCCACGCACCTCTTACGGGTCGACTCCACGCTCCGCTCCCCTCCGGTCGCTGCGCTGTCGTCTTCCTCTTGCACCGGGGTAGGACGCACGGCGAGACTCCTCCGCCGGTTCCCGAAGGGGTGGGTGTTGTCCGAAAATCCGCAGCAGACGATCCGCGAGCTTCGAGAGCTCGTCGTCGAGTACGCGAAGCAAGAGACCGTCGAGCCCCTGAAGGGCCTCGCGCGCTACGTCGCATACGGCATCGCCGGCTCGCTCCTGTTGGGAACGGGGGTCGTGTTCCTTGCCATCGGCGCCCTGCGCGCGCTTCAGGAGGAGACGCACCCGCACCTCACCGGGAACTGGTCTTGGGTGCCCTACGCGATCGTCGTGCTCGGCTCATTCGTGATCGCCGGCCTGGCATGGATGGCGCGCGGCAGACGCAAGACGAGCGGCAGGAGAAAGACATGAGCAAGCGCTCGAAGACGCTCGAGAAGCCACCCGCGAACGTGACCCGCGAGGACATCGAGGCGAAGCTGCGCGAGCTCCGCGGCGAGGTCGACGAACGCGTGGAAGAGGTCAAGGTGCCTGCGATTGCGGTCGCCGTCGGCGTCGCGGTCGTCACCATCGTCGTCGCGTACTGGTTCGGGAAGCGCAAGGGCAGGAAGCGCCAGATGGTCCTCGAGATCAAACGGATCTGAGGGCGAGACACGATGTTCGAAGCCTTGCTGCGCCGCCTCACGGGGACCGGCCTCCGGCGCGGGATGTCAGGCTCACGCGGGTGGCTGGTCGTCGGTGTCGTGACGGGCGGTGTCCGTATCCTCCGTCGCCTCGCACGTGATGACGAAGACGTCCTGTATCGCACGGCGATCAAGCCCGGCGACACCTTCGAGATCATCGCCCGCCGACGGGTCAAGTAAAACTTGTACCGCCTATCCTGGCTGCGCCCATGAAGGTGCTACTCCGCAACCCCAAGCGAGAGCTCGACCTGCCGGCCCCCAACAACGTCGGCCAGCTGCTTCGTGATCTCGACGTCGTGGCCGAGTCGGTGCTCGTGATCCGCAACGACACGCTCGCGACGCACGACGAGCGTCTTACCGAGGACGACGTCATCGAGATCCGACCCGTCGTCTCCGGCGGTGCGGCATGATGCATGACGCGGTGAACGCGAGTGCGACCAAGTGAAATGCCGGCGGTGTCGCGAGCCGGCGGTGATCGAGCTCCGGCGCCACAACGCCGGATTCTGTCGCGACTGCTTCTTTCACCACTGCGGCGAGCAGGTGCGGCGTGCCGTCGACGAGTACGACATGATCGGCGACGGCGAGCGCGTCCTCGTGGCGGTGTCCGGCGGCAAGGACTCGCTCGGCTTGTGGCATCTGCTCCAGACGCTCGGCTACGAGGCGGACGGCCTGTACGTCGGTCTCGGCATCGGCGACTATTCCGACGCGTCCGGACAGCACGCCCGCGCATTCGCACAAGCGCACGACTGGAAGCTGCTCGAAGTCGATCTACGCGCGACGCACGGCTTCGACGTTCCCGACGGGTCGCGTGCCGCCAAGCGGACACCGTGCTCCGCGTGCGGCCTCTCGAAGCGACACATCTTCAATCAGGCCGCGATCGATCACGGTTACGACGTGCTGGCGACCGGCCACAACCTCGACGACGAGGCGGCGGTCCTCTTCGGCAACGTGCTGCGATGGGAGGCCGGCTACCTCGGGCGCCAGTATCCCGTGCTGCCGCAGGCGCCCGGCTTCGCGCGCAAGGTGAAGCCCCTGGTCCGGCTCGGCGAACGCGAGCTCGCCGCGTACTGCGTCCTGCACGGCATCGACTACATCGTCGAGGAATGCCCGATGGCGGCGGGCAACCGGCACCTCGGTTACAAGGAGGCGCTCAACGCGATCGAAGAGCGCTCGCCGGGATCGAAGGGCGCGTTCGTCGCCGGGTTCTTCGATCGGGCCCACGCCCGGTTCGCCGCCGATGCGGCCGAAGAGCGCCACGGGCTCTCCCCGTGTGCCGTGTGCGGCGCACCGACCCCGGGTGAGAAGCACGCCGCCGGGCGAGGAAGCGACGCGATCTGTGCGTTCTGCCGGCTGCGCGCCCGGGCCGTGGGAGAACCGATTCCGCTCCGGAACGCGCCGTGAGCGGCATATTCGGCGTGGGCGACCGCGTGTTGCTCGTCGACAACCGGAAGCGCCGCCATCTGATCACGCTCGCGGCCGGCGGCGAGTTCCATACACACGCCGGAATCGTGCGACACGACGATCTCATCGGAGAGCCCGAGGGATTGACCGTACGCACGACGCGGGGTGCCCGCCTCACGGCCGTACGACCGACACTCGCCGAGTACGTGCTGGAGATGCCGCGTGGCGCGCAGGTCATCTATCCCAAGGACATCGGGCCGATCCTCATCCTCGCCGACGTGTTTCCCGGCGCCCGGATCCTCGAGTCCGGAGTCGGTTCCGGCGCGCTCACGACCGCGCTGCTGCGCGCGATCGGGCCGACCGGCAGCGTGACGGGTTATGAGATCCGCGACGACTTCGCGCAGCGGGCGATCCGAAACGTCAAAGCGTTCCTCGGCGACGATGTGCCACTCGACGTGCAGGTGCGCGACGTCTACGAGGGCATCGACGCGCGGGATGTCGATCGCGTCATCCTGGACCTGCCGGAGCCTTGGCGGGTCGTGAAGCACGCAATGGAGGCGATGCGTCCGGGCGGGATCCTCTGCGCGTACCTGCCGACGATCTTGCAGGTTGGTCGGTTGCGCGAGGAGATCGCGGCCGCGCCGTTCGGCATGGTGGAGACGCTCGAGGTGCTGCAGCGGGGTTGGCATGTCGAGGGCCAGTCGATTCGGCCCGACCACCGCATGGTCGCTCATACCGGATTTCTCACGGTCGCGCGGCTGCTCGCACCCGAATGAACCTGCTCGACGTCGCAATACTCGTCGTGGCGGTGGGTGCGGCCTTCGGCGGCTGGCGACTCGGTTTCATCGCACGCGTGTTCGCGTGGGCCGGCGTCGCGCTCGCGCTCGTGATCGCCGTGCGGTTCCTGCCCCGCATCGTCACCGCGTTCGGGGGCGCCACCGCCGACGATCGCGTCACCGTCGCGCTGCTCTTCCTCGTGCTCGTCGCGACGATCGGCCAGGCCGTGGGCCTGGCGCTCGGCTTGCTCGTCCACCGCGTGGTGCCGATGCGCGACCCGTTGCCTCTCTGGGACCGGCTCACGGGCGCGGCCGTCGGCGCGCTCGGCGTGCTGATCCTCGTCTGGATGGTGATTCCGTCGCTCGCGACGGCCAAGGGCTGGCCGGCGCGCATGGCCCGCGACTCCTTCGTCGTCGAGGCGATCCAGCGGTGGGGTCCGGAGCAGCCGGCGCGCTTCTCCGCCTGGGGCCGGTCGATCTCGGATGCGCCGTACCCGTCGGCGCTGGGCCGGCTCGACGACCCGCCCAACCCGGGCCGCCCGCCGGCCGCGAAGCTCGGACCGGCGGTCGATTCCCGGGCGCGCGCGTCGGTCGTGAAGGTCAGCGGACACGCGTGCCGCCAGATCCAGGAGGGGAGTGGGTGGGTCGCGTCGCCCGGTCTCGTCGTGACCAACGCGCACGTTGTCGCCGGTGAGGACGCCACGACGGTCGACGACCCGCGGGGCAACACCCTCGACGCGACCGTGATCGCCTTCGACCCGCTGCGCGACCTCGCGGTGTTGTCGGTGCCGGGACTCGACGCGTCGCCGCTGCCGTTGGCCGCGGGGTTCAAAGGCGACCGCGGGGCGGTCTACGGATATCCCGGCGGCGGCGCGCTCGCCGCGTCGCCCGCCAGGGTGGGCGAGGAGATCCTCGCGGTGGGCACCGACATCTACCGCACCGGGTCGAGCCGCCGGCACGTGTACGTGCTCGCAGCCGCGCTCAAACCCGGCGACTCGGGCGGACCGTTCGTCGACACGAGGGGCGACGTCATCGGCGTCGCGTTCGCCATCGACCCGGGCCGGACGGCGACCGGTTACGCGCTCACAGACGCCGAGGTGCGTCCGGTTCTTGCGGCGGCGCAGGGCCGCAACGACCCGGTCGACACCGGGAGATGCCTCGTCGAGTGAGGCTGTACGGCTACTCGGCTTCGATGAAGATGCACTCGCCGGGGCATTCCTCGGCGGACTCCACCACGGCGTCGAGCATGCCGTCCGGGATATTGGCGAGTCCCTCGGCCCCACCCGGATCCGAGAACACCTTGTCGGCTTCCTTGACGTATGCGAGGCCGTCGTCCAGCAGCGTGAAGACGGAGGGCGCGATCTCCTCGCACAAGCCGTCGCCGGTGCAGAGATCCTGGTCGATCCAGACCTTCATGCGGTGTCCTCACCTTTCCGTGCCGGAAGTCGAGAAGAACTTGTCGGCGGGGCTACCCGTAGGGCGGGAATTTATCACACTCACGAGTGACAAATCCAGCGCAACGGGGAACTCTCGGCAACGTATCGGATGCGCACAGTTGGGCCTGAACGCAGGACTAGGGTCGCCATCGACCGAGGAGGTGGTCGCTCAATGGCTTCCGAGCACGAGCGACGGCTGACCGAGTACGAGGCTCAGGTCGACCAGCTCCAAGAGATGATCAAAGGCCTCGAGGAAGAGGTAGTGGTCCTCCGGCGCCGGCTGCAAGACGCACCGAAGCGCGTCCGCACGCTCGAGGAGCGCTTGCTCGAGACCAAGGGCCAGCTCGCCCAGGCCGTCTCCCAGAACGAGAAGCTCTCGGCAACGCTGCGAGAAGCGCGCGAGCACATCGCCGCGCTGCGCGAGGAGGTCGAGAAGCTCACGATGCCGCCCTCGGCATACGGCACCTATCTCGGCACGAACGACGACGGCACCGTCGACATCTTCACCGCCGGTCGCAAGATGCGCGTCGCGCTGCACCCCGAGATCGAGATCGGTGAGCTCAAACGCGGCCAGGAGGTCGTGCTCAACGAGTCGTTGAACGTCGTGCTGGCGCGCAGCGCCGATCTCGCGGGCGAAGTCGTCACCTTCAAGGAGCTGCTCGAGGACCGCACGCGCGCGCTGGTCATCGGCCGCGCCGACGAAGAGCGCGTGTGCGAGCTTGCCGAGGAGTTGCTCGGGACGAAGCTGCGGGCCGGCGACCATCTGTTGATGGAAGGCCGGTCGGGCCTGTTGCTCGAGAAGCTGCCGCGTCCCGAGGTCGAGGAGCTCGTCCTCGAAGAGGTGCCGGACATCACCTACGACGACGTGGGTGGACTCGACGAGCAGATCGAGATGATCAAGGACGCGGTCGAGCTGCCGTACTTGTACGGCGACTTGTTCAGGGAACACGAGCTCCAGCCGCCCAAGGGCATCTTGCTGTACGGGCCGCCGGGCTGCGGCAAGACGCTGATCGCGAAGGCCGTCGCGAATTCGCTCGCGAAGCGCGTGGCCGAGAAGACCGGCAACACGTCCGCGAAGTCCTACTTCCTCAACATCAAGGGCCCCGAGCTTCTCAACAAGTACGTGGGCGAGACCGAGCGCCAAATCAGGCTGATCTTCCAACGCGCACGCGAGAAGAGCGAAGAAGGCAACCCCGTCATCGTGTTCTTCGACGAGATGGACTCTCTGTTCCGTACGCGCGGCACGGGCATCTCCTCCGACATCGAGTCGACGATCGTGCCGCAGCTGCTTGCCGAGATCGATGGTGTCGAGGCCCTGAAGAACGTGATCGTGATCGGTGCCTCCAACCGCGAAGACCTCATCGATCCCGCGATCCTGCGTCCCGGCCGTCTCGATGTGAAGATCAAGATCGAGCGTCCCGACGAGGACAGCGCCAAGCAGATCTTCGCGCAGTACCTCACGACGTCCGTGCCGATCGCGGGGAGCGAGCTCAAGGCGGCCGGTGACGACGGCGAGCAGGCCGTCCAGCGAATGATCGCCAAGGGCGTCGACGACATGTACGCGACAGGCGACGAGAACAAGTTCCTCGAGGTGACGTACCAGAACGGCGACAAGGAGACTTTGTACTTCAAGGACTTCTCGTCGGGCGCCATGATCGAGAACATCGTGCGACGCGCGAAGAAGCTCTCGATCAAGCGGACGATCGCCGGCGGCGACCGGGGCATCTCCACCGATGACCTGCTCGAGTCCATCAAGCAGGAGTTCCGCGAGCACGAGGACCTGCCGAACACCACGAACCCCGACGACTGGGCGAAGATCTCCGGCAAGAAGGGCGAGCGGATCGTCTACGTCCGCACGATCGTCAACGAGGGCGACAGGGACAAGGGTGGCCGGCAGATCGAGCGCGTCACCACCGGGCAGTATCTGTAAGGGCGGCCAGAAGCAGGGCTGACGTGCGGGCCCTCACCGGTAGGATGACCGCGTGGCCGTCCCGAAGATCGTCGGTATCGAGACGGAGTATGGCGTCGCGTTGCGCGGCGCGCCGGATCCCAACCCGGTCGTGGCGTCGTCCCTGTTGATCAACGGCTACGTCGAGCAGCGGCGCGTCGGCTGGGACTTCGAGGACGAGACGCCCGGACGTGACGCGCGCGGGTTCGCGCGTGACGGCGCGCAGCCACCCGAGGTGGAGACCCATCTGGTCAACGCCGTGCTCACCAATGGCGCGCGCTACTACGTCGATCACGCGCATCCCGAGTACTCGACGCCCGAGTGCGCGACACCGATGGAGGTGACGCTGTTCGACAAGGCGGGGGAGCGAATCCTCGCCCGCTCGATGGATGCGGCGCGGCGGTTGTTGCCGGCGGGCCAGGAGATCGTCGTCTACAAGAACAACAGCGACGGCAAGGGCAATTCGTACGGCTGTCATGAGAACTATCTCGTCGACCGCAACCTGCCGTTCGCCCTGCTGGTACGCAACCTCATTCCGTGGTTCGTGACGCGTCAGATCTTCACCGGCGCCGGCAAGGTCGGTGCCGAGAACGGCGCCGAGCCGGTTGAATACCAGATCTCGCAGCGTTCCGACTTCTTCGAAGAGGAGGTCGGACTCGAGACCACGTTAAAGCGTCCGATCGTGAACACGCGCGACGAACCGCACGCCGACCCCCAGAAGTACCGGCGCCTGCACGTGATCGTCGGCGACGCCAACCTGTGCGAGGTCGCGACCTTCCTGAAGACCGGCACGACCGCGATCGTGCTCGCGATGATCGAAGACGGTTTCATCGACAAGGACCTCTCGCTCACCGCTCCGGTTGCCGCGATCCGCTCGGTGTCGCACGACCCGTCCTTGCGGGCCACCGTCGACGTAGCCGACCTCGGCCGCTGCACGTCATTGGACTTGCAATGGGAATTCCTACGGCTTGCCAGAAAGTATGCCGACGACAGCGGTCTGGAATGTTGTGGCGGCGACGAGCTGGGAACCCTCGTGCTCGACCGCTGGGAATCGGTGTTGAGCAATCTGGAGTCGGATCCGATGTCACTCGACGGACAGCTCGACTGGGTCACGAAGCTCTCGCTGCTGGGCGCCTATGCCGATCGCGACAACCTCGAATGGAACGACCCCAAGCTGGAGCTGTTGTCGGTGCAATACCACGACGTGCGCCCGGAACGCTCGCTGTACGAGCGGCTCGTGCGCGCCGGCAAGGTCGAGCGGTTGCTCGCGGAGGACGACGTGCGCGACGCAATGGCCGAGCCCCCGGCCTCGACCCGGGCCTATTTCCGCGGCACGTGCCTCGCCCGCTGGGCAGACTCGGTCGTGGCAGCGAACTGGGACAGCCTCGTGCTCGACGTGGGTACGGACCCTTTGCGAAGGATCCCGATGATGGAGCCCACGCGTGGTAGCAAGGTGCACGTTGCGGAACTGTTCGCAGAGGTTTCGACGCCCCGCCAGCTCGTCGAGCGACTGACGGCGAACTAAGGGTGTTGTAGGAGGGGTCATGCCGGAGCGAGAGCGCAAGCAGAAGCCGGCGCCGAAGGAGCGCGAGGAAGAGGCCGTCGAGGAGATGCCCGCGTCCTCGGAGCGCGGCGAGAAATTGAAGGAAGACATCGACGATCTCTTGGACGAGATCGACTCTGTGCTCGAGGACAACGCGGAGGAGTTCGTGCGGTCGTACGTCCAGAAGGGCGGCCAGTAGCGATCGGGCGCTTTCCCGCTCAGGCTCGACGGTAGGCTCCCGCGCCGATGCCGGATTCAGAATCATTGCCCCGTTTCGCTGCTGCCTCCGATCCGGGGCCTTCGTTTGCCGACCTGCTCCGCCACGTCGCACCGCACCGGTTGCCCGGCGCGGGTATCGAACACCCGATAACCGGCGACCTCCCGCACGGCACGACCGTCGTGGCGATCCGCTTCGCCAACGGCGTGGTCATGGCGGGGGACCGCCGCGCCACGTCGGGTTACACGATCGCCAACCGCCGGGTCGAGAAGGTGTTCCGTGCCGACGAGCTCTCCGCCGTCGCGATCGCCGGCGCGGCTGGGCCGGCGGTCGAGATGACCAAGCTGTTCCAGGTGCAGCTCGAGCACTACGAGAAGGTGCAGGGCGACGTGCTCAGCCTCGAAGGCAAGGCCAACCAGCTGAGCCAGCTCGTGCGCAGCAACCTGCCGGCCGCGATGCAGGGCTTCGTCGTCGTGCCGCTCTTCGCGGGATACGACGATCGCCGCGACCGTGGCCGTGTGTTCTCCTACGACGTGACCGGCGGCCGCTACGAGGAGCAGGACTACCAGGCGAACGGCTCGGGCGGCGTGCACGCGCGGAACTGGATCAAGGCCGGCTGGCGCGAAGAGATGACCGAGAGCGAGACCGTCGAGCTCGCCCTGATGTCCTTGTTCGCAGCGGCCGACGAGGACGTCGCCACGGGCGGACCCGATCTCGTCCGCCGGATCTTCCCGACCGTTGCCGTGATCGACGCCAACGGATTCCGCTCCCTCGCCGACGACGAGGTTGCCGAGCGCAGCCAAACGCTGCTGATGGGACCGGAACGCGGAGGCCGAGCCGTATGAGGGTCAGGCTTCGAGGGCCGGAGGTCGTCGCCGCATGAGCATGCCCTTCTACGTCTCGCCCGAGCAGGTGATGAAAGATCGCGCGGACTACGCGCGTAAAGGCATCGGGCGCGGTCGCAGTCTCGTCGCCCTGGAATGCCAGCCCGGTGTCCTGATCGTCGCGGACAACCCGTCGCGAACGCTCAGCAAGATCAGCGAGATCTATGACCGCATCGCGTTCGCGGCCGTCGGGCTCTACAGCGAGTACCAGCTGCTTCGCATCGCCGGCGTCCGCTTTGCCGATCTCAAGGGTTACTCGTACTCCCGAGAGGACGTGAGCGCGAAGGAGCTTGCGAACTCCTACTCCCAGACGCTGCACCAGATCTTCACGCACGAGATGAAGCCGTACGAGGTCGAGTTGCTCGTCGCCGAGGTCGGCGACAGTGACGACGATCACGCCGAGCTCTACCATGTGCTCTACGACGGTGTCGTCATGGACGAGCAGGGCTACGCGGTGCTCGGCGGGCAGGCCGACGAGATCACCGAAGCGTTGAAGGAGCACTACAGCGAGGGCATGTCCCTTGCTGACGCGTTGCAGCTCGGCGCCAAGCTCCTCGGCGCCGACGAGCAACCCTTGAAGACCGAGCAGCTCGAGGTCGCGTTGCTGGACCGCTCGCGTCCGCGGCGCGCGTTCCGTCGCATCAAGAACGACGAGCTCACCCAGCTCCTCGGGTAGTGGGCCGAACCCTTCCTAGTACCAGCGCAGGACCAGCGCGACCGGCGCGGCGATCACGACGAACAAGATCAGCGCCGCGACCAGCGCACGCGGCACGTATGGGTCGCGCACCGGCGGCCGATCGTCGTCGAGGATGATGTCAGCCTCGTCGACCTCGTTGACGAGGAGCACGAGTTTGGCGTCGTCGACCTGGTCGGTAGGTACGTAGACGTCCACGCGCGCCATATCGCCCATGGTCAGCGCGTACGGACTGTTGAGGTTTCCGCGCAATTCGACGTCGAGTCCCTCGTCTTGCAACCGCGCGGCCATGACCCTTGCCCGGAAAGCCCCGTACACCGAGGTCAGGCGAGTCATCGGCACCGGATGCACGCACTGAGTGTACGGCCGCGGCCCGGGAGCCATATCGGTGATCCGTATGCCGCCACCGATTCCCGCTCGCCTCCGTGCTTCCGCAACTTGGCGCGCTCGATACGCTTGACGAAGTGGAGCGACGCATCTTCGGGCTCGAGAACGAATACGGCGTCACCTGCACATTGCGCGGACAACGGCGTCTCAGCCCCGACGAGGTCGCGCGCTACCTGTTCCGTCGGGTCGTCTCCTGGGGACGGTCGAGCAACGTCTTCCTCGAGAATGGCGCCCGGCTCTACCTCGACGTCGGCAGCCACCCCGAATACGCGACACCCGAGTGCGACTCCATCCACGACCTCGTCGTGCACGACAAGGCCGGGGAGCGCATCCTCGAGGGCCTCGTGCAGAGCGCCGAGCAGCGCCTTCGGGAGGAAGGCATCCGCGGCGAGGTCTTCCTCTTCAAGAACAACACCGACAGCGCCGGCAACTCGTACGGCTGCCACGAGAACTACCTCGTCGAGCGCGAAGGCGACTTCTCCAAGTTCACCGATGTGCTGATCCCGTTCCTCGTGACGCGCCAGGTCTACGCGGGAGCGGGCAAGGTACTGCAGACAGCGCGCGGCGCGATGTACTGCGTCGCGCAGCGAGCCGAGCACATCTGGGAAGGTGTGTCGTCGGCAACCACCCGATCGCGGCCGATCATCAACACCCGCGACGAGCCGCACGCCGATGCCGAGCGCTTTCGCCGGCTGCACGTCATCGTCGGCGACTCGAACATGAGCGAGTACGCCACGTTCCTGAAGGTCGGTGCGACCTCGATCATCCTCCGAATGCTCGAGGACGACGGTGCGCCCTGGCGCGATCTCACGCTGGAGAACCCGATCCGCGCGATCCGGGAGATCAGCCACGACATCACATGCCGGCGGCGCGTGCGACTCGCCAACGGGCGTGAGCTCTCCGCAGTCGAGATCCAGTCCGAATACCTGACGCGCGCGCTCCGCTTCGCGAAGCGCCGCGGACTTCCGCCGCTCGAGCAGCGCGCGCTCGAGATGTGGGAACACGTGATGACGCACCTCGAGAAGGACCCGCTCGAGCTGCGTACGGAAGTGGACTGGGTCATCAAGTACCACCTGATCGAGTCGTACCGGAAGCGTGGCGACCTGCCGTTGACGCATCCGCGCGTTTCGCTCCTCGATCTCGCCTATCACGACGTCACCCGGTCCCGGTCGCTCTACTACCTTCTCGAGCGCCGCGGGAACGTCGAACGCATGGTCGAGGACGACGAGATCACCGAAGCGATGAACACGCCGCCCCAATCGACCCGTGCCCGGCTGCGTGGTGCGTTCATCAAGCGGGCCAAGGAGCGCAAGCGCGACTACACCGTCGACTGGGTGCACCTGAAGCTCAACGACCAGGCGCAGCGGACCGTGCTCTGCAAGGACCCGTTCAAGTCGCGTGACGAGCGCGTGGAGCGTCTCATCGCGTCGCTCTGAACCAGTGGTCGATATTCTCCGCCCGTGCCAACGTTCCGCTCCGGGCTCGTCACGTCCGTTCTCTCGGAGCGCCCCTCCCTTCAGCGCATTTCTGTAGACCTCGGAGGGGGCGACGAACCGGCCTACGTGCTCACGCAACTCGTCGGACCCGTGGCGCCTGGCGATCGGGTAGTGGTCAATACCACCGCGGTCGACCTCGGGCTGGGAACGGGTGGATGGCACGTCGTGCACTGGAACCTCGCGCGCGACACCTGGTCCGCCGAGGAGCGCGGGCATCTGATGAAGCTGCGGTACACGTCTCTGCAGGCCGATGTCCGCAGTGCGGAGGAGCGCTATCCGGAGCTTGCCGATGTCGCTTCCATCTCGGCGATGCCGGTTGTTGCCGCGTCCTTGCACTCGCAGGTTGCAGGAGTTGCGGTCGCCTTCAAGCATCTCCAGCCTGACGCGAGGCTCGTGTACGTCATGACCGACGGCGGCTCCCTCCCGATCGCCATCTCGGAGCTCGTGTGGCAGCTGCGGGAGCGTTCCCTCCTCGATGCGACGGTCACGTGCGGGCAGGCGTTCGGTGGTGACCACGAAGCGGTGTCGTTGCACAGCGCGCTCGCGATCGCGAGACACGTCGAGCGAGCGGACGCGGTGGTCGTGGCGATGGGCCCGGGGAGCGCGGGGACGGCGACCCGGCTCGGATTCAGCGGGATCGAGCTCGGATCGGTGCTCGACGCCACCGTGGGGCTCGGCGGCATCCCCATCGCCGCGTTACGGGTGTCGCGCGCCGATCCGCGGGAACGCCATCGCGGCGTGTCACATCACAGCATCACCGCGCTCTTGACCGCGACCCGAAGTCGCGTGCGCGTCGCCGTTCCCGAAGCATCCTGGAGTGATGTGTGCGCGGCACTCATCGACTTCGAGCTCGATCCCGCGGGCCGTCACGAGATGATTCCGGTGGCGCCCATCGGCATCGTCGAGCTGATGGCGGCTAGCGGGTTGCAGGTCGACTCGATGGGCCGGCCGGCGGCGGTCGACCCGGTCCTCTTCGAGGCGGCGGCCGCCGCGGGCGTCGTTGCCGCCCGCGCGCTGCCGTAGTCTGTTGCGATGCCCGACGCGCCTTCGCGGGTCGAACGCGTGCTGAACCTGCTCGCGCTCCTGCTCGACACGCGTGTCCCGATGACTCGTGACGAGATCGTGCGCGACGTCGCCGGCTACCCCGAGGAGGTCACGGCGTACCGTCGCGCGTTCGAGCGCGACAAGGAGACGTTGCGTGGCATGGGCGTGCCGGTGACCATGGAAACGGTTGGCGACGGCAGTGACGTCGGCTACCGCGTGCGGCCCGAGGACTACTACCTTCCGGACTTGGGATTGACGCCGGAGGAGACGGCTGCCTTGCGCGTCGCGGTGAGCGCGGTATCGCTCGGCAACCAAGCCGGGGTCGGCGCGCTGATGAAGCTCGGCGGCGTCGGCGACAACCCCGTCGCACCGATCGCATCACTCCCGATCGCTCCCGCGCTCGCCACACTCTTCGAGGCGTTCCGCCGCCGCGCCGTCGTCACGTTCGCCTACCGCGGTCGCACCCGCACCGTCGAGCCGTGGGGCCTGTCGTCGAAGCGCGGACACTGGTACGTCGTCGGATTCGACCGCGACCGAAACGCGATCCGCGCGTTCCGCGCGGATCGCGTCGACGGCGACGTTTCCGTCGGTGAGCCCGCTGCGTTCGAGACGCCCACCGACTTCCGCCCCGACGACCACGTCGAGTCCCGGCCCTGGCTTCTCGGTGACGAGCCGCCCGTCACGGTGCGAATCGCGGTCGACGCCGCGCAGCGCGACGCGATGCTGGCGCAGCTCGGCACCGACGCGACCGTGGTGGACGACGCGAGCGGGGAGACGCTGATCGAGCTGGTCGTCACCAATCGCAGCGCCTTCCGCGCGTTCCTCGTCGGATTCCTCGAGCACGCGCAGGTGGTGGAACCTCCCGACGTGCGCGCCGAGATGCTCGCCTGGCTCGGGCGGATCGCGGCGCCGGCGTCATGAGCCCGCGCGCGGTCGCCGGTCCCGAGATCCAACGAATCCTCGCCCTCGTGCCGTGGATCGTCGCGCACCCGGGCGCACCCAGAGCTGAGATCGCGCAGCGCTTCGGGATCTCGGTCGACCAGCTCGACGAAGACCTCGCGCTCGTGCTGATGATCGGTGTCCCGCCGTACTCGCCCGGCGACTACCTGGACGTCGACGAGGACGCCGAGGGCGGGGTCACGATTCGCCTGGCGGACTACTTCCGGCGTCCACTGCGACTCACACCCGCCGAGGGTCTCGCGTTGCTCGCGGCGGGCCGCGCGTTGCTCGCGGTTCCGGGCTCAGACCCACGGGGTCCGCTCGCGACCGCGCTCGCGAAGCTCGAGCGTGCGCTCGAGCTCCCGGGTCTCGTCGTCGACGTCGGCGAGCCCGACCACCTCGGCGTGATCCGAGACGCGACTGCGCGCCACGAACGCATCGAGGTCGACTACTGGTCGGCCGGGCGCGACGACCTGTCGACCCGCAGCATCGATCCCGAGGTGGTGTTCTTCGCCACCGGTGAGTGGTACGTCGGCGCGTACTGCCATCAGGCGCGCGACGAGCGAATGTTTCGCGTGGACCGCATTCGCGCCGTGCGACCCACCGGTGAGACGTTCGAACCGGGCGCGACCGGGTTCGAAACCGGCGACGTCTTCCGGCCGCGGCCCAGCGATCCACGCGTCACGGTGAAGCTTGCGCCCGAAGCGGCCTGGGTGGCGGAGGCGTATCCGGCCGAAGCCGTCACCGAACACGCCGACGGTTCGCTCGAGGTCGTGCTCGCGGTCAGTGAGCCCTCGTGGCTGGAGCAACTTCTGTTGCGATTGGGTCCGGAAGCCCGAGTGGTTGCCCCCACCGCGCTCCGCGAGGTCGGTGCAGCTGCCGCTCAGAGAATTCTGCGCCGTTACCGCGAGACTGGACGTTCAGGGTCGCGCCGGAGCGGCCGACCTGACACTGGGGCCCATCGACGCATGAGAGGATGACTTGGTGGATCCGTCCCCCAAAGCCGATGACCCGTCGCGGTGGGGGGCTCTTCCGGTCGAGGAGGCCGCGCCGCCGGAAAGCCCGCGACCGTCGAAGCAGAAGGCGTTGTGGCTCTCGACGCTCGAGTGGGGAATCCTCGTCGTCAGCGCGCTCGTCATCGCGCTGCTCATCAAGACCTTCTTGTTCCAGGCGTTCTACATTCCATCGGAGTCGATGACCCCGACGCTGCAGAAGGACGACCGGGTGCTCGTCAACAAGCTCTCGTACAAGATGCACCCGGTCCATCGCGGCGACATCGTGGTGTTCAAGGCCCCGCCGGGTATCGACCCGTCGGTGAAGGACCTCGTGAAGCGTGTCATCGGGCTCCCCGGTGAGACCATCGCCGCGCGTGGTGACGGGCACGTCTACATCAACGGCACGGCACTTGTGGAGAAATGGCTCCCGGTCGGCGTGCGCACGGAGGGGTTCGATCCGCTCAAGATCCCACCAGATTCTTTCTTCGTCCTGGGTGACAACAGACCGAACTCCAAGGATTCGCGATACTTCCCGTCCCACTTCATTCGGAAGAAGGACATCGTGGGACGCGTGTTCCTCCGCATCTGGCCCCTGAACCGTCTCGACATCCTCTGAGCGTGCGGCGCCAACGTTCCGAGGACGCCACGCCCGAGGCGTCCCAAGACGAGTCTCCGCTCACCAGACGCGATCGCCTCCTGCGGCGTCGGCGCGACCGCAAACGCTCCGCGATCGAGTGGGTCGTCGTCGTCGTTGCGGCGGTGGTCATCGCCGTCCTGCTCCGCTCGTTCGTCGTCCAGACGTTCTACATCCCGTCGGCGTCAATGGAGCCGGCGCTGAAGAAGAACGACCGGGTGGTGGTGAACAAGCTCTCGTACCGCCTTCACGACGTGCATCGCGGCGACATCGTCGTGTTCACGACACCGCCGGGCGTCAACAAGTCGTTCAAGGATCTCGTCAAACGCGTGGTCGGGCTGCCGGGTGAGACGGTGGAGGGCCGCGACGGCAAGGTGCTGATCAACGGCACGGTCCTCCCGGAGAAGTACTTGCCGGCCGGAACGCTCACCTCTGACTTCCCGCCGTACACGGTGCCGCCAAAATCGGCCTGGGTCATGGGCGACAACCGCGGGAACTCCGAGGACTCCCGCATCTTCAAAGCGATCCCCGAGAGCACGATCGTCGGACGGGTCTTCGTCCGCATCTGGCCCCTCAACCGCCTCGGATTCCTTTAACTCTGGGTCGCGACTCACCTCCTCGAGGCGGCTTCGCCGCGAGCGGGAGGATTCGCTGCTCCCTGCCAGTTCGCTGCGCACCCTTCGGGCTGCTCCGCTCACGGCCGCGTGCGTCTACTCGTCGCTCTCGGTCCACTCGCTGACGACGGCGACCATGCGTTCGGGGTTGTCGCAGTAGACGGCGTCGATGCCCATACGGAGCGCAGCGCGCAGGTGACGCGCCTCCTGGGTGTCCCATGCGAAGGCCCGCATGCCGAACCTGTGGAACAAGGAGACCAGGCCGGCACTCCATTCGGTGTGGTGGAGGTTCATCGCGTCGATCCCGAGCGTCGACAGCTCGTAGGCATGACGCTCCAACGGCGTGTCGATCGCCCGCCGGCGGGTGGAGTGCACCAGACGGACGCTCGGTTCCGACCGCAGCCCGCGGAGGAGCTCGACGTCCGGCGAGCACGCCCAGAGCCGCTCCAGCGCGCCGTGCGCCCGGGCGATCTCGAGGAGCGGCCCGGCGGCCTCCGGCGCCTTCACGTCGACCGAGCACTCGAAGGCGGTCCCCAACTCGGCGTAGACGTCGGCGAACAAAGGAACGCCGAGCGTGACCAGCTCCGCCGCAGAGCTTGCGCCGACCTTCCGCCGCCGGAGACCTCGCGCGACGACCTGATCGTGCGTGCAGACGACCTCACCGTCGTGCGAGAGCCAGACATCGGTCTCGATGCCGGTGGCGCCCGCATCGAGCGCGCGGCGGAAGGCCGGGATCGTGTTCTCGGGCTCGACGAGCCGAGCGCCACGGTGGGCGAAGGTGAGAACGGGCACCGCCACGCATCGTGCCACGCCGGCCCACCCGGGCGGCCAATGTGACCATTGGCTCTCATCCAGAGCCTCAAGCGCCCTACGAGCCCTGCCGAACAGTGTTTACGAGCGCCATTTGGCGCCGATGTGCAGGCAATGTCGGAGCGAACCAGGGACGGGTGAGCGCGGTGACCACGATCAGGGCCAACTGCCCAAGCTGCGGTGATGTACAGCTCACCGCCGAGGATCTCACGGTCCGCGTCTGCGCCGACGACGAACGCGGGTCGTACTGCTTCCGCTGCCCGGACTGCCAGCAGGCGGTCGCCAAGGAGGCGAGCCGCCGCATCGTGGATCTGCTCGTGTCGAGCGGAGTTCGCATGCAGGTGTGGCGTCTCCCGGCCGAGCTCACCGAGTTGCGCGTCGGACCTCCGCTCAAGCCCGACGACCTGCTCGACTTCCATCTCCTGCTGCAGCGCGACGGCTGGTTCGAGGGCGTCGCGGCACAGGTCCGCCGTGGCGCCGAACCGCTAGCCTGACCACGATGCTCTGGATGCTCCCGCTGTCCACGGCGGCCATCGGAATGATCCTGCTCGGCTGGTGCGGACTGCGACTTCGTCGCGACGTCGACGGGGCCTACCGCACGATCGAACAGTTCGGCCGCGAGCTGCATCCGGCCCTGCTGCGCGTGCGTGACGACACGGCTCGTATTCGCCGGCGCCTCGACGTCGACGACTGATTCAGGCGGGGCGCGGAGCGTAGAATCGCGCCCTCACGCATGAACATCGGACCCGCCGAGATCCTCGTCGTCCTCGTCGTCGCGCTGATCGTCTTCGGACCAAAGCGGCTTCCCGAGGTCGGCCGCCAGGTTGGCGCGGCGATGCGCGAGGTGCGCCGGATGCAGAACACGGTGCGCGCCGAGCTCGACACCGTGCTGCATCCCGACGTCACGCCGCCCGACCCGTCGCACGCGACCCCGGACACGATCGAGGACACTGATCATTCGACGTTTCCGACACCCGCACCCGAGACCTACGACGAGGGCTTCGCGGGCCCGGGCTCGTTCAGCTGACCGGCTCGACCGCTGATGGACGGGGAGGGTGACGACGGCGGCCGGATGACGCTCATCGAGCACCTCACAGAGCTCCGGCGCCGCCTGATCATCTGCGCGATCTCCGTGGTGGTCTGCTCGGTCGTGATGTTCTTCTTGTACAACCGCGTGCTGCACTTCCTCGCCGGTCCCTACGAGGAGGTGACGCGCGGGCAGCCGCAGTGCGGGAACAATCCGCACAAAGGCTGCGACCTCGTCGTCACCGATCCCCTCGGACCGTTCCTCGTGCGTCTCAAGATCGCCGGCTACGGCGGGATCGCGCTTTCGGTGCCGATCATCTTCTGGCAGATCTGGCGTTTCGTGACGCCGGCGCTGCACAAGAACGAGCGCCGATACGCGGTCGCGTTCCTGGTGTCGTCGGTTGTGCTGTTCGCGCTCGGTGGAGTGGTCGCGTGGTTCACCGTCGTCAAGGCGCTCGACTTCCTGCTCGGCGTGGGCGGGAACTCGTTGCAGCCGTTCATCGTCGCCGACAAGTACCTGACGCTCGTGACGCTGATGGTCATCGCCTTCGGCGTGTCCTTCGAGTTCCCGTTGCTCATCGTGGGGTTATTGCTCGTGCGGGTGGTCAACACGCGCCAGCTGCGGCAAGCCCGCCGGTGGGTGATCGTCGGGATCACGATCTTCGCGGCGGTGATCACCCCCAGCCAAGACCCGTTCTCCCTATTGTTCATGGCGATCCCGATGTATCTCTTCTATGAGGTCGCCATCCTCATTGGGCGGCTGATGAAACGGTGATGCCTCGATGAGCCCCTCCCGGACTCGCAAACCCACGGTACGGGTGCGCCCTCGCGCCGAGGTGATCATCGCGGTCGCCGCAGCCGTCGCCATCGTCGCCGGCACCGTGCTGGTGATCTGGCTCATGCGGCCCGGCGCCCCCGGCGTACCGGGCGGCGGGGGCCTGCTCTCGCGCCAGTCCCGGGTCACGTTGTTCGGCGTGCTGACCGCGGCGGCGCTCGCGATCGGCATCTGGTGGGTGCTGAACGGGCGTCGGCGTCCCCGGCGGGTGCGGTCTCGGATCGCGGTGGGCGTCACGGCGGCCGTCGTCGCCGGCGCGGCCATCGCCGCGGCCGTGCTGTGGCCCGGCGGCCTGATCCGGCACTGGCCCAAGCAGATCAAGCAGGTAGAGAATCCGGTGCCGCCCGTCCGCACACCGACGAGCGCCGCGTCGAAGCCGAGCACCCCGGGTACAACGGCGAAGGCTTCGACGCCGGCGACGACCGCGACGCCTGCGGTGACTGCGACAACGACGGGCAAGTGATCATGTGACGACCGCGGACATCCGCGCCGCCTTCGCGGCGGCCCGGCCGTTCCCCCTCGACGAGTTCCAGGTCCGGGCGCTGGACGCGCTGGATCGCGGACGTTCGGTCCTCGTCGCCGCTCCGACCGGATCGGGCAAGACGCTCGTCGCCGAGTACGCGATCGCCCGAGCGCTCGCGGCGGGAGTCAAGACGTTCTACACGACGCCCCTGAAAGCCCTGTCGAACCAGAAGTACGGCGACTTCGTGCGCGCGTACGGTGCCGACCGCGTCGGGCTGCTCACCGGCGACAACGCGATCAACGGGGACGCGCCCGTCGTCGTGATGACGACCGAAGTGCTCCGCAACATGATCTACGCCCGCTCTCCGGCGCTCGAGGGCCTCCGATACGTCGTGCTCGACGAGGTGCACTACCTCCAGGATCCGTCCCGGGGGGCCGTGTGGGAGGAGGTCATCGTCCACCTGCCGACCGATATCGATCTGGTGGCACTCTCGGCAACGGTGTCCAACGCCGAGGAGGTCGCGGCCTGGATGCAGACCGTACGAGGCGCGACGGAAACGGTCATCGAGGAACGGCGGCCGGTCGAGCTCAGGCATCTGTACATGGTCGGGGACCGGGGCGCCGAGCAGCTCCACCTGCTGCCGACGTTCGTCGACGTCGACGGCGAGCCGCATCCGAACCCGGTCGCCGCCCGCCTCGACGCGCGCAACGCTCCCCGGGCTCGCGGACAGCGGCGCCGGCGGCTCTACACCCCCTGGCGCACCGAGGTCGTCGAACGCCTCGCGGAGGAGCAGATGCTCCCCGCGATTGCTTTCGTGTTCTCACGTGCCGGCTGCGATCAGGCGGTCGAGCAGTGCCTCGCGGCGGGCATCCGGCTCACCGAATCCGCCGAACGCCGCTCGTTGCGGCACATCGCCGAGAAGCACGTCGAGGCCCTCACCGACGACGACCTCGACGTGCTCGGCTACGACACCTGGATCGCGGGCATGGAGGCCGGCGTCGCCGCGCACCACGCCGGCATGGTCCCGCCGATGAAGGAAGCCGTCGAGGAAGCGTTCGCGGCCGGCCTCCTGAAGGTCGTGTTCGCGACCGAGACCTTGTCGCTCGGCATCAACATGCCCGCCCGCTCGGTGGTCATCGAGCGCCTCTCGAAGTTCACCGGCGAGCACCACCAGTTCCTCACGCCCGGCGAGTACACCCAGCTCGCGGGACGGGCCGGTCGCCGCGGCATCGACGACCTCGGCTACGTCGTCGTGCTGTGGGATCCGTTCGTGCCGTTCGAACAGGTCGCAGGTCTCGCATCCCGGCGGACGTACGCGCTGACGTCGTCGTTCCACCCGACCTACAACATGACTGCCAACCTCGTGCAGCGGTATCCGCCCGACGAGGCGAGGCACTTGTTGAACCTCTCGTTCGCGCAATACCAGGCGGACCGCGACGTCGTCGCCGTCGAGCGTGAGCTCGAACGCCGTCGTGAGCAGCTCGCGCGCGCACAGGATTCCGCGACCCACCCGGACGGCGACATCACCGAATACCGGCGTCTCCTGGCCGAGCTCGACGCCGCCCGACGCACGGCCCACGGTCGCGACGGCAACCGCTTCGACGCGCTGCGGCCCGGCGACGTCGTCATCGCGCCGCGGCGGGGCGGGAAGGCGGTCGTCCTGAAACAGGAGCAGGGCCGGGGAGGACAGCGGGTGCTCGCCCTGACGCAGGGCAAGTCGCTCGTCCGCCTCTCCCCGCACGATTTCCGGGGCCCGGTGCGCAAGGTCGCGACCATCGACCTGCCTACGCCGTTCGCGCCCCGCAGCCAGGCCTTCCAGCGCGCAGCCGTGGACACGTTGCGGCGGCTGCAGGTCCACGCCTCGGAGCTGCCGGTCGACACCGACCGCGCCGTGTCGGAGCTCCAGGCCGAGATCGATGCGCACCCGCTCCACGGCGCGCCCGGGTCCGACGCCGCCCTGCGCGCCGCGTGGCAGGCAGATCGCATCTCCCGCGAGGTCGCCCGGTTGGAACGGCGGGTCGGGAGCCGCAGCGAAAGCCTCGCCCGGCAGTTCGACCGCGTGCTGTCGGTGCTCGAAGGCTGGGGATACGTCGAGGGCTGGACGCTCACCGATGCCGGCCGGCTGCTCGCGCGCCTCAACACCGAGGGCGACCTCGTCCTCGCCGAGGCGCTGCGCGAAGGCCACCTCGACGACGTCGAAGAAGCGACGCTTGCCGCGCTCGTCTCGTGCTTCACGTTCCAACGCAGGGGACCGGAGTCCAACGACCCTGCACCGCCACCGCGCTGGCCCAATGCGCAGGTCTCCCGGCGCTCCCGCGCCCTCGACGGCATCTGGCGCGACCTGCACGTCGCCGAGCGCGAGGCCCGCCTGCCCGAGACCCGCCGTCCCGATCCCGGCTTCGCGACCGCGATCCACGAATGGGTGGGTGGGCACGACCTCGCCGAGGTGCTGGACGACGAGGAGATGACCGGCGGCGACTTCGTGCGCAACGTGAAACAGACCATCGACCTGCTGCGGCAGATCGCCGACGTCGCGCCCGACCCCCGCACCGCCGCCACGGCACACGCCGCCGCCGACGCGTGCCTGCGCGGGGTTGTCGCGGCCTCGAGCACCGTGAATACGCCCACGGGGTGATGGCGGCATGATCAAGCCGGGCGACGAGTGGGGCACGCCGACGACGGCCGGGCCCGACCTCGAGGTATGGGGCGACGACGCCGAGCTCGCGCGCGCGGCGGCTCGCCGGCCCGGTGCGCTGATCCGGTTTTGCCCGACGGGTGGCTCCGACCTCGCGCGGGCGGTGGGGGGGCAGACCGCCGGCACTGCGGGCGTCGAAGTGCGACTCGACGCGCTCCGCGTCGACGACCACGGGCTCGCATGCAACATGGTCGTGCTCGGCGTCGTGCCCGACCGCCTCCGCCGATTGTCCCGACGAAGATCGGTGACCGTGACGGTGGACGGCGTGGAGTGGTTCACCGGCCGCGCCACAACCGTCGTCGTCGCCAACGGCGAGTTCCACCACGGCCTCGATCTCGTCCCGCGCGGCCACCCGGGAGACGGCCGCGTCGAGGTACAGGTGTACGCGCTCGCGCCGCCGGAGCGAGCCGGGATGCGGGCGCGTCTTGCCGCCGGCACCCACGTGCCGCATCCGCGGATCGCCCAGCGGACCGGGCGGAAGATCGACGTGCGATGGGTGCGAAAAGGGTCGCGACGCCGTCTCGAGCTGGACGGCCGCCGCCGAGACCGGACCGACCGGGTCACGATCGAGGTCGTTGCGGGGGCCTACCGGCTGCTCGTTTGACCAGGTCAGGGGCCCGCGTGATGCGCGCAGCGTCACAGGCTCACAGGTACCATCGCCAGTCCCATGCTGTATGCGCCGGAGACGTTCACCGAACCCGAGGCAGCAACCCTCCGGCCGTACTTCACGAACCTCGACGGACCGGTCTTCGCGCTCACGAACCTTCCCGAAGTCGTGAAGGGCGCGCTGTTTGCGCGCTACTCGCGATCCGACAAGAGCCTGCGCCGTCTCTTCCTCGACGAGTTCGTCGGCGATCTCGACCTCACCGGTGACCTGACCGTCGACGCGACCATCGGTCTCAGACGCGCCGAGGAGCTGTATGCACGCGTCTTCATGGAGTACGGGGACGACTCGGTCGCCCAGCTGGGCGGCGTGCACCTCGCGTGTGAGCAGGCGTCGAACCTCCTGACCAAGATCCTCGAGTGGGGCCGGCTGATGGCCTACTTGGAGCAATCCACGCGCTACATCCCGTACGACTCGCGTCTCCTCGGCCGCTACCGATATCTGCGCCCGTCGGAAATCTGCCAATCGCGCTTCGCGGCCCGCTACATCGCCGACATGGATGCCGCGTTCGACACTTACAGCGCGATGTTGCCGGCGATGATGGAGTGGGCGCGCGAACAGCACCCGAAGCAACCGGCCGACTCCGACTTCGTGTACAAACAGACCATCAAGGCCAAGGCGTGCGACACCGTGCGCGGCCTCCTGCCCGCCGGGACACTGTCGAACGTCGGCATCTACGGCACGGGACAGGCCTACGAGGCGCTGCTGCTGCGCATGCGCGCCCATCCGCTCCCCGAAGCCCAGATGTACGCCCAGCTGATGCTCGACGAGCTCCGCAAGGTGATTCCGTCGTTCCTCGTGCGTGTCGATCGCAGCGATCGCGGCGGTGCGTGGTCGGCCTACCTCGCCGAGACGCGTGAGGACACCGAGCATCTCGTCCAGCGCATCTTCGGTGCCGACACTCCCGTGCCGGTCGACGAGGTCTCGTTGCTCGACTGGGATCCCGACGGTGAGGACAAGGTGCTCGCGGCAATCTGCTATCCGCACTCGCATCTTTCGGAGTCGCAGTTGCTCGAACGGGTGCGGCGGTTGCCGGCGGACGATCGCGTCGCGTTGATGCAGGCGTACGTCGGGGAGCGGACGAACCGGCGTCACAAGCCTGGCCGGGCATTCGAGCGAACGGACTACCGCTTCGACGTGATGGGCGACTACGGCGCGTTCCGCGACCTGCAACGTCACCGCATGCTGACCATCGAATGGCAGCGTCTCACACCGGAGCACGGCTTCGACGTGCCTGAGGCGGTACGCGACGCAGGACTCGCGACGCGCTACGAGGAAGGCATGGAGCGGTCACGCGATCTGTACGACGTGCTCGTCGACCCCTTCCCGGCACAAGCTCCGTACGCAGTCGCGCTCGGCTACAAGATGCGGTACGTCATGCAGATGAACGCACGAGAGGCGATGCATCTTTGCGAGTTGCGGAGTTCCCCGCAAGGACATCCGAGCTATCGCCGCATCGCGCAGCAGATGCATCGGTTGATTGCAGAGCGAGCCGGGCACCGCGCGATCTCGGCGGCGATGCACTACGTCGACCACCGAGCGTACGAGCTGGAACGTCTCGACGCGGAGCGCGCCGCCGAGGCGCGCCGCGCACTGCGAAGTTGACACAGCGCTGAGCGAGGAAGCTCGAGAACGCGTCGAAATTTCGGTGAATCGTTGACCTGCGCCGACGCGCGTCACTCCTGGTCAGCGCGCTCCGCTTTCGCTTGACATTGCCGCGGCATTGAGGCTGACTACTCGTCGCCCCCGGCCACGCACGCCGAACGACACCAGCCGGTCGGCGCGGCGATTCGCCGGCAGCCGTCAAGGGGGGCGGGGCGAAACTGAGGGGGTTGGGCGGCTGTCCGGGAGTCATCGTTAGAGAACGCTGCGATAACCCGCCCGCCGCGAGCGGGCCGGGCCACCCAGCGGCCCCAACGCTCTCCCGGACCCGTCCGTCCAGCCCAGCTCCGTGCGCTCCGCGCGTCGCTCCGCCAGCGCGCTTGGCGGGCGCGAACGCGGCGTTATACTCCGCGCCCCCATGGGGGGTGGGCGCGGGAAGAAACCGCGCTGCGCGGTGGTTTCACGCCCGCCACAGTTCCCCCTGACGAAGGCGCACGATGAGCGACGACGAGTTCGAGGACGAGCCGGAGCTCGACGAAGACGACCTCGACGAGGACGTGCTCGACGAGGAGGACTTCGGCGAGGACGACGACGATGACGACGAGCTGATCGACGATGTGATCGAGGACGACCTCGACGCCGACGTCGTGACGCCCGTTGTCGTCGTCGAGGAGGGCGCCGAAACCCCGGTCGCGGTCGTCGAAGAGGAAGAGGACGACATCGTCGACCTCGACGAGGAACTACACCCCGACGATGTCGAGGAGGCCCTGGACGTCGTGCTGCGCGAGCGCACCGCCGCGGCCGGGCTCGAGGACGACGACGAAGAAGACGACGAGCCCGACGAACGCGGTGAGGCCGGCACGAAGATCGTGCCGCGCCGCGAGAACGAGTTCTTGTGCAAGAGCTGCTTCCTCGTGCTTCCGCGGCACCAGCTCGCCGACGAGAAGAGAATGATCTGCCGCGACTGCGTGTGAGGGCGCCACGGCGCCCGACGCTCGTTCGCGTCGGAGCGGCCGCCGCGTCCGGAGCATTGTGCGCCCTGAGCCGTCCGCCGTTCGATGTCGGGCCGCTCGCATGTCTCGCGCTCGTCCCATTGTTCTTCGTCTGGCGTGACCGCGGAGCTCGCGCTTCCGCCGGCTACGCGTTCGTCGCAGGAGTCGTCTACTACGCGATCCTCTGTTCGTGGATCTGGTACTTCGGGACGATCGCGATCGTGCCGTTCGTCGCGATCTGCGCCGGTTATTGGGCCGGTGCGGGCGCGGTCATCGGTTGGCTCCGGTCCCGCGGGATCACGAACCCGTTCCTCACCGCTGCCATGTGGGTCGTCGCGGACGCGTGCGTCTCCCGCTTCCCGTTCGGCGGCTTCTCATGGAGTGAGCTCGGCTACGCGTTCCACGACATCGCGCCCGCGCGTGCGGTTGCCGGTGTCGGCGGCCTGACGCTGATCACGTTCCTCGCGGTCGCGCTCAACGCGCTCATCGCCGACCTCCTCGGCGCGGGCCGAAGCGCGCGGCGGTATGCAAAGGCGTACGTCGGTCTCGCCTTGGTCGCGACCGCCGTCGTCGCCTCCACGGTGACTCGCGCGCAGCCACGGGTCGACAGCTTCTTGCGTGTGGCACTGATCCAAGGGAACGACAAGAACCGCGAGCTCACCGATGCCGAGCTCGACGAGCGCTACCTGCCGAAGAGTCATTTCGACCTCGCAACGCGGGTCACCGACCCTGTCGACCTGATCGTGTTCCCGGAATCGAGCATGGATCGTGATCCCCGCACCGACCCCTTCGTGCACGACAATCTCGTGCGCATCGCACGAGAACACCACGCATGGGTGCTCGCCAACGCGACCGTCGATGCCGATCCCGAAGGTCGGAGAGCGGAGAACCTCGACGTGCTCTTCGGTCCGGACGGTGAGATCGTGGGGACGTACTCGAAGCATCACCTGGTGCCGTTCGGCGAGTACGTGCCGTTCCGCGGCGAGCTCGAAGGGTGGATCCCGGCGCTCCAGCACGTGCCGCGCGACTTCGTGCGGGGCAGGACCACGGGCCTCTTCGAGGTTGCAGGCACGCGCGTCGCCACCGTCATCTGTTTCGAATCGGCGTTCGGCCCCGAGGTTCGCTCCCGTGTGCGCGACGGAGCGGCCGTGATCGTCGTGTCGACGAACAACCGCTCCTACCGGCGGTCCGCAAACTCCGCGCAGCACCTCGCGTTCGGCCAGATCCGGGCGGCCGAGACGGGCCGGCCGGTCATCCAAGCAGCCATCTCGGGCATCACGGCCGTCATAGACGCCGACGGCGCGGTGCACGACGAGACCCAGTTGTTCGACCGCACAGTCGTCCAGAGGACCGTTGGCGCCACGACGGGGGAGACGATGTACGTGCGGTACGGCGAATGGGCGCTCGAGGCCAGCATCGCGGCCGTGGTGCTCGGGTGCCTCGCCGCCGTGGCTCGGCGGCGGCGGCCTTCCGTAGAATCCCAGCGCGACGGCGTCGTGCCGATCGCTTCCCGGATCGAGGGTTACGGGGACGGCGTGCCCGCGCCGCGCGAACACGTCTGACGTCGCATGAGTCCCACGAGGTCGCATGACTGAGAATCGAGATCGCATCGAGCGGGCGGTTGAGCTGCTCGTGTATGCGCCGATCGGCGCCGGCCTGTACCTCCGGGAGGTAGGGCCGCCGATCGTCGAGACCGTCGTGGCCCGCGGCCGCGCCGAGCTCGATCGCCGTCAGGCCGACGTGCAGCGGCACGTCACGAGTGCGCGCAGCCTCGGCCAGGTTGCGCTCGCCTTCGGGCTCCCGAAGCTGCGGGAGCGCGTCGAAGGCATGCTCGGCCGGCGTCCGGCCGCCCCGCCTCCGGCGCGTCCCACGGCGGTGGCGACGCCGCGCCCGCCCGCGGTCAGCCATCTCTCCGTCGCACCCGACACGGATGCGCCGGGAAGCGACGAGCTCCCGATCCCGGGCTACGACGCGCTCTCGGCGTCCCAGGTCGTGGAGCGCCTCGCCGGGCTCGGGCGCGACGAGCTCGACGCGGTGCATGCGTACGAGACCGCGCACCGGCAGCGGCGAACCATTCTCGGCAAGATCGAGCAGCTGGCCGGCTGAGCGCACGGATAGGGGAGCGCGGTGGAAGCAGCGCGCGCAGCGACCGCCGAGGACATCCCCGCCATGGTCGACCTCGCCCGCGCCCTACGTGCGGAGCTGCGTGGAATGCGGGGCGGCGCGCTCTGGGAGCTCCGTGATGCGCGCGCCGAGCCGTTCGACGAGGCGTTTCGCGGCTTGTTGTCACGCCAAGACGCCTGTGTGGTCGTCGGCACCATCGACGACGCCGTCATCGGCTACGCGGCCGTGGAGATCGAGACGCTGCGCGACGGCACGCGACTCGGGGTGATCACCGAGCTGTTCGTCGATGCCGAAGCCCGCGGCGTCGGTGTCGGCGAAGCGATCGCCGAACAGCTCGTTGCGTTCTGCACCCGGGAAGGCTGTATCGGCATCGACGCCGGCGCGCTCCCCGGACACCGGGACACGAAGAACTTCTTCGAACGCACGGGCTTCACGGCGCGGTCACTCACGATGCACAAACGCTTGTGAGCTCGTCCCCCGATCGCTGGGTATCCTCCCCGGATGCCTCCGACCGACCTGACCGCCGACGACGTCGTCTGGGACCTTGCGCCCCTCCTGCCGGCGCCCGGCGACGACGGGTTGTCCGCGCTCCTCGACCAAGCCGACACGCGCACTGACCAGCTCGCCGCTTCGCACGGACGCGTCGCCCGGTTCGACGCGACCGAATTGGCGGACTTCATGCGCGGGCTCGCCGAGGTGCAGGAGCTCATCGGTCGCGCGGGCAGCTATGTCGGTCTCGACTTCGCAACCGACACGACCGACCCGGTGCGCGGTGCACGCATGCAGCGTGTCGAAGAGCGCGCCACCCAGATCAGCACGAAGCTGTTGTTCTTCGAGCTCGAGTGGGCGGAGCTGCCCGACGAGCGCGTCGAAGCACTCCTGACCGACGAACGGCTCGCGTTTGCCCGCCATCACCTGCAGTCCGCGCGCCGGTACCGGCCCCACCTGTTGACCGAGCCCGAGGAAGTCATCCTCACCGAGAAATCGGTCACCGGCCGCAGCGCCTGGGAACGGCTCTTCGAGGAGCAGGTGTCGTCGATCGAGGTCGAGCTCGACGGCGCCGCCGGGACACTCGAGGCCGCGCTCGCGCAGCTGCACGCGCCGGATCGTGATCTCCGGCGCACCGCCGCCCAGGCCGTGACGGCGGGGCTCGAACCGGGCCTGCGCACGCGCGGGTTCGTACTCAACACGCTGCTGTCCGACAAGGCGACCGACGATCGGTTGCGCCACTACGGCAGCTGGATCTCGAGCCGCAACTTGTCGAACGAGGCGAGCGACGAGTCGGTGCAGGCGCTCGTGGACGCCGTGCAGTCCCGGTACGCCATCCCCCAGCGCTGGTACGCGCTGAAGGCGCGCCTTCTGGGAATCGACCGACTCGCCGACTACGACCGGCTGGCGTCGGTCGCCGATACGGACGCGGAGGTCGGCTGGCGCGAAGGGAAGGAGCTCGTGCTCGACGCATACTCGTCGTTCTCGGGCGAGCTCGCCGACGACGCCCGAAGATTCTTCGACGGCGCGTGGATCGACGCGGCCGCACGCCCCGGCAAACGTCCCGGAGCGTTCTGCGCGTACACCGTGCCGTCGCACCACCCGTACGTGTTGTTGAACTGGACGTCACGCCGACGCGACGTCTTGACCCTCGCGCACGAGCTCGGCCACGGCTTGCACGCATATCTGGCTCGTGCACAGGGCGTGTACCACCAGTCGACGCCGCTGACGCTCGCCGAGACCGCATCGGTGTTCGGTGAGACCGTGACGTTCGGCCGCCTGCTCGGCGAGGTGACCGATCCGCAGGAACGGCTCGCACTGCTCGCGTCGAACCTCGAGGACCAGATCGCCACGGTCTTCCGGCAGATTGCGATGAATCGTTTCGAGCACGCAATCCACAACGCCCGGCGCGACGAAGGCGAGCTGTCGATCGAGCACATCGGCGAGCTGTGGGCGAAGTCGCAGTACGACATGCTCGGCGAATCCGTCGAGCTCACCGAGGGCTATCGCACGTGGTGGTCGTACATTCCGCACTTCATCGGCACGCCCGGCTACGTGTACGCATACGCCTACGGGCAGCTGCTCGCGCTCTCCGTCTACGCGCAATACGAAGCGCGCGGCGCCGATTTCGTTCCTCAGTACCTGGATCTCCTGCGCGCGGGCGGATCAATGTCGCCGCAGGAGCTGGGCAAGCTCGTCGATGTCGACCTCGCCGATCCCGGCTTCTGGGACCGTGGCCTCGACATCATCGAGCGCCGCCTCGACGAGACGATTGCGGCCGCGGAGGCAGCCGGCCGAGCGTGATCCCGCGGTAGGTTCCCGAGCATGACCTACCGGGTGATCCAGTGGAGCACGGGCAACGTCGGACGAGCCGCGCTGCGCTGCATCATTGCGCATCCCGAGCTCGAGCTTGCGGGGCTGTGGGTGCATTCCGCCGACAAGGCCGGCCGGGACGCGGGGGAGTTGTGCGGCTTGGAAGCGGTCGGAGTGCGCGCGACCAATGATGCCGAGGCACTCCTCGCCCTCGACGCCGACTGCGTGAGCTACACCGCGACCGCCGACATCCGGCCGACCGAGGCGATTGCCGACATGGCGCGCATCGCGCGGTCGGGTAAGAACATCGTGTCGAGCTCAGTCGTGCCAATGGTGTGGCCATCGCACGTCGACGCAGAGATGCGCGCGCCGTTGGAGGATGCCTGCCGGGACGCCGGCGTGTCCTGGTTCACGTCGGGCATCGATCCGGGATGGGCGAACGACATCCTTCCGCTGTTGCTCACCGGCACGTGCGAGAGGGTCGAGCACCTGCGGGTGATGGAGATCGTCAACTACCGGCACTACGAGCAGCCGACCGTGCTGTTCGACACGATGGGATTCGGCAAGCCCCTGGACGCGACGCCGTTGTTGTTGATCCCCGGCATCCTGTCGTTCGCCTGGGGTGGCGTGGTCAAGATGCTCGCCGCCGGACTCGGTGTAGAAGTCGAGGAGCTGCGCGAGGTACACGAGCGGCGGCCCGCGCCGGAGAAGATCGACCTGGGTTTCGGTGTGATCGAGGAGGGCATGACGGCGGCCCTGCGGTTCGAAGTGCAGGGCATCGTCGGGGGAGAGACGCGCATCGTCGTCGAGCACGTGACCCGGCTCGACGACGCGTTGTGCCCCGACTGGCCCCAACCTGTCGGCGCAGGTGGCTACCGCGTGATCGTGACGGGAACGCCCAGCTATCAATGCGACGTGCAGATGACCGTCGGCGGCGGCGAAGGCGACCCGGGCGTCATCGGGACCGCGGGCCGCATCGTGAACGCGATCCCGTATGTCTGCAGTGCTCCTCCCGGGCTTCTCTCAGCCCTCGATCTGCCGTTGGTGACAGGCCGCGGCCTGATGCGGCGCTGAGTCGCGCTCCAGAACGCGTTATGCGCTGCTCGGTGGTGGTGGCGGCGGCGCGCCTGGGAACGCGCGCACGAATACGTCGATCTTGCCGTTGGTGTCGCCATTCACGAGGTTCGTTGCCTGTGAGGAGAACGCGACTCGGGTTCCATCACCCGAGATGTCGCTCCCGTAGCTCGAGTAGTCGTTCGCGATCTCTTCGTTCGCATTGCGGTCGACGAGATATGTCTTGCCCGCGACGCGGTCCCGCACGTACTCGTCATCCTGGAAGTTTCGGTCGTCGGGGACGAGCCCGCCCGACCTGAGCATCACGTCGCGGCCGTCGTCGGAGATCGCATGGACTTCGACGGCCCCGTCCTGCCCGGGCGTGCCGTCCGAGCGCACGTCAGCGCGCTCGAGGGTGCCGGCTTGCCGGTCGTACACGTAGATGCGGTTCCGGTAGTCGAACGTGTCGGGGAGTTCGACATTCACGAGTTCGCGCTCGGTGTACGCGACGTAGCGACCGTTGCCCGCGATCTGCGGGTCGGCTCCCGAGATGTAGGACGGGTAGTCGGTGGACGGGGTGGGGAACGGTACTTGCGTGGTCGTTCCCGTGACACGATCGCGCACAACGATGTCGGTCGCGTCGCCGCTGCCCGACGGGCGCGGGCGCATGAACGCCACGTACTGGCCGTTGTCGGAGATGCTCGGCTTCGAAGCGGGACCGGCGATGGTGTCGGTCGTGTGCGCGAAGCGGTCGTACACATCCAGGTTGCCCGAGACCACAACGGCGACGTACCGACTCGATCCGGAAAGGTCGAGATCGAAGTTGTCCGTCGGCAAGATGGGCTCTGTCGCACCCGTTTTCGTGTTGTGGACGTAGGCCCAAAGCGCGAACGTCCCGCCCAAGTTCGCTGAGTCGGAAATGAAGGCGACGAACTGGCCGCTGTCGTCGATCCGCGGCACCGACGAATTGCGATTCGCCTGCACGCCGTTCGAGTTGACGCTCACGCGCACGATGGTCTTGGCGACGAGGTCGCGGACGAAAATGTCGGACACGTTGTTCGTGTCGCCCGGAACGAGGTTCGATGCCGACGACTCGAAGGCGACATAGCGGCCGTCGTGGCTCAGCGATGGGAACCAGCTCACGCCGTTGCCCTGGATCCCGTCGTTCGCCACACTGGCGCAGACGACCGACGTGCACGACGCCGCGAGCAATGCGAACGCGACGACGGCTCCGATCGTCAGGCGGGGACGCTCGGCCAGTCGGCTACGCACGCGTGCGAAGTTACAGCGTCGCGCCACGCGCCCCCAGGGGCGCTGCCCTAGGGGGGACGTGAGCTACGTCACGAGAGTTCCCTATGGCGTTGCCGTCGTGGCGGGATCAAGATCGAACGCATGGGCTTCTACAAGGAACAGATCCTCCCGCGATTCCAAGACAAGGTGATGGGAGCCAAGCGGCTCGACGAGGCGCGTCAGCGTGTGTGCGAAGGACTCGAGGGCGCGGTTGTCGAGATCGGCCTCGGAACCGGGCTCAACGCCCCCTTCTACCCTTCATCCGTGACGAGGCTGGTCGCGATCGAACCCTCGAGAGTGTGCATGCGCATCGCCGAACCGCGCCTCGCGAACGCCACTGTGCCTTTCGAGTTCGGTGGCCTGACCGGCGAACGCCTCGACCTGCCATCGGGCGAGTTCGACGCGGTGCTCTCGACCTGGACGCTCTGCACCATCCCCAACCTGGACGCGGCACTCGCCGAAATTCGCCGGGTCTTGAAGCCGGACGGCTCATTCCACTTCATAGAGCACGGCCACTCGCCCGACGAGAAGGTTGCCCGCCTGCAGCAGCGGTTCGAGCCGATGAACAAACGTCTCGGGGGCGGCTGTCACCTGACGCGGCACATTTCCGAGGACATCGAGAAGGCCGGCTTCGATATCGAGAAGATCGAGACCTACTACTTCAAGCGTGAACCGAAGCCGATCGGTTACACCTACGAAGGTCGAGCCGTCAGCCGCTAACGCTTCTCCCCACTTCGGCCTCCGCCGGCTGGGCAAATGTGACATACGGCATAGGCCGTACGAACTATGAGCGGCGCGGCGTTTATGGCTGGGGCAGGCTGGTGGCGGTCCCGACCGGCTTCCCAGTTACCCCCCGGTCGAACTGCCACCGGCCTCCCTTGTCGTGACTCTTCAAAGAGCCCGTACCGAAATCGGTTGGCTGACGTTTACGCGAACGGCAGCCTCGACTGGGGCGATGGGAAGCGCCCAGGTCGAGACTGCCATTGCCCCGGCGACGACGACGGGGACTGAAACGGGTTCTCGAAGTACGACGTCTCACGCGAGGTGCTGGGCGACGACGAGCAGCGTGTTGTGCGCGAGGTGACTCGGCAACATCGTCCGCACCGCCGAGGCAACGACGGCACGAGCGCGTCCGCGCGTGCGATGCGGAACGAACGCCATCTCGGTGGCCTCGAAGCCGTGGCGATGCAACAGCTGTCGCAGTGTCACCTCGTCGAACCAGCAGGTATGTCCCGCGTTGACGCGAGGTCGGCCGCCGATGCGGTACACGAAGTTCGAGACCGCGAACGCGTTCGGAGTCGTGAGGACAACGATGCCGTTCGGCGCCAGATGCCGGCGCGCGGCGTCGAGAAACGCGCCGGGACACGAAAGGTGCTCGATCACCTCGCCCGCGAAGATGACATCGAAGTGACGACCAAGGTCCATGTGCTCCGCGTCACCGGTGACGACCGAGAACCCTTTCGCTCGAGCACGTGACGCGAGCTGGTCCTCGAGCTCGATGCCGACGGTCTCCGCCGCCACACCCGCGATCATCGCGTGCATCCAGTCCGGACGGTTGACTCCCGAACCGGCACCGATGTCGAGCACCGACCTTCCCTCGACATAGGCCCGGATCCGCGCGAAGCGCTCCGCGTGCGAACCGCCACCCCATTGCGGCTGCAACGGATGTCCCCGAGTCATGAGTACCTACGGTACGGGACGCGGTGATCGCCGGCCCACGCCCGATACTATCGTCACTGTGACGAAACAGCGCTGTGTGTGGTGCGGTCGCAGGTTTTCGGTGCGCGGCGGACCGGGGCGGCCCCGCTTGTACTGCAAGCCCTCGTGCAAACAACGCGACTACGAGGCGCGCCGACGGTCGGCCGAGCTGGGACTGGGCGAGCACGAACTGGTCGTTACTCGCGGCGAGCTCGAAACGATACGCGACCGGCTCTTCGTGCTCGCGTGCGTGGTCGAGGATGTCGAGCGTGACCTCGCCAAGGCGGATTTCGACGAGCAAGAGGCATTGGACGTCCTGCTCGAAGCCACGCACGAGTGCATCGGGACGCCTGCAACGCCCGCAACCGCGTAGTGCGACGAAATTTGCGCCTGGCACGGTGGCAACCTGGCAGTCATCCGCAGCACAGCCCGTGAGAAGACCCGCAGGGGGCACCAACAGCCACACGGGACCCCGAGAGAGACGTGGGCATTATCGGCGGCCGGCGGAAGCCGAAGCTCCTCCCCCGTACCGCCGATAATGCCGGTTATGTCAACTTGCGCATTGCCGGTCCCGGGCGGGAGCCTCCCCCGCATGACCCCCGAGGACCTCGTCGAGATCGAGCTGATCAAGCGGCTGAAGTACCGATACGCCCGTTGCCTCGATCTGAAGCTGTGGGACGAGATCGCCTCGTGCTTCACGTCGGACGCGGTGGCGGCCTACAGCGGCGGCGGCTACTCGTTCGAGGGACAGGAGGCGATTGTCGACTTCCTGCGCCGCTCGATGGGCGCCGAGACGTTCCATTCGAGCCACAAGATGCATCATCCCGAGATCGACCTCGCCGGCTCCGAGACGGCGACGGGTGTATGGGCGCTCGACGACGTCGTGGTGATGACCGATTTCGAGCTCACGATTCGCGGTTGCTCGTTCTATGAGGACGAGTACACCAAGCATGACGGCACGTGGCGCATCCGACGGACGGGCTACAAGCGCGTGTTCGAGGAGATCCAGCCGCGCGCGCCGGTCGAGGGGCTGCGCCTGACCGCGAGCTGGTGGGCAACCGGCGGCCGCAGCGAGCTTCCCGCGGGTTGAGGGGTCGAGTCGTGCCGACCGCCGCCGAGATCCACGACGAGCTCGGTCACCCGGTCATCGACGCCGACGGTCACGGCATCGAGTACCTGCCGTGGTTCCGAGACTTGCTGTGCGACGAAGGCGGTCCGGCGGTCGTCGACGCATGGAACGTGCTCGAGCACGGTGCGGCGCACCTCCGCAATTTCGACGTCGACGCGATGCGCGCGCTGGGTTCCCCGCGTATGCCGTGGTGGGGCCTGCCGACCGAGCAGACACTCGACCGCGGCACCGCGATGTTTCCCGCGTTGCTGTACGAGCGACTCGACGAGCTCGGCATCGATGTCGCGATCTGCTATCCCACGTACGGTCTCACCGTGATGGGCCTCGACGACGGCGAGCTGCGGGTCGCGGCGGCCCGCGCGTTCAACACCTATTACGCACAGGCGTACGCGCCGCATCGCGATCGTCTGGAACCGGTCGCCATCGTGCCGACCTACACGCCGGACGAAGCGATCGCCGTGCTCGACCACGCGGTGCAAGATCTCGGGCTGCGCGCGGTGATGTGCACCGGCCTCGTCCAGCGGCCGCTCCCCGGCGACAACGTGCCGCGCGGCGCGCGCTGGGTCGACGCGCTCGGCCTCGACAGCGCGTACGACTATGACGCGCTCTGGCAACGCTTCGTCGACCACGACGTCACGCCGACCTTCCACTCGACGGGTATGGGCTGGGGCAGCCGCGTCTCCCCGACGAGCTACGTCGCCAACCATCTCGGATCGTTCGCGGCGGCCGGCGAGGCACTCTGCCGCACGCTGTTCCTCGGCGGCGTGATGCACCGCTTTCCGACGCTTCGGTTCGCGTTCCTCGAAGGGGGCGTGACGTGGGCCGCGTCCCTGTGCGCGGACCTCGTCGGGCACTTCGAAAAACGTCACAGTGGCGTAATCCGTCGTTATGACCCGGCTCGGCTCGACCGCGCGCAGCTCGAGGCGCTGCTCGCGCGCTACGGCGTCGACGAGGTCCGGGCCCGGGCAGCCCAGCTGGATGAGGCGCTCCACATGCTCAGCGAGCCCGACGAGGACCCCGCGACGCTCGACGAGTTCGCGACGAGCGGTGCCCGCTCCCCCGCCGACATCCGGGCAACGTTCGCGCGTCAGTGCTTCTTCGGCTGTGAGGCCGACGACCCGATGTGGGCGCTCGCGTTCGCGACCGACTACCACGGCACCCGCCTGCCCGCGATGTTCGCGTCGGACCTCGGCCACTGGGACGTACCCGACGCGCGCACGGTGCTCCCCGAGGCATGGGAGCTCGTCGAGCGGGGACACGTGACCACCGACGACTTCCGGGCGTTCACCTACGAGCACGCGCTGGCGCTCTGGGGAGCGGACATGTTCACGAACACGGTGGCGGCTCGCCGATGACCCATCGATGGAGAACCGCAACCGTCGATTCCGGCGGTGAGGACATCTACTTCGAGGTGACGGGCGAGGAAGACGCCCCGACCATCGTGCTCACCCATGGTGCGGGTGGTTCGCATGCCGCATGGTTCCAGCAGGTGCCGGTGCTCGCCGACGCGGGATATCGGGTCGTCACCTGGGACTGCCGCGGGTTCGGCCGTTCGACGTATCGCACGGGGACGCACGGCACCGCGGCGGCCGTCGCCGACATCGCGACGGTGCTCGATGCCGTCGGCACCGACCGCGTCCATCTGTGCGGCCAGTCGATGGGCGGCTGGTGGGTCACCGCGTTCACGATGGCCGATCCGCAGCGAGTGCGTTCCCTCACACTGTCGAACACCGTCGGCGCGCTGTGGACCGACGCGCTCGAGGCGCACTTCCGCGACTTCGCGACGAAACCGCAGGCGGCGTCGGATCACCTCGGAGCACACGCCGCGCTGCATCCGGCGTTCGTCACGCGCGACCCCGCGCGCGCGTTCTTGTATCAGCAGCTGAACACGTTCCACACGCCACCGATGGCCGACGTCGTGACCGCACTCGTGAACACTCGCCTTGCGCACGCCGACCTCGATGCGCTCGGCATCCCGATCCTGATGATCACGGGCTCCGCGGATCAGCTCTTCCCGGCCCCGCTGGTCGCCGACAACGCGGCCCGGCTCACGAACGCCACGCTGGTCGAGATCCCCGACGCGGGGCACTCGCCGTACTTCGAGCGACCGGACGAGTACAACGACGCCCTGTTGCGATTCCTCGAGAAGGTGCCGTGACGGCGCTCGTCTCCCCCGCCCAGATCGCCGCGTTCGACCGCGACGGCTTCGTCGTCGTCGAGAGCCTGCTCGCCGCCCACGAGCTCGACCACTTCGCGCCGCTGGTCACCGCCGCGGTGCACGCGCGTTCGGACGGCGATCAGCGAGCACTGCACGAACGGAGCCTCTACGAGCAGTCGTTCCAGCAGTGCCAGAACCTCTGGGAGGATCACCCCGAGCTCCGGATGCTCACCTTCCACCCGCGCGTCGGGCAAGCCGCCGCAGAATTACTCGGGGCGCACGCGGTGCGCCTCTGGCACGATCAGGCGTTGTTCAAGCGAGCCGGCGGGAGAGGCACCGATCCGCATCAGGACCAGCCGTATTGGCCGATCGCCCAGAGCAACACGATCACCGCGTGGATCCCGATGCACGGCTCGACGTTCGCGAGCGGCGCGATGGGTTACCTGCCCGGCTCGCACCGCACCGGACTGCACCGGTTCCAGAACATCTTTCAGGCCGAGGACGCACAGGCCCTGCTCGACGCCCCCGAGGTCGCGGGCATCGAGCCCGTCTTCGTCGAGGTGCCCCGCGGCGGGGTCGCGTTCCACGCCGGGCTCACCGTGCACATGGCGAGGCCCAACACGACCGACATCGACCGCGCCGTGCACACGGTGATCATGTTCGCCGACGGCTGCACCCGCGGTTCCAAGCTGTTCCACATGTCGGTCGACCGGGACGGCATCGCCGTCGGCGCGGCCATCCGCGGCGCATGCACGCCGATCATCTGGCCCCGGCCGGACGGCAGCATGCCCGCTCCCCCGCCGCCGGTTCCCGACGAGATCCGCAAGCTCGCTCCGACCGGCGTGCTCCCCGCATGAGCAGGGAGCACGCCGTGCTCAGGTGTACATCAGCGACCCCGGAGTGGTGAGCAGCTCGCCGGTTTCGAGCCACGTCTTCAAGCCGGAAAGAATCATCGGCCAGCCACCGTAGAGCTCGGGGTTCGCGCCTTCGCGCAGCTGGTCGTGGGTGACGGTCAAGCGGCAGGAGTCGCCGATCGGTTCGATCTCCCACGTGATCCTCGTGGTTCCTTCGCGCTTCACGTCGTCGCTCCAGAGCATCTGCGCGCTCTGGACGAGCCGGCGGGGCGGGTCGACCTCGAGGTTCTCGCCCTCGCCGAGCAGCACGCCGGCCTCGGGCTGGCCCATCTCGTAGTGCGATCCCGGCGTCCAATCCGATTCGACCCGGGCCCCGAAGTTGTACTTGCTGCGGATCTCGGGGTCGGTGATCGCCTGCCAGAGGCGTTCCGGCGTCGTGCGGATGTAGATCTCGAACACCTTCTCCATTGGTTGCTCCAGTCTGTGCTTGAGGCCGCTCAGCGCAGCCGTCCAGGGCTCGGCGTACTTGCTCACCCACCGGTCGTGGACCAGGCGGATCGGGACCGGGTTCAGGAAGTGGAGCTTCTCGCGGCCCCGCCGTTTGGTGACCACGAGGCCCGCCTCCTCGAGCTGCTTGAGATGCTTCATCACGCCGAAGCGCGTCATCGGCAAGCGTTCCTCGAGTGCGTGCAACGTCTGGCCGTCCTGGCGGAAGAGCTCGTCGAGCAGGCTCCGCCGCGTGGGATCGGCGAGGGCCCTGAATACTGCGTCCACACCGGCAGGATAGGTGACCAATTAGTCACATGTCAAGCCTCGCGCGCGACATGAAACTCATGGCATCACGAGCGGCCTCGACGACACCTTGTAGACGAGCGTGGCGCTGGCCGCGACGGTGTCGGATCGTGCGCCGCGGACTTCTGCGTCGCAGAACACGATCGAGCGGCCGCGTTGCACGACCCAGCCTTCGGCGATGACGTCCTCCTCGACGAGCGGCGCGAGGAAGCGCAGCGCGAGGTCAATCGTGAACAACTGGCGCGGCTCGTGGTAGCCGCTCCCGATCGCCGGGACGACGACCGTGTCGACCATCGACGCGAGCACGCCGCCGTGCATGACGCCCGCGGGCTGGCGGAACTCGGGCCGGTACGCGAGGCGCATCCGTGCGTAATCCGTGCGCAGCTCCTCGACCTCGATTCCGAGGAACTGCGGGAACCACACCGTCTCCCATGTTCCGAAGCTCGACCAGCGGGCGTAGCGCTCGGGAGGAAGTGGCGCGAAATCTGCGGCGCGATCGGTCACCTGTCGGACGCTACTGCCACCGCCAGATCGTCCACTCCTCGAGCGGCGCTGCGCCCCGCATCCGATAGAAGGCGTGCGCCGGCGTGTTCCAGTCGAGCACCGACCATTCGACGCGGCCGTTCGTGCGGCGACGCATCTCGTCGAGCAGCGCGCCGCCGATTCCGAGCCGTCGGTACGCCGGGCGAACGAACAAATCTTCGAGCCAGATGCCGTCGCGGCCCAACCATGTCGAGAAGGTCCGGAAGTACAACGCGAACCCCGCTACGGCATCCTCGTGCTCGGCGATGACCGCACGCGCGACGGCGTGCTCGCCGAAGAGGTGGCGGGCAAACTCGTCCGACTCGAGCACGACGGCCTCCGGCTCGCGTTCGTACTCGGCCAGCTCCCGAACCAGCGCAAGGATCTCGGGAAGATCCGCCGCTCGCGCGTCGCGGATCGTCACCACACCGCTCACCGCTTGACGACGAAGGGCGGCTTGACGACCTGCGCGTCGAGCCGCTGGCCCCGCACGTCGACCTGCACGTCGTCGCCCGGTGCGATCTCGGGATGCAGCAACGCGAGCGCGATCGCGTGCCCGAGCGACGGCGAGAAGTTGCCGCTCGTCACGCCGCCCACGTCGGTACCGTCGCGCAGCACGCGGGCACCCTCCCGCGCCGGTCGGCGGCCCGCGATCTGGAGCCCACGCATCCGGCGTGCGATCCCCCGCTCCCGCTCGGCCTGCAGCGCCGCCCGTCCCCGGAAGTCACCCTTTTCCCAGCCGACGACCCACCCGAGGCCCGCCTGCAACGGCGTGACGCCGGGGCCGAGCTCGTGACCGTGCAGCGGAAGCCCGGCTTCCAGCCGAAGCGTGTCGCGCGCGCCGAGTCCCGCGGGTACGAGGCCGGCATCGCACAGCGCGTCCCACATCTTCGGCGCGTCCGCGGCCGGCACATGCAGCTCCACGCCGTCCTCACCGGTGTACCCCGTGCCCGCGACGATGAGGTCGCCGATGCGCTTCACGGCGAACCTGGGCACCTCGGCTGCTTCCGGCTCGACCTTGGCAAGCAGGGCGCGTGCTTCCGGTCCCTGCACTGCGAGGATGGCCCGAGTGCCCGTGATGTCCGTCAGCGCCACGCCGCGCTCGGAGAAGGCATCGATGATCGGCTGCGTGTTCGACGCGTTCGGCATGACGAAGAAGCGGGCGTCTTCGACCCACCACACGATGATGTCGTCGACGACGTGCGCATCGTCGGGATCGACGAGGTGGGTGTATTGCGCGTGGCCCGGTGTGATCTTGCGGAGGTCGTTGGTGAGGAGCCACTGGAGCGCCGGGAAGGCGTCGGCGCCGCCGCACTCGATCGTCCCGAGATGCGAGACGTCGAACACCACACCGTGCTCGCGGCACGCGCGATGCTCCTCGAGCACTCCGGTGTACTGGAGCGGCATCTCCCAGCCCCCGAACGGAACCATGCGCGCACCGCGGGCGCGATGCTGCGCATCGAGAGGGCTCAGTCGCATGACCGAGAAACTATGCGCTCTCGGCCGCGGGACCCGTCGACGCCGGACGTGCCCCGCGCCGGCCGAGGTCGAACGGCAACGGCGGGCCGTCGCCCGGCGCACCGGCATCGACGAGCTGCGAAGGCGGTTCGAGCCCGTACTTCACGAGCAGGTGCAGGTAGTCGCGTTGGTACAGCACCCGAATCGCGACGTCCGGGTGCAACTCGGCCAAGCGGCGCGCCTTGCGGTTCTTCTTCGTGACCAGCCGTTGATTGAGCGTGGTGATCTCGATGTAGATGTCGTACATCGGAAGGTAGAAGTCGGGCGTGAACGCCTGCGCGGCGCGCCCGTCACGATCCCACTCGAGCGTGAACGTACGCGGCTCGTATTCCCACGCGATGGCGTAGAAGTCGAGAAGCTTCGCAAACTGACGCTCGGAGTTGTGCGCGAAGCGGACGGTCTCGTGCGGAAGCTGCTCGGGACTGATGTCGCCCTCCCCCACCCGTGCTACCGCGCCGCCGCCTGTGCCGCCGCGTTGGCCTCGAACGTGAGCTGCACCGCTTCGGTGATCGTCTGCTGCAGCGGCTCGACGTCGAGGACGACACTCAACACACCCTGGCCGCCGCGCAACAGGTCCATCACCTGCGCGTCGTTCTCGGCGAGCACGACACTTGCGCCCTGGATCACGATGCGCGCCGAAGCGAGGTCCTTTCGGAAACCGCGCAAGGACTCGACCGCCTTGCGCGCCGACTGCAACGAGATTCCCGCGTCGAGCATCTGCTTGATGACCTTCAGCTCGAGCAGATCGCGAAACGAATACAGGCGTTGCGTGCCCGAGCCGTTCGCATCCATCACGGACGGCCGCACGAGATCGGTACGCGCCCAGTAGTCGAGTTGTCGGTAGGTGATGCCCACGATCTTGCAGACCTGAGGGCCCCGGAATCCGGGCTCCGCGCCACGTTCACTCATGACAAGAGTGTAACTACAGCGGGGACGAACCGTAAACCTCGACCTTCTTCACAACTCAAGCCTCTTCAGTCTCCACCTTCAACAGGCGCCACAGGGCTTGCAGCTGGGGACCGGTCCCGATTGCGATCAGGGTCGTGCCGGCGTCCAGGACCACCTCCGGCCGGGGGTTCGACTCGAAGCTGCCGTCGCGGTGCCGAACGGCGAGGACGAGCGCACCCGAGTCGCGCCGCAGGTGCGCCTCACCCAACGTCCGGCCCGCGAGCGGGGACGCCTCGGTCAAGGGCAATTCCTCGAGCCGGTACTCCACTTCCTCGTCGTGCACCACGACGTCGAGGAAGTCCGCGACGTCGGGCTGTTGCGCGAACGCCGCCATGCGCTGCGCGCCCTGGTGCAACGGGTTCACGACGCGATCGCAGCCCGCCCGTTGCAGCTTCGCCTCGCTCGAGGTCTCGTTGGCCCGGGCGATGATCTGCAACGCAGGGTTGAGCGCACGAGCGGAGAGCACCGTCGACATCGCATCGGCGTCGTCTCCGAGGCTCACGATCAACGTCGAGGCGCGATCGATGCCGGCCGCGCGCAACACGTCGTCCTCCGTCGAGCTTCCCTGCACAACGGGCAGTCCGGAGGTTGCCGCCTCCGCGACACGGCGCTCGTCGCTGTCGACGGCGACGATGTCGACGTCGCCGGCCGCCAGCAGGCGGGCGATCTGGATGCCGACCCTCCCGTAGCCGCACAGCACGACGTGCCGGGACAATTTCGCGATGCGACGGTCCATCCGTCTCCTCCCGTAACGGTCCAGCGTGTCCTCGACCTGCTCCTCGAAGACGGCGCCGAGTGTGAACAGTCCCGCGGAGACGCCGACGACCGACAAGAAGATCGAGAAGATCTTGGCGGTGTCGTCGAACGGGCGTACTTCCCCCAGTCCGACCGTGGTGATGGTCGTCACCGTTTGCTGGAGCGCGTCGAGAAAGCTCCAGTGCTCGACGATCCAGAACCACGCGGTACCGGCCAGCGCGACCGCGAACAAGAGAGCGACGCCAAGGCGGACGCGATGCCGACCCGGCGCTATTGCGCGAAGTCCTCCGGCGTCACGTTGTCGAGGAACTCGCGGAACTGCGCCACCTCCTGCTCCTCCTCGTCGGCTTCGAAGAGGACACCGGCTTCTTCCAGCACGGCCTCGTCGGCGAAGATCGGGATCGCGCCGCCGTAGCGTACGGCCAGCGCGATGGCGTCGGAGGGACGCGACGAGATGCGGGACTTGGTCCCGGCCTGGTCGAGCTCGATCTCTGCGTAGAACGTGCCGTCGTGGAGCTCGGTGATCTCGACCTTCTCGAGCGTCACCGCCATGTCGTCGAGCACGGTCTTGAAGAGATCGTGCGTCATCGGCCGGGGCGTCTCCATGCCCTGCAGCGCGTACACGATGGCGGTTGCCTCGGGCGACCCGATGAAGATCGGCAGGAACCGCGCGCCGCCTTCCTCCCGCAGCAACACAATCGGTTGATTCGTCGGCACCTCGACGCGCACACCGATGAGCGAGAGAGGGATCACAGGGCGTTCACCCTACCACCGGGGTTTCGGCGCCAGTCCCGTTGCGATACACGTCCCCGACGTACGCGTCGGGCCTGGCGACGAGCACGTCACGGTCAGCGGCGATCACGTACGGAACGTTGCGATATAGGTCATGCACGTGTAAGCCGTACCCAAGCACGTACTCGTTGGTGAGCTCGACACCGCGATAGCGCACCTCTTGCGGCACGATCCGGCGCGCGGGCCGGTCGAGCAATGTGCACGCCCGCAGCCGGTGCGGGCCGCGCGCGCCGAGCTGCGCCGAAAGATATGCAAGCGTGAGCCCGGTATCGATGATGTCCTCGACGATCACCACGTCGCGTCCGCCGATGTCGCGCTCCAGGTCATGGAGAATGCGCACCCGGCCGCTGTCCGGCGCGAAGCGCGAGATCGACATGAAATCGACCTCGACGACGATGTCGGGAATGGCGCGCACGAGGTCGGCCAGGAATATCAGTGCGCCCTTGAGCACGCCGACCAGCACCACCCCGTCGGGATGATCCTCGGCGATCTCAAGCCCGAGCCGCCGTACGTGGTGTGCGATCGCCGCCGGATCGAGGAGGACCTTCACCCGCTGAACGTGCGACGTACCGCCTGGCGCAACAGCGCCGTGCGCAGCCGGCGCCCGAGCCCCGCGAGCTCGCCGAGCGTCTCGGTCGTGCGAGCCTGCGCCTCGGGATTGCGCTGGCGGCGATACGGCAGCAGCACCTGCTCGAACAGGCTCGCCTCCCGGTCGGCGAACGCGCGATACATGCGGAGGTGGCGGGGCTCGATCCCGTGCCGCATGAACGCGCCGCACACTCGAGCGACTGCAAGCGCGTCGTCGTCGAACAACACGCGGTCGCCCGCGGTACTGCTCGGCGCCAGCAGGCCGAACTCTTCGAGCCGCCCGAGCTCTTCGTCGCTCATGCCGGCGGCGCGGGCCAGCTCCACGCGGGTGAGGCTCACACCGGTCTCGGACACGGCGAGGTCACCGGGACCGTCGTCGTCGTGCACCTCCGCCGCGACCGAGCGCGCCTCAGCGTCCTGCGCGGCGCGCCGGGTCTCCTCGAACAGCGCATCGACGGTCTTGGTGTCGAGCAAGCGTCCCTGGGCGTCAGCCGACGCGGCATCCGCGGTGCCCGCGGTGAAACCGCCGTCGCTGTCGATCTCCTCGAGCCGCTCCTTGATGACCTTGAGCGGCAGGAAGTGCTCGCGCTGTTGCCGCAGGATGAAGCGCAGGCGCTCGACGTCGGCCGGATAGAACTTGCGGTACCCGGAGGGTGTCCGTTCGGGATCGACGAGGCCCTGGCTCTCGAGAAAACGGATCTTCGAGATCGTGATGTCGGGGAACTCGTCGCGCAGCTGGTCGAGCACGTCACCGATCGACGAGTGTGCGCGTTTGGCCACGTTCAGCCTTCCCGCTCGCCACCGACGACGAAGCTCAGCCGGTAGCGACCGATCTGGACCTCGTCGCCATACTTCAGCCGCGCCTCGTCGACGCGCTCCCCGTTGACGTACGTGCCGTTCAACGACCCGACGTCACGCATCGTGTACCCGTCGTCGCTGCGGTCGATCACGACGTGCCGCCGGGACACCGTGATGTCGTCGAGGAAGACGTCGGAGTCGGGATGGCGCCCGATCGCGGTCGACGGCAGCTCCAAGCGGTACGACGAACCGGTCTCCGGCCCGTGGCGCACGACGAGGAGTCCGACACCGGGTGCCAGCCCGTCGAGGTAGTGCTCGAGCTCGTCCTCGGAGTCCGCGGCCTCGACGGCCGACAGCGTGAGCGTCGCGTTGTCGTCGTCGCCGGCCGCGCCCAACGGGGCGCCGCACGACGAGCAGAAACGGGCGTCGTCAGGATTCCGGTGGCCGCATCGCGCGCAGAGCACGAGGACGGATCGTACCGGCGGGCGCCGGATGTCCACAATGGGGCCTCGACCTCAACGAAAGCGTGAAGGTCGAGGGTTCGCCGGGTCTCAGCCTTCGACGAGCTGGCGGTATGCCGCCGCGTCCAGGAGTCCGTCGACCTCGGAGAGCTCGGCGAGCTGCACCTCGAACATCCACCCTTCGCCATAAGGGTCGTGGTTCACGCGCTCGGGCTGCTCGGCGAGCGCGTCGTTGACGCTGCGCACCACGCCGGTCACCGGCGAATAGATGTCGGAGACCGACTTCGTCGATTCGATCTCGCCCACGCTCGAGGCGCCGACGACGTCGAGACCCACGTCGGGGAGCTGCACGAACACGACGTCGCCCAGGCTGTCCTGCGCGAAGTCGGTGATCCCGATGCGCGCGGTGTCGCCGACGAGGCGCACCCATTCGTGCTCGCGGCTGTAGTGCAGGTCCTCAGGGATGTTCATGCGGAAGATCGTATGCATCGGCGCCGCGCGGAGCAGGCCCGGAGCAACGACGGGAAGACCTACCGCGTCAGCTCGGCGACGTGGCCTGCGTGGATGGAGACGAGGCGACGAGCTTCGACATCGCTCGTGCCTTCGGCCCAGATGTGCGTGATCGCAAGCTCCGGATCGGGGAGGACGAGTGCCCACCCGTCGGGATACAGGATCTTCACGCCGTCGACGAGCACGGTCGGGAGGTCCTTGGCGCGTTCCATCACGCCGCGCATGACCGTGCCCTTGCGCTCCCACGGCGTGGGCACGGTCTCGTGGGCGACGTGGGTCTCGGGCACCTCACCGACCAGTGCCGACAGTGGTCGCGCCGCTTCCGCCAGGAGCTCGAGGAGATGGACGAGGGTCCCCGCCGCGTCGTAGGCCGGGAGGAACGCGGGCCAGATGAACCCACCCTCTTGCGAGGCGGCGAACTCCACACCGGCGGTGCCCGCAACCTCCATGAGGTGCGCGGCGGAGAGCTTCGTCCACGCGATCGGCGATCCGCACTCGTCGGCGAGGCGTTCGGCCTCGCGGCTCACCGAGACGGGCAGCGAGAGCTGGGCCCCCGGACGGTGCCGGCACACGAGCTTGACGAGCACGAGCAACGCCTGATCGGCGGAGAGCGGCACGCCCTGGTCGTCGATGATGGTCGCGGTCTCGCCATCGGGATCGAACACGTAACCGAGATCGGAGCCCGACGTGCGCACCAGGTCACCGATCACCTTGATGCGCTGCTCGACGTCCTCGGCCGTGGCGGACGCGCCGGTGGTGGTGGCGTACGGATTGACCGCCAGCACGGTCGCGCCGATCTTGGCGAGCACGTTCGGCATCACCATCGACGTCGCGCCGAACGAATAGTCGAGCACGACCTTGAACGAACGATCGCGCAGACGTCCGGCGTCGACGCTTGCTTCGAGCGCCGCCGTGTAGAACTCGATCGCGCGCGGCGGGAACACGATGTCGCCGATGTCGCCCGCGAACGCCCGGCGAAAGTCCTCGCGGTAGAGCAGCCGTTCGATCTTTCGCTGCGCGCCCTCGTCGATGTCGGCGCCGTCCTCACCCATGAACCGGATCTCGACGCTGTCGGGATCGCCCGAGGCCAGCCGCACGCTGATGCCGCCCTGGGCCCTCTGGCTCCGCACCTGGAAGCGCGTGAGGGGCATGGTCGCGAGCTCGAGGTCCATCACGTGGACACCGCTGAGATTGAGCCCGGCGATCAGCGCTCGCTTCAGGGCGCGTGCGGAACGGCTGGTGTCGCGGCTCGTGCACACCACTGCGCCCTTCTTCAGCGCGGTGCCGTACGCCATCGCGAGCCGAACGGCGACCTCGGCGTTGACATCGACGTTGGCGAGCCCGCGCACACCGCGGCGGCCGAACAGCGTTCGTGCGCCCTTGCTCTCCCACACGATCGAGGACGTCACCAGCGCACCGGCCTCGACCATCTTGAACGGATAGATCTTGACCGAGGGGTTGATGATCGCGTGCTCGCCGACGAAGCACTCGTCGCCGATGACGACGTTCTCCTCGATGCGCGCGCCCTCGCGCACATCGCTGGCGCGCCCGATGACCGCGCCGCGTATCCGTGTGCCGGGGCCCATGTAGACGTGGTCGTGGACCACGCTGCGTTCCAGGTCGGCGTCGTGCTTCACGACGACGTCCGCACCGAGCACCGTGTAGGGCCGGAGCACTGCGCCCGCTTCGACGCGGGAGTTGTCGCCGATGAGCACGGGGCCGAGGACCTGCGCATCCGGCGAAACGTCTGCTCCTTCTCCGAGCCACACGCCGTCGCGCACCTCGAAGCCAGGGATCTCGAGATGTACCCGGCCGTCCAGGATGTCGTCGTGGGCGCGCCGGTACGCCTCCAACGTGCCGACGTCCTCCCAATAGCCCTCGACGACGTGACCGACCAGCTTCAGGCCGCGGTCCAACACTGCCGGAAAGACGTCGCTCGAGAAGTCGACGACCTCGGCTTCGGGAATGAAGTCGAAGATCCCGGGCTCGAGCACGTAGATGTTGGTGTTGATGGTGTCGGAGAACACCTCGCCCCACGTCGGTTTCTCCAAGAAGCGCTCGATCGTGCCGTCCTCACGAGTGATGACGATGCCGAACTCCACGGGATTCTCGACTCGCTTGAGCGCGATCGACGCAAACGCCTCGCTCGCCTTGTGCGCCTTCATGACGTCGCCGAAGTCGATGTCTGTAAGGGCGTCGCCCGCAACCACGAGGAAGGTCTCGTCGAGCTCCTCCATGGCGTTGCGCACCGAGCCGGCGGTGCCGAGCGGGGACTCCTCGGTGGCGTAACGCATGCGGACGCCGAAGTCGGAGCCGTCGCCGAAATAGTTGCGAATGTGGTTCGCCAGGAACGCGACCGTCACGACGATGTCGTCGAAGCCGTGCTGCGCGAGCAGGCGGACGATGTGTTCCATCATCGGCGCGTTCGCGATCGGCATCATCGGCTTCGGTTGATTGCTCGTGAGGGGTCGGAGCCGGGTGCCTTCTCCGCCGGCGAGGATCACCGCTTTCATACACGCACCTCCGCGCCCACGCGGGCCGCTCGTCCGTCACGTAGCGCAGCTCTGGCCGCCGGCACGTACCGCGCTGCCGCGTAATACCCCAACCCGATTCCTCCGATCGCAAACATCCAGCCGAGCACGTCGAACACGGTCCGGACCGAGGGCGCCGCGTCGGCGAGGAGAAACATCGGCAGCGCGAACATCAGCGCGAGCGTGCCGGCCTTGCCGGCCCAGACCACGTCGATGCGACGCGCGCCGGCGACGCCGAGCACGACGGTCGCGATGGCGATCAGGAGCTCCCGCACGAGAACGACCCAGATCATGACGTTGATCGCGGTACCGAGGTCCTCGCGGAGGAGCGCCACCGCGGCCGCGACGAGCAACACACGGTCGGCTGTCGGATCGAGGATCTTGCCGAGCTCGCTGCCCTGATCGAAGTGGCGCGCGATGTAGCCGTCCACCCAGTCCGACGCGCCGAGCCCCGCGAGGAGCACGGCCGCGCCCCGGCGAGCCGGCTCCGGCTTCCACAGCATCCAGAGAAAGACGGGGACCAACAGCAATCGCACGATGGAGATGGCGTTCGGGATCGTCCAAATGCGCTGTTTGCCGGCTCGCATCATTCGTTCCAGGGTACGGGCTAGTGGCCGGTGGTGCCGCCCTCGGCGCGGGGATCGGATCCGGCTCGGTAGCCGGGCGACGAACGCTCGATCGCGTGCGCGATGCCCGGACCGTGGCGATACCCCTGCACCACGTCGACGTCGTGGCCACGACGCCGCAGGTCGTCGATCCAGGCCGGGTCGAAATGATCCTCCATGGCGACGCGCCCGCTTCCCGGATCGATCGTGAAGCGCGGCGCGCTGATCGCGCGTTGCGGGTCGTCACCGTCGACGAGCATCCGCACCATCAGTTGGGTGTGCGTCTGCGCCTGCCCGTGACCGCCTTCGGTGCCGAACACGAGCCACGGCACATCGCCGCGCAGTGCCATCGCCGGGATAAGCGTGTGCAACGGCATCTTTCCCGGCCCGATGCCGTTCGGATGGGAGTCGTCGAGCACGAACGCCGATCCTCGGTTGTGCAGGTTCAGCCCCCACTCCCCCACCCGGAGGCCCGAGCCGGCGGCCGTGAAGTTCGACTGTATGAGGCTGACCATCATGCCGTCGCGGTCGGCCGTGCACATGTAGATCGTGCCGCCGTCCGGCGCCGGGCGCGGCTCGAACTGTTGCGCCTTGCCGGGCTCGATGGCCGCCCGCCGATCGGCGATCCAGTCGTCGGCGAGCAGGGTCCCGGGAGCGACGCGCATCGCGCCGGGATCACCGAGATAGCTGTCGCGGTCCGCGAGCGCGCACTTCACCGCTTCGATCAGCAGGTGTTCGCGATCGGGCCCGTCGACGCCGAGATCGAAACCATCGACGATGCGCAGGGCCTCGAGCGCGGTCACGCCCTGAGTGGGCGGCGGCATCTCCAGAATCTCCGTACCGCGCACCTGGGCGCGCAGTGGTTCCACCCACGCGCCCTCGTGGGCGGCCATGTCGGCATCGGTCATGAATCCCCCCGCAGCTTGGATGCGCGCCGCGATCGCGGCGCCGATGGGGCCGCGGTAATACACATCCGGCCCGTCGGCGGCGAGCACGCGGATCGTGTGCGCGAGCTCGGGCTGACGGATCCACGCGCCCGGCTGCACATCCCCGTAATACGTCGCGAAGTCGTGGAGGTCGAAGTGCGCGAAGAGCTGCCCGGTGTGCGCGAAGAACCACGCCCCCCGCTTCGTCACCGGGAAGCCGTCCTCGGCGTACGCGAGCGCGCGGGCAGCGACGTCGCCGAAGCTGCGCGTGCCCCACTTCGCCAGCATCGTGAACCAACCGTCGATCACACCCGGGACCGTGACCGGATGCGGTCCGAACACCGGCATCGCGTCGCTGCCCGACTGGTCGCGAACCGCGGCCGCGGTCGACGCGGCGGGCGCCCGGCCGACCCCGCGATACGCGTTGACGCGACCGTCCCAGACGATCGTCAGCAGATCACCGCCGAAACCGCACATGTACGGCGTGACGACCGCCAGCACCAGATTCGCCGCGAGCGCGGCATCGACCGCGTTGCCGCCGTCACCCAGCATCGCGGCGCCCGCGGCAGAGGCGAGATAGTGCGGCGTCGCGACCACACCGTTCGGATACGCCCGCGCTTCTTGCAGCCACACGCTCATGGGTTGACCCTAGGTCGATAGATTCCCGCCATGGAGTTCAATCTCGCGGACGTGTTCGAAATCGTCGCCGCCACCGTGCCGGAGCGGACGGCGTTGATCGCCGGCGACCGGACGCTCAACTTCGCCGAGCTCGACGAGCGGTCGAACCGCGTCGCGCACTACCTGCGCGATGTCGGCGTGCGGCCCGGCCAACATGTCGGCGTCTACTCGTACAACCGCGCCGAGTGGGTCGAGGCGATGTTCGGGTGTTTCAAGGCCCGGACAGTGCCGATCAACGTGAACTATCGCTACGTCGTCGACGAGGTGCGCTACCTCTTCGACAACGCCGACCTCGTCGCGCTGATCTACGAGGCGGAGTTCGGTCCGCATGTCGCGTCGGTGCTTCCGGGCTTGCCGAAGTTGAAGCACCTCATACAGCTCGACGACGGGTCGGGCACGGTGACCGAAGGGCTCGACGCCGTCGACTACGAACACGCGCTGGCGTCCGCGTCGCCCACACAGCAGGGGCTCCACCCTCGTTCGCCCGACGACCTCTACATCCTCTACACGGGCGGTACCACCGGGATGCCCAAGGGCGTGATGTGGCGCCAGGAGGACATCTTCTTCGCGGCGATGGGTGGAGGGAACTATGGCGGTCCGGGTGTGGCCACGCCCGAAGAGGTCGCCGACCACGTGTCGGAAGCGGCCGGCGTGAGCCTCGCGCTCGCACCGTTGATGCACGGCAACGCGCAGTGGACGATGTCGATCGCGCTCTTCAGCGGCAACACTGTCGTGTTGAACACGAGCCGTCGTTTCGACGCGGACGAGATCTGGGACCTCGTCGAGCACGACAACGTCAACGTGATCTCGCTCGTCGGCGATGCGATGGCCCGGCCCCTGGTCGACGCGCTCGCACACCGAAGTGCTCCCTCGAGCCTCTTCGCAGTGGTGTCGGGTGGCGCGATCCTGTCCCCCACCATCAAGGCCGAGCTCAACGAGCGGGCGCCGAACATCGGCGTCATCGACGCGTTCGGCGCCTCGGAGACGGGTGCGAACGGCGCCGCCGAGATGACCGACAGGGGCCCGAGGTTCCGCATGAACGAGTGGACGACGGTGCTCACCGAGGACGGCGACGTCGCACCCGCGGGTGAGGTCGGGTTGCTGGCGCGCCGCGGGCACGTGCCCGTGGGTTACTACAAGGACGAGGCGAAGACCAAGGCAACCTTCGTCGAGATGCACGGGGTGCGCTGGGCGATCCCGGGCGACCGTGCAGTCATCGAGGACGACGGCGCGATCACGGTGCTCGGCCGTGGGTCGCAATGCATCAACTCCGGGGGCGAGAAGGTCTTCCCGGAGGAGGTCGAGGCGGTCCTCAAGAGTCACCCCGATGTGTTCGACGCGATCGTCGTGGGTGTGCCCGACGACCGGTGGGGCGAATCGGTCGCTGCGGTCGTTGCACCGCGCGCGGGCCGGAACGTGACGCTGGCGCAGCTGAGCACGCACTGTCATGGCACGCTCGCGGGCTACAAGGCACCCAAGCATCTCGTGGTCGTGGACACGGTCGAGCGCACTCCGGCCGGCAAGCCGAACTATCGCTGGGCCAAGGAGATGGCGGTCAACGCCGTGCAGTAGACGCGTCCGCGCTGTGCGGCAGAGACGGCGGCGCGGGATGATGACGGTGCCCTAGAAGAGCCGCTCGGTCGCAAGGTCCGCGCCCTCGCGCATCGCACGCAGCTTCTCCCATACCAGCGACGCCGCGACGTCGCCGAGACCGGCGGACGTATCGAAGCCACAGTCGGTTCCCGCGATGATGCGATGCGGGTCGCCGACGGCGCGCGCGACGCGAGCGAGCCGGTCGGCGACGACCTCGGGATGCTCCACGTAATTGCTCGTGGTGTCGATGACGCCGGCGATCAACTGCATGGACTCGGGCAACGGCTGACGCTCGAAGCAGGTGTACTCGTGCGCGTGACGCGCGTTCGCCATCGAGATCACGAGGCCGCCGACCCTGGCGCGGTACAGGAGCGGCAGGATCTCCTGCAGCGGGACGTCGAGCGTGTGCGGACCCTCATAGTTGCCCCAGCAGACGTGGAGCCGCACGTCCGAAGGGTCGATGCCGGTGAGGGCGCGATTGATGTGCTCGACCACCAACTCGACCCACTCCAGGAACTCGCCGAGCGGGCGGTCGGCGAACAGTGTGTGTCGCTCCATCGCGAGGTCGGGTGCGTCGATTTGCAACAGCAGGCCGTGGTCGACGATGAACCGGTATTCGGTACGCAAGGCGTCGGCGACCGCACCGAGGTACTCCTCGCGTGAGCCGTAGTGCTCGTCCTGCATGGCCGCCACGACGATGCCCGGCGACGCCGCAGTCATGAACGTCTGTGTGAAGCCGGCGCCGCGGACCAGCGCGCACTCGGCTTCGACCTCGGCCGTGTCGGCGTAGGTCACCGCCGAGACTGCGGCGGGTGCCGCCATGAGGTTGACCTTCATGCGGGCAAACCGCGGCAGCGCGAGCTCGATGAAGTCGGGATGGTCGGTCAGGTCGCGCATGAGTGCGCGCCGGCTGTTGCCTCCGAACCCCGTCATTCGATGCTGGACGTACGTGAAGAAGCTTTCCCGCGCCTGTTCACCGTCGTTGCCCACGTCGATGCCGGCGTCGATCTGGGCCGCGATGCTCGCCCCGGTCGACTGCTCCACGATCCGCCGCAGCTCCTCGGCGCGCACGGGTTCGCCCCGGCTGCGCCGGCCGTGCAGCTCGGCCAGCGCGGGCGGTCGCGGCAGGCTCCCGGCATGCGTCGTCAGGATGCGCGTCTCGCTGGTGATCACAGCAACGCGGCGCACGCGCCGCCGTCGACCTGAATTGCCGTACCGGTCAGGTACCACGCGTGCTCTGAGCAGAGAAACGCCGCGACGCGGCCGAAGTCGTCAGGATCACCGATCTTGCCGGCGGGCACCCCGGTCGCCGGGTTGCCCTCACCCGAATGGAGCGCGGCCACACGTTCGGTCGCGTGCAAGCCCGGCAGGAGCGAGTTCACCGTCACACCGTCACCCGCGATCTCACGCGCCAGCGTGCGAAGGAAACCGGTGAGACCGGCGCGAGCGGTGTTCGACAGGATCAACGTCGCGATGGGCTGGCGTACTGCGATCGACGTGATCGCGACAACCCTTCCCCACTCCCGTGCGCGCATCTCGGGGACGGCGTCGTAGCACATCGCGATCGCCCCCCGGCAGTTCAGCTCGAACGCGTCCAGGTATTGGTCGACGGTGGTGTGCGCGAAGTCGCCGGGCGGTGGCCCACCTGCATTCGGCACGAGGATGTCGATGCCGCCGAGCGCGGCGCGGGCGTCGCGCACGAACCCGTGCGAGCCGTCGACGCTCGAGACATCCGCGACGATCGGCACGGTGTCATGCCCGATGCGGTGCGCCGCGTCCTCGATGGTCTCCTTACGGCGGCCGCAAATCGCAACCTGCACGCCTTCCGCGGCGAGCGCAGATGCAACCCCGTACCCGAGTCCTCTGGATGCGGCCGCGACCGCAGCCCGCTTCCCGGCAATTCCAAGATCCACGGCCCGACTCCTTCAGTGGATGGGGCCCGCAGTGTCGCGCAGCGACTGCGCCCGGCGCCCCGTGCGCGCCGCGATGATCTCGGCGCAGATCGAGATCGCGGTCTCCTCCGGCGTACGGGCACCCACGTCCAGCCCGATCGGCGACATCACCCGAGCGATGTCGGCCTCGTCGACACCCGCCTCACGGAGTCGTGCATTCCGGCTCTCGTGCGTGCGACGCGATCCCATCGCCCCGAGATAGCCGACGCGCGTTTTCGCGGCCGCCGCAATCGCCGGGACGTCGAACTTGTGGTCGTGTGTCAACACACACACCGCGTCCCGCGGCCCGAGCTCATCGCCGACCTTGGCGAGATAGCGATCGGGCCAATCGTTCACGACCTCGTCCGCCATGGGAAACCTCTGCACCGTTGCGAACACCGCGCGCGCATCACAGACGGTGACCCGGTAGCCGAGCACCTTGGCAACCTTCGCGAGTGCCGCGGTGAAGTCGACGGCGCCGAAGATGATCATCCGGGGCGGCAGCGCGAACGATTCGATGAACACGCTGACGTCACGTTCGCGCGCCTCGCCGTGCGCGCCATAGTGCCGGGTAGACGTGAGACCGGCTTCGAGCTCACCCAGCGCGTCGCGCGTGACCACCCGGTCAAGGTCGGCGTTGCCGAGCGACCCGGTCGGTGGCGCGTCGGGTCGCACGAGGAGCTTGGAACCCACGTTCGGCCCCTCGACCACGGTTGCCAGCGCCGCCGGCTCCTGCCCGCGCAGTGCGTCGCGGAGCGCCTCGAAAAGAGTCACCAATCCAGGGGCTCCACGAAGAGGTGGATCGTGCCGCCGCACGTGAGCCCGACGGCAAACGCCTCGTCGTCGGAGTAACCGAAGGTGATGATGCCGCGCTCGCGCTCGCCGGCGAGCACCTTCAGTGCTTCGGTGACGACCGCGCCCTCGACGCATCCTCCCGACACCGAACCCGCGACCTCTCCCGAGTCGCTGACGACCATCGTCGCGCCCGGATCGCGCGGGCTCGAGCCGTCGGTGCCGACGACCCGGGCGATCGCGACCCGATGTCCCGCCGCACGCCACCGCTCGATGTCGTCGAGGACCTCTTTCATTTGGAGATCACCTCCGCGAGCTCTTCCAGTGCGGCGAGCGAATGGCCTTCCGCGAACTCGTCAACGAACGGCAACGCGGCCGCCATTCCCTGGGCGAGCGGCGCGTACCCCGGACTCGCCTTGAGTGGGTTCACCCACACGATCTTGTATGCCACCCGCCGCAAGCGGGTCATCTGCTCCGCCAGCAGCGCCGGATCACCGCGGTCCCAGCCGTCGGAGAAGATCACCACGACTGCGCCTCGGGCCATCCCGCCGATGCCCCAGCCGTCGTTGAACGTGCGCAGCCCCTCACCGAGGCGCGTTCCGCCCGACCAGTCGACGACCCGGCCGGCCGCATTCCGCACGGCCGCGTCGGGATCGTGTGACATGAGCTCCCGAGTCACTCTGGTCAGGCGCGTCCCGAGCGCGAACGCTTCGACCCGGGCACGGCTCACCACTGCGGCATGCAGGAAACGAACAAAGGCGCGCGCGTAGGACTCCATCGAACCGCTGACGTCGAGGAGCAACACCACGCGCCGCGTGCGCTCGCCCGCTTCGAGGAACGCCCGGCTCACGGGCTCGCCCCCGGCGCGAAGCGAGCGACGGACGGTGCGGCGGAGATCGGGCGCGCCGCGCGATCGAGACGTCGGCCGTCGACGCCGGGACGCACGCCGGGCCCCCGCGAATCTCAGATCGGCCATGAGCTTCCGTGCCTCGACGAACTCGGCGGGTGTGTACGCCGCGAAGTCGCGCCGGCGCAACACCTCCGTCGGGCTCCACCGAACCGTCAGCACCGGGACGTCCGGTTGCTCCGGCTCGCCGTCGGACGCGTCGTCTTCATCGCCCGGCACGTCGAGCGCGATGACGATCTCCGCGATCTCCTCGTCGTCTTCGGCGGCACTCCCCGCCCCGGTCCAGAAGCGCGCGAACGCGCGGTCGTACGTCGTGATCTGCTCCGGCCGCGTCAGCAAGGTCGTTCGACCGGCCCAGTACACGCCGTCGCGCTGTGCGAGCCCGACCTCGGCGAGACCGCGCGCGAACGTCAGCGTGGCACCCACCGGCACATCGACACCCGCGCCGCGCAGCACTCGTGAGAAGGCAACCGCGAGCCGCTCAGGCTCCACGTTGCACCGCCGCGTGCACCAAACCTGCGAGACCGTGGGCGCGCACGCGCTCTTGGTCCTCGCGGTACTTCAAGATCGTGCCGAGGGTTGCGTCGACCGCACGCTCGTCGAGCCGTGAGGTCTCCAACGTCGCCAACGCCTCGGCCCAGTCGATGGTCTCCGCGACCCCGGGCGGCTTGTAGAGCTCGAGGCCCCGCAGAGCCTCGACCGCAGCCGCGACGTCACGCGCGAGGACGTCCGGGACATGCGGGGCGCGCACGCGCACGATGGCGAGCTCGCGCTCGAAGTCGGGGTGGGCGATCCAGTGGTAGAGGCAGCGGCGCTTCAGCGCGTCGTGCACGTCGCGCGTGCGATTCGACGTGAGGATCGCGATCGGCGGCACCTCGGCGCGGACGACACCGAGCTCGGGGACCGAGATGGACCAGTCGGAGAGGATCTCGAGCAAGAACGCTTCGAACTCGTCGTCGGCACGGTCGACTTCGTCGACGAGGAGCACCGGTGGCACCGCTCCCTCGTGTGCGAGCGCCCGCAGCAAGGGACGCTTCACCAAGAAGCGCTCCGAGTACAGCTCGTCCTCGTCTACCTCGCGATGGCTCGCCTCGACCGCGCGGAGGTGGAGCAGCTGGCGCGAGTAGTCCCACTCGTACACCGCCTGTGACGCGTCGATGCCCTCGTAGCACTGCAACCGCACGAGCTCACCGCCCGTCCAACGCGCGAGGACCTTGGCGACCTCGGTCTTGCCGACCCCCGCCTCACCTTCGAGGAGCAGCGGGCGTTGGAGCCGGAGCGCAAGGAAGATCGACGTCGCAAGGCCCTCGTCCGCGAGATACTCGTGATCGGCGAGGCCCTTGCGGACCTGCTCGACCGAATCGATGCGCTCGGGGACCGTCGACGGCACGCCGCAAGGGTACCGGGATCCGAAATACGCTCACTTCATGCGTGACGTCGTGATCCGAGGCGGGACAGTCGTCGACGGCACCGGCGCGCCACCCGTGCAGGCCGACGTCGCAATCGACGGCGACCGGATCACGGAGATCGGTGCGGTGACCGACACCGGCCGCCGGGAGCTCGACGCGCGCGGCGCGTATGTGACGCCCGGCTTCGTCGACGTGCACACCCACCTCGACGCGCAGGTCGCGTGGGATCCCGACGCCACTTCGTCGTGCTGGCACGGTGTCACCTCCGTCGTCCTCGGAAACTGCGGGGTCACGTTCGCACCGGTACGCAAGGGCGAGAAGGAATGGCTCGCAAGTCTGATGGAGTCGGTCGAGGACATCCCGGCCGCGAGCATCCTCGAAGGACTCGCGTGGGATTGGGAGACCTACGGTGACTACCTGCGGGCGATCGACGCCCTGCCGAAGGGTGTCAACGTCGGGGGCATGATCGGCCACTGCGCGCTCCGGTACTACGCGATGGGCGAGCACAGCCTCGACGAGGCGCCCGCGAGCGACCACGACATCGCCGCGATGTGTGACCTCGTCGACGAGGCGATGGCGGCGGGAGCGCTCGGCTTCTCGACCTCGCGCACGTTGCTCCACCGGGTTCCGGACGGCAGGCCCGTGCCAGGCACGTGGGCCGACGAGCGCGAGCTGCTCGCGTTCGCAGACGTGCTCGGCCGTCACGACAAGGGCGTGTACGAGGTGGCGCCGCGCTTCGAGCGTCCCGGGCAGAACTACGAAGGCACGCGTGCCGAGGTGCACTGGATGGCGGAGATCAACCGCCGCACCGGCCGGCCGGTGACGTTCGGACTCGCGCAGAGCAATGCCGGACCGGAGCTGTTCCGCAAGATCCTCGAGCTCGTCGACGAAGAAGGCGCCGCCGGCGGCGAGCTGCGCCCGCAGACGACCGCGCGCGGGATCGGCCTGCTCTTCGGCATGCAACATCGTTCGTTGTTCGACCGGGCGCCGGCATGGCAGGCGCTGCAGCCACTCACGCTCGACCAGCGTCTCGAAGCGCTCGAGGACGACACCCGCCGAGCCGACCTGCTGCGCGACGCGGAGGCCAACACCCCGCCGCTCGACTGGCGAGGCGTGTACGTCCTGACCGCCGCCTGTGTGGACTACTCGGGCGATCCCGCGACATCGCTCGCCGCCCATGCCGATGCGCGCGGCGAGACGATCCCCGAAGCCTTCGTACGCATCTCGCGCGAGACGAAGGGGCGGGCACTGTTCAACTATCCGTTCCTCAATCAGCGCATGGACGCGGTCGAAGAGCTGCTCGACCACCCCCGCATGGCGATCGGTCTCGGCGACTCGGGCGCCCACGTCGGGCTGATCATGGACGCATCGCTGCCCACGTGGTTCTTGCTGCACTGGGTTCGCGAGCGACGCCACTACACGATCCAGGACGCCATCCGCCGCATGACCAGCGACACCGCGCACCTGTTCGGCGTCGCCGATCGCGGAGAGCTCCGCGCCGGTGCGTACGCCGACGTGAACGTCATCGACCTCGATGCGCTGGCACTGCGGCTGCCCGAGTTCGTGCACGATTTTCCGGCGGGCGCCGGGCGGTACGTGCAACGCGCGGACGGTTACCGCTGCACGATAGTGAACGGCACCATCTTCATGGAGGACGGCGCGCCCACAGGCGCGCACGCCGGGCGCACGCTTCGATCAACCGACTAGCGACGCCCGTCGGCGGCGGCGACTCCTTCGCCCGAGCGGCGCGCGAGCGGTCCGATTTCGCGCCGGCATCCCGCTACGATCCCCGCGGGACACGCTCGATCCGCGCCGGCGGTGAGGGTGGGATCGGCGAATTGGCTGCTTTCCGCGGTCGCTCTCTACGAATGCTGCGCACTCCTTGAACGACACGCCTACTGCCGTCAACGCGGGTCACGCGACGCTGCGCTACCTCCCCGGCCTCGACGGCCTGCGCGCGATCTCGGTGCTCGCCGTCATCGTCTTCCACCACTACTTCGTGTTCGGGGCGGAACGGGGGTGGATGCCGGGCGGCTTCCTCGGCGTCGAGGTGTTCTTCGTCGTCAGCGGCTACCTGATCACGTCCCTGCTCCTTGCCGAGCGCCGAGAGACCGGCAGGGTGTCGCTGCAGAGCTTCTGGCTGCGGCGCGCCCGGCGCCTCTTGCCCGCGGTCCTGGTGCTGCTCGCGGTCGTGATCGCTTACACGCTGGCGTTCCTGCCGGACAGCATCGCGACGCTGCGCGGGGACACGCTCGCGGCGCTGACGTACACGAGCAACTGGTGGCAGATCATTGCGAACCGCTCGTACGCCGTGACCGCGGGTCGGCCCGAATTGTTGAAGCATCTCTGGTCACTTGCGATCGAAGAGCAGTTCTATCTGCTGTGGCCCCCGCTCCTCATCCTCGGCCTGCGCAAGCTCGGACGGTCGCGCATGGTCGCCGTGATGTTCGCGACCTCGATCGCTTCGACCATCGCCCTCGCCGGGACGTCGTTCATCAGTATCAACTTCGCGTACTACGCCACGTTCACGCGACTGTCCGGTTTGCTGCTCGGCTCGCTCATGGCGTTCTTCTTCGCGCCCTACCGCATCCGGGGCATGGCGGGGCACGGCGCGCGCATCGCGCTGGACCTGGCCGGTCTCGCGGGCCTGGTCATCTTGTTGATCTCGTTCCGGGTCTTCACGTTCCCGGCGCTCGACACCGGACACGTTGACCGCTCGGTGTTCCTGGGCGGTTTCCTCCTGGTCGACGTCGCGACGCTGTTCGTGATCGCCGCGGCCGTGCACCCCGCCTCCGACGTCGGACACCTCATCGGTTGCCGGCCCTTGCGATGGATCGGGCTCCGGTCGTACAGCCTCTACCTCTGGCACTACCCGATCTTCTGCATCACCCGGCCGCGCGTGGACTTCACACACTTCTTCCATTTGCACGGTTGGCCCGTGTTGCTGCTGCGTCTCGTGCTGACGTTCGGGGCGGCCGAGCTCTCGTACCGCTTCGTCGAGACCCCGATCCGCACCGGCGCGCTCGGCCGCTACCGCGCTCGCCTGGTCGCCGCGCACGGCAAGCGAAAGCGCCTGCTCGCGCGGCGCGGCATCCTGGTCGCGACGTCGTTGATCGTCGTGACGGTTGCGTTGGGGATGGGCCTCGCCAACGCCCAACCGCAGGCCGACAAGTTCGGTCCTTCGGAACCCGGTGAGCAGCCCAACGCCGACGCGCTCGCGGCGCTGCGGAGAGCCGCCGCGACCTCGACCACGACCCCCCACGCGACGAGCACAACCGTCAAGGGAGCAACACCCGGATCCACGCCGAAGCGACCGAAGGGGTCGACCACGACCACCCGGCCGGCGGGTCCGCCGCCTGCAGTCCTCGCGATCGGTGATTCGGTCATGCGTGGCTCGCTGGCGACGCTGGTGAACACGATCCCGGGCATCGTGGTCGATGCCGTGACCAGTCGGCAGTTCGGGGAGGCAGTCGGCTTGATCGGCTTCTACAACGTGGCCGGCCTGCTCCCGAACGTCATCGTCGTGCACCTCGGCACGAACGGGCGCGCGACCGACGGCGCACTCGACCAGATGTTGCAGCTCGCCGGCCCGAAACGCTTCGTGTTCTTCCTGACCGCGCGCGTCCCACGCGTCTGGGAAGGCGAGGTGAACGACACGCTGCACCGCGCGCAGACGCGGTTTGCGAATGTCAAAGTGCTCGAGTGGCGCGAATACTCGGGCTGCCACGACGACTGGTTCACCGACGGATTCCACCTCACCGACGCCGGTCAGCAGGCGTACGCGTCGTTCATCCGCTCCGGCATCGAGGGCCATCCCCTGGTCACCTGCAAGAAGTAGGCCGCCGCACCCGAACATACGTGGCCCAGTCAGCGGTGGAGCACCCAGTCGATGAGCTGGAAGAACCGCCAGCCGAGGTAGATCGCCGTCGCGACCCCGAGCAGCTTGAGGTGCCACGGGATCGCCGGCGGCTCCTCGTCCGCGGGCCGGGTCATTCCGGGAATCAGCCCTCGTTCGACGACCTGCCCGCAGACCGGACACGTCGCGTCGGGGCGCACCGTCGAAGGCGTCAGGAATTTGTTGCAGTGCACGCACCACGGCACGCGTCCATTGCTACCAGGCCGGACGCTTCCTTCTGGCCCGGTGCGGGCCCGCGGGCTAGGAAGGACCCCGCGGGCGAGGAAGGACATCGTGGACGACGACCGGACCGGCCTCAGTCGGCGCGCACTGCTCAAAGGACTCGGCGCGCTCGGCGCCGGCGTCGCCCTGACTGCGTGTTCGTCGTCGAAGAGCTCCGGCGGTGCGAACGCCAACGGCGCGACGACGGTGCCGCCGGGCACGACGACGCTGCCGACGCCGACGACACTGCCCGGACCGCTCCGCAAGCCGGGTACGCGCCCGAACCCGACGTTGCCCGAAGGCGTCGACACCATCCCCGAGATCGAACACGTCGTCGTCGTGATGATGGAGAACCATTCCTTCGACGATCACTTCGGAATGCTCGGACGCGGCGACGGGTTCGAGCTCGACGCCAACGGCAGGCCGCTCGACGCCAATCCCGACGGCAAGGGCAAGCTGGTGCGCTCGTTCCACATGCCCTCGACGTGTCAGCTCCACGCATTGCCGGGTCAGGATTGGGTCCGCAGCCACACCTCGTGGGCCAACGGACGCAACGACGGCTTCGTGAAGGCCAGTACCGCCGTTGCGATGGGCTACTGGGACGAGAGCGACCTCCCCTTCTACTACGCGCTCGGCAAGACGTTCCCGTTGTGCGACCGGTGGTTCTGCTCGACGCTGGCGCAGACGTATCCCAACCGGCGCTTCCTCCTCGCCGGCACCGCGGCCGGGATCGTCAGCACGACCGACGCCGGGCTCGGCGCGCCACCGCCGCCCAACGGCACGATCATGGACCGCCTGCACGCGCACGACATCTCGTGGAGGAACTACTACACCGACCTCCCCGGCACCTTCGTCATCCTCAAGACCTCGACCGACTACCCCGACAACGTCTCGAAGATGGACCAGTTCTACAAGGATGCGGCCGCGGGCAAGCTGCCGTCCGTCAGCTTCGTCGACCCCCACTTCGGGGAGCAGTCCGAGGAGAACCCGCAGGACATTCGCGCGGGTGAAGCGTTCGCGGCCAGGGTCGTCAACGCGGTCTTCCAGGGCCCGGCTTGGCCGAAGACGCTCCTGATCTGGACGTACGACGAGCACGGCGGCTACTACGACCATGTCGCCCCGCCGAGGGCGATCCGGCCCGACAACATCAAGCCCGGTGTCGACGTGCCGGTCAGCGCGTACGACTACGACTACTACGGCTTCCGGGTGCCGTCCGTCATCGTGTCGCCGTATGCGCGCCGCGACTACGTGTCACACGTGGTGCACGACCAGACGTCGATCCTGAAGTTCATCGAGACCAAGTGGAACCTCGGTGCGATGACGTACCGGGACGCGAATGCCGACGACCTGCTCGACACTCTGGACCTGCGGGCGCCGCCGGCGTTCCGGGAGCCGCCGACGCTCGCGGCCGCAGGAGCGACCGGCACCTGCACGCCCGGCACCGTCGGAGGTCCGATCGCGCCGGCGGATGCCGTCGTCCCGGCGAGCCAGGCGTCGTCGCTGCGTATCGGCGCCACCGCGTAGCCTGCCGGCATGGCTCGCGTCGACGTCCGGACTCGTCTCGACGAGGAGCATCCACTCGTCGATCCCGACACCTTCTTCACGTCGGAGCTCCCGGCCGCGATCGAGGCCCATGCCGGATGCATCGTTCCCGCGCTCGAGTTCGTCGCCCCCCGGCCGCTGACCGTCGACGTCGACGGGCACCAGTGGAACATGCGCGTCGACGACGGACGCGTCACCATCACGCGCGGCGCCGCCGTCGACGCCGTCGCCCACGTTCGACTCGGTGCGCAGCAACTCGACGACCTCGCGAGTGACCAGCAGACGTTCATGAGCATGTGGGTCGCGAACCGCCTCGAGCAGCCGAAGGGCAACATCGGCCACCTCTTGGACTGGTGGCTCGTATGGCGGGCGGCGCTGGACGGCACCCCGATCCATACGCCGGGCGCCATCACGTTCACCGATCGCGATGGCGCGCCGCTCGACCTCACGCGGACGTTCCGTCCCGGCGACGATCCCGAAGCGATGCGCCACTTCCTCGAGGAAGCGGGGTTCATGCATCTCTCCGGGGTCTTCGACGACGACGAGATGGCCGCGGTGTCGGCCGACATGGACGACGCAGTGCCGCGCTACGCCCCCGACGACGGCCGGTCGTGGTGGGCGCGCACCGCCGACGGCAAGACGCGACTGGTGCGCATGCAAGGGTTCGATCGCGAGTCGCCAACCGTGCGCGACCTGCTCGACGAGGACCGCTTCTTACGGCTCGCCACCATCCCGGACGCCGGGCACGAGTTCGGAAAGCGCCGGGCGCAGAACCGCATCGAGGCGCTGTTCAAGCCGATCGGTGTGACCGAAGGGATCTCCGACATCCCTTGGCACAAGGACTGCGGCATCGGACGACATTCATACGAATGTTGCAGTCTCACTGTCGGAATCTCGGTCACCGGCGCCGACGACGTCTCCGGTCAGCTACGGGTGATCGCGGGGTCGCATCGGGCGCTCATCTGGTCCGGTATCCGCCAGCCTGAACTCGACCTCCCCGACATCCCTCTCCCGACCCGCACCGGCGATGTCACGTTGCACCTGAGCTGCACGATGCACATGGCGCAACCGCCGGTGGAACACGAGCGACGAGTGATGTACAGCGGCTTCTCGCTGCCCCCGCTCGGCGGCGCGGACCCGAGCGCGCTGGCCGCTGCCCGTGCCCGGCGCGGCGAAGTGCGCGAGACGGCACCGATGACGGTGCTCGATCGTCATTTCAAGAGTTAGGTTGCCCGGCATGCTGGAGTTCGACCCGCTCGACGAGTATCCGATCCATCAAGTCGCGCTGCCGATGCGCTATGTCGGATCCAGCGATCGCAACGTGTACGACCGATGCATCTACCAGGGCATCGATCACGAGGCTGCCGCGTACTTCATCACCGGCCTCGGGGTGTATCCGAACCTCGGCGTGATCGACGCGTATGCCACCGTACGCCGTGGTGATCGTCAGTGGGCGGTCCGAGCGTCGGGCGCCCGCCCGGACGACAAGATGCTGCAACAGGTCGGGCCCTATCGCATCGAGGTGCGCGATCCGTTCCGCGAGCTGCGCCTGATCTGCGACGCCGACGAGCACGGCATCGGCTTCGATCTCGTGTACCGGTCCGAGTATGCGCCGATCTCCGAGCCGCAGCACGTGCGGCGGCAAGGCGATCGGATCCTGCTCGACGCGTCGCGTTTCGCAGGCGTCGGCACATGGGAGGGCGAGCTCCGTGTCGACGGCGAGACGATTCCCGTCACACCCGACGCGTACACCGCGACCCGCGACCGTTCGTGGGGCATTCGACCCGTCGGTGAGGGCGAGCCGCAGGGCAGGCCCAACCCGTTCACCGGCATGTGGTGGTGCTGGGTGCCGTTGCGCTTCGACGACTTCGCGCTCCACGTCATTCTCGAGGAAGACCAGTACGGCGTCCGCAACACGAACTTCGCCGTGCGGATCTGGCCGGAAGCGACCGGCCGTGCACCCGAGCAGCTCGGCTGGCCCCTTCCCGACATCCGCTACGAGTCGGGGACGCGGCACCCGTTGCATGCGTCGATCGACCTGACGACACGAGACGGCAAGACGTCGACGCTCGAGATCGATCCGATCATCGGCATTCCGTTGAACGTCGGATGTGGCTACGGCGGCGACCCCGACTGGACGCACGGCGTGTGGAGAGGTGACGGCTGGATCGAGGGCGCCGTGTACGACCACAACGACCCCGAGGTCAGCGGCCGCGCCCAGTTCTCGCTCTGGGACCATCTCGCCAAGGCGACGTTCGATGGTCAAGAAGGTTGGGGAATCTTCGAGCACGGCTGCATCGGCGCCCATTTCCCGAGCGGGTTCACCGACCTGACCAGCGTCGCGCGCTGACGGCACGACGAGCAGGACGAACACCACGCGCTAGTGGGGAGTGAGGCCGCCGTCGACGAGTAGGACTTGGCCGGTCATGAAGCTCGACGCGTCGGACGCGAGGAACAGCGCGGGACCGACCATCTCGTCGGGATGCGCGGCGCGTCGCATGAAGCCCGCGTTCGCCATCGCTCGCTGCCTCTCGGGAGTGTTCGCGCGCACCATGTCGGTATCGACCGTGCCGGGTGCGAGCGCGTTCACACGGATCCCGTTCCCGCGAGTCGCAAAGTCCGCGGCCATTGCCCGCGTGAACGCCATCAGGCCGGCCTTCGCCGCGCTGTACATCGCGACGTTCGCCGAGAACAGGAACGCGCCGGCAGAGATCACGTTGATGATCGACGCGTGCGCGCTGCGCTCGAGAAAGGGCAACGCGGCCTGCACGAGGAACACCGGGCCGCGCAGATTCACGTCGAACGACTTCTGCCATGCCTCGGGAGTGAACGCACCCAGCGGCTGGGTCAGCGCGTTGGCTGCGTTGTTGACGACGATGTCGACACCTCCGAACCGTTCGACGGTCCGGTCGACGAGTCGCTGCGCGCCGTCGAGATCCCCCATGTGGGTGGCCATGCCGAGCGCTTCGCCGCCCAGTGCCTGCAGGTGGGCCTCGGTCTCGGCGCAGGCATCGGCCTTCCGGCTCCCGACCGCGACCTTGGCGCCCCCCGAGACGAGGCCTTCGGCGATCGCCCGCCCGATGCCCCTGGTGCCGCCCGTCACGATCGCGACTCGTCCCCGCACGTCGAAGAGCCCGTCCAGCTTGGCTTTGTCCATCTGCCCTCCGGCAACGTTCTCAGTTCTCAGGCCCGGAGCCCCGCCGGTTTTGTCCGGATTGCACCGGTCGGTGGCGAGTTATCAAGCGCGGTGGAGTCCGGCCCGATGCAACGTTGGTGAACGACGTCTTGAACGGGCGGTTCGGCGGCCGGCTCTCCGCGGTGCTCTACCTGTTGTGCGGCAGCCTGGTCGCGGTCGCGGTGCCGATCGTTCCGGCGCGACCGGGCACGAACGAGGCCGGCCTGCTCGCGACGGCCGCCACGGCGCTGGCCAGCGGCGCCGTCATCTGGAAGCTGCCGTGGGAACGCTGGTCGCGAGCGTCGAGTCTCTGGATCGTTCCTCCCACCTTCACATTGATCGCGTTCTACAACTCCTTCAGCGACGCGGACGGCTACCGCTACGCCCCGTTCTTCTTCGTGAGCTTCGCGTGGGTCGGGCTCGTGCACCCGCGTGGGACGTCCGCGAAGATGCTGCCACTCGCGGCCGTCGCCTATCTCGTGCCCCTCGCCGTCGCTGGGAATTCGAACGCAGTCGCGGTGTGGTCCGCGGTGTACGTGCTCCCGCCGTGTGTGTTGCTCGGTGAGGCGATCGCGTGGGTCTCGGACCGCCTCTCGTCCGCGCAACACTCGCTGCGCGCACGCGAGGCGAGCTTCCGGCAGTTGTTCCTCGACAATCCGCAGCCGATGTGGGTCTTCGACGTCCACGGGCACCACTTCCTCGAGGTGAACGAAGCCGCAGTCGCACACTACGGCTACAGCCGGGAAGAGTTCCTCGCGATGCTGATCACCGACATTCGCCCGCCCGACGACGTCCCGGCGTTCGTCGACGCGATCGCGGCCGCCCTCGCGCTGATGCACACCAGATCGTCGCGCCACCTCCTCAAGGACGGGCGCACGGTCGAAGTCGATGTCACCGCACACCGCCTGATGTTCGAGGGTCGGGCCGCGATGCTCAGCGCGCTCCAGGACGTCACCGAACGAAACGCGCTCGAACGTGAGCTGCGTCATCGCGCGTTCCACGATTCCCTCACCGAGCTGGCCAATCGCTCGCTGTTCGCGAACCGGCTCGAGCATGCCCGGGCCAGGCAGGCCCGCACCGACCTGCCGGTTGCGGTGATCGTCCTCGACATCGACGCGTTCAAGACGGTGAACGACAGCCTCGGCCACTCCATCGGCGATTCGCTCCTCATTGCCGCCGGCGAACGCCTGCGGGAAGCGGTGCGACCGGGTGACACGGTGGCCCGCCTGGGCGGCGACGAGTTCGCGATCCTGATCGAGCACGCCCCGGGCATCGACCAGCTCACGCAGCACGCGGAACGGCTGCTCGCTTGTCTCAACGAGCCATTCGAGCTCGCCGGCAAGACCCTCGTCATCACCGCCAGCGCGGGCGTGACGTTGAGCACCCCGCACGACGGCCCGGACGACCTGATCCGCAACGCAGACATGGCGATGTATCTTGCCAAGCGCGAGGGCAAGGCGTGCGTGCGCCAGTTCCGGCCTGCCCTGCACCACGCAGCTCTGGAACGACTCGAGCTCGAAGCCGATCTCCGGCGCGCGCTGCAGCGCGGGGAGTTCATCGTCCACTATCAACCGATGATGGAGCTCACGTCCGGGCGCGTCGCGGGCTTCGAGGCGCTCGTACGGTGGGAGCATCCGCGCCGCGGCCTCCTCGGACCACCGGAATTCATCGGGCTCGCCGAGGAAACCGGCATCATCGTCGAGCTGGGCCGGTGGGTGCTCACCGAAGCGTGCGCGCAAGCGCAGCGTTGGCAGGAGCGCCACGGTTTCGATGGACTGGTGTCGGTGAACCTGTCCGCGCGCCAGCTGCGCGATCCCGGCCTCCTCGGTGACGTCATCGCGACGCTCCGCAACTCCCGGCTCGACCCGCACCGACTGACGCTGGAGATCACGGAGACCGTCCTGATGGACGATGACGCTGCGGTGGACCGGCTCGAGGAGCTGAAGGCGCTCGGGCTGCGACTGGCGATCGACGACTTCGGTACGGGTTATTCGTCGCTCAACTATCTCCGTCGCCTCCCGATCGACATCGTGAAGATCGACAAGCTCTTCGTCGACGAGGTGGCCACCGACCGGGAATCGGTCGGCCTCGTCAGCGCGATTCTCGGCATGGCGAGGGCGCTCAACCTCGAGACCGTGGCCGAAGGCGTCGAGAACGCCGGCCAGGCGGAACGGCTGAAGGAGCTCGGTGCCGCGCTCGTGCAGGGCTTCTACTTCGCCAAGCCGATGCCGGCCGGGGCGACGGAGCTGTTCGTCGCGGCCGAGCCGAAGCAGACCACGACTTCGGTGCGGTGACCGGGAGGCGATGTACGTTGCCACCGTGGACGACGGCTTCATCGCCGGCATGGGCGTCGACGAGCGCGCTGCGCTCGAGTCGCTCGGACGCCGTCGCAGTTTCCGGTCCGGGCAGGTGTTGTTCACCGAGGGGGACGAAGGCCGCGAGGTCATCGTGCTGCTCGACGGATCGATCAAGATCGTCAGCGCCGCGCCGTCCGGTCGCGAGGTGATCCTCGCCGTCGTCGACGCCGGCGAGCTGGTGGGGGAGATGTCGGCGATCGACGGGCAGCCCCGCTCGGCGACGGCGGTGGCATTGACCGCGGTGGACGTCTCGGTCGTCCCCACGCCGCAGTTCCTGTCGTTCCTCGAGCAGCACGGCGCGGCCGCGACCGCGCTCCTGCAACTCGTCATCGCGCGCCTTCGACACAGCTCGCAGCGCCAGCTCGAGTTCGGCACCAGCGATGCGCTCGGGCGGTTGTGCGGATGCATGCTCCGAATGCTCGATCGCTACGGCGGCACCGACGATCGGGGCACCCACGTGACGATGCCGCTGGCCCAGCACGAGATCGCGGCGATGACCGGGCTGTCGCGCGAAGCGGTCGTCAAGGGTCTGCGTTCGTTGCGCGCCCTCGGGTGGATCGACTTGCAGGCGCGGGAGCTGACGGTCCTCGACGACGGCGCGATGCGCAGCCGCGCGACGAGCTAGCGCCGCGCTCGGTTGAGTACGAGTACCCATGGGTGGTGCGCGCCCGTCCGCAGCGGGAACCCGATCAGGGGCGCATGCTCCCTCGCGACGCAAGTCTCGCAGGGGAGGCACTCATGGCATCGATGCGTTCTGCCCAACGCAGCCGGCTGGAAGAGCTCCGGGGCACCTGGCTCTTCTCGGCGTGCTCCACCAAGGAGCTTCGGGTGGTTGCCTCTCTCTGCACCCCGATCGACGTTCGCGCCGGTCGGGTCCTGATCCGAGAGGGCGAACTTGGCGGGGAGTGCTTCATCGTCCTCTCGGGTCAGGCAATTGTGGAGCGTGGCGGCAAGGTGCTCGGACACGACGTGCGGCACTCGATCGTCGGGCTCCTTGCGATGATCGACGACGAACCGCACACGGCGACCGTGACGGCAGCCACCGACATGTACCTGCTGGTGCTCAGCCGCCGCGAGTTCGCCGCGCTCAGATCTGGCGAGATCGCGTGGTCGATCGAGCACCGCATCGACGTCATCGCCGCCGAGCAACGTGACCGGCGTGCCGCGGCGGAACGGCGGGAGCCGCCGCGCGCGTACGTGCGCCGGCCCGCCGGCGACGTCCCGGTCTCGGTCCGGTGAAAGGCGAACCTGCGTTACTCGGGTGTGCGTCGCGCGCCTGAGTAACGCAGGTCTGCAGGTGACGAGCGGACGCGGCTCACTCCTCCTGGAGGCGGAACCCGACTTTCATCGTCACCTGAAAGTGCTCGACCGCGCCGTCGACGAGATGACCTCGGATCTCGGAGACCTCGAACCATTCGAGATTGCGCAGGGTCTTGTCGGCGCGACCGATGCCGGTGCGGATCGCGTCGTCGATGCCTTCCGGAGACGACCCGACGATCTCGGTGACCCGGTAGACGTGATTGGGCATGACTCACTCCTCGTATCCGTGGCTGCATCGGCCGCACCCCACCGAGCGGTTGGCCCGCTCTTCCTACCCGGCCGCGGCGCCGGCCGACCTGCGACGACGCGACCCGTGACAGACCGAACACCTGTTCGCTAGGCTACCGGGGACCGCCGACGCGAGGATCAGGCCATGGTGACCACCCAGGTGACGCGGCCCGTTGCGGGCGTCCAGCAACTCGTGCTCGGCGTGCCGAACGAGGTCGACGGGTTCCATCCCGCCGTCGGTACGTGGTTCCGGCGCCGCTTCCCCGACGGACCCACTCCCCCGCAGCGCGACGCGTGGCCGCACATCGCGGCGGGCGCCGACACGCTCATTGCCGCGCCCACCGGCTCGGGCAAGACGCTCGCCGGGTTCCTCGTCTGCATCAATCGCCTGTACCTCGCGCACGACGCGGGCGAGCCGATCGAGGGCATCGCGCGCGTCGTATACGTGTCGCCCTTGAAAGCACTGGCCGTCGACATCGCCGAGAACCTCGAACGGCCGCTGCGGGAGATCGCCGAGATTGCCGCCGAGCTCGGCCTCGACGCGCCCGAGATCCGAGTCGCGGTGCGGACGGGCGACACACCGAGCGCCGAGCGCGCCCGCATGATCCGCAAGCCCCCGAGCTTCGTCATCACGACGCCGGAGTCGTTGTACCTGTTGGTGACGAGCGCGAGCGGCCGGGAAGCGCTGGCCACGATCGACACGGTGATCGTCGACGAGATCCACGCGGTCGCGCGTGACAAGCGGGGCTCGCACCTCGCACTCACGCTCGAGCGGCTGGAAGCCAATTGCCCGACGCGCCCGAGCCGGGTCGGCCTCTCGGCCACCCAACGGCCGATCGAGACGGTCGCACGGTTGCTCGTCGGCGACCGGCCGCTGCCGCAGATCGTCGACGCCGGCCACCAGCGCAACCTCGACCTCGGGATCGAGCTGCCCGAGGGCGAGCTCGAAGCGGTCACCAGCGCGGAGCAGATGGCGGACGTGCTCGATCGCATCGCGGCTCACGTGCGGGAGCACCGCACGACGCTCGTGTTCGTGAACACCCGGCGCCTCGCCGAGCGCGTCGCCCACGACCTCGGTGCGCGCCTCGGCGACGACGTCGTGGCCGCCCACCACGGCAGCCTCTCGAAGGACCGCCGCCACCGCGTCGAGACGCGCTTGCGGGCCGGCGACCTGCGCGCGCTGGTCGCGACCGCGTCACTCGAGCTGGGCATCGACATCGGGCCGGTCGAGCTCGTGTGCCAGATCGGCTCCCCGCGCAGCATCGCCACGTTCCTGCAGCGGGTGGGCCGGTCCAACCACTCGCGCGCGGGAGTGCCGAAGGGCCGCCTGTACCCGCTCACGCGCGACGAGCTCGTCGAGTGCGCGGCACTGCTCGGTGAGGTGCGTGCCGGAAACCTCGACGCGATCCAACTCCCCCATCGTCCGCTGGACATCCTCGTCCAGCAGGTCGTCGCCGAAGTCGCCGCGCACGAGTGGAAGACCGACGACCTGTACCGGATGATCCGGCGCGCCGCGCCGTATCACGACCTGACGCGCGAGACGTTCGACGAGGTGGTCGAGCTGGTCGCCGGCGGAGTGCAGACCGGTCGCGGGCCGCGCGGGCGTTACGTGCACCACGACGCGGTGAACGGCGAAGTACGCGGGCGGAAGGGTGCCCGCCTCGCCGCGCTCACCTCGGGCGGCGCGATTCCCGAGATCGGCGACTACCGGGTCGTCGCCGAGCCCGACGACATGTTCATCGGCACCGTCAACGAGGACTGGGCCGTCGAGTCGATGGCCGGCGACATCTTCTTGCTCGGTACGCATTCGTGGCAGATCCGTCGTGTCGAAGCCGGAGTGGTGCGCGTCCGTGACGCCGGGAATGCGCCGCCGACGGTGCCGTTCTGGACCGGCGAGGCACCGGCCCGCACGGCCGAGCTGTCCGAAGCGGTATCGAGGCTGCGCGATCGCGTCGATGGCTTCCTTGCACTCGGCCGCCCCGACGGCGCGCACGCCTGGTTGATGGAGATCACCGGCATCGACCTCGAAGCCGCGACGATGATCGTCGACTACATCGCGGTCGGCCGCGCGGTCCTCGGCGCCACGCCGACGTTGCAGCGGCTCGTGCTCGAACGGTTCTTCGACGAGACGGGCGGCATGCAGCTCGTGATCCACTCGCCGTACGGCGGCCGCCTGAATCGGGCCTTCGGACTCGCGTTGCGCAAGAAGTTCTGCCGCACGTTCAACTTCGAGCTCCAGGCCGCGGCCAGCGACGACGCGATCGTGCTCTCGCTCGGTCCGCATCACAGCTTCCCTCTCGACGAAGTCGCGCACTACGTGCACAGCAACACCGTCGAGGAAACGCTGGAACAAGCTGTGCTCGACGCTCCGATGTTCCTCTCCCGCTGGCGCTGGAACCTCAACCGTGCGCTGCTCGTGCTGCGCTTCCGCGGCGGCCGGCGCAACCCGCCCCCGATTCAGCGCATGGAAGCCGACGACCTCATGGCGGCACTGTTCCCGCAGGCCGCCGCGTGCCAGGAGAACGTCACCGGACCGATCGAGATCCCCGACCACCTGATCGTCCGCCAGACCGTGTACGACACGCTCCACGAGGCGCTCGACGTCGACGGTCTGCGCACGCTGCTGCAACACATCGAGTCGGGCGCCGTCACCGTGCACACGGTCGACACCACCGAGCCGTCCGTGCTCGCGCACGAGATCCTCACCGCGCGGCCGTACGCCTTCCTCGACGACGAGGAGCTCCAGAACCGGCGGACGAACGCGGTCACCCTGCGGCGCGGACTCAGCGTGGATCTCACGTCGATCGGGCGGATCGATCCCGAGGCCATCGCGCGCGTGCACGACGAGATCACTCCCTCCCCCGAGCACTGCGACGATCTCCACGACCTCTTGTGCTCACTGGTGATGACGAAACCGCGACCCGAGTGGAGGGTGCTGTGGGACGAGCTCGTCGCGCGCGGACGCGCCCAAGAGCTCGAATCCGGCAGCGGCGAGCTCTGGTGCGCCGCGGAGACGCGCGACGAGGCGCGGCGTGCGTTTGCCGACGACGACCATGCAGTCGTGGCGGTCGTGCGCGGCCAACTCGAGCTGGCGGGGATCACCACGACCCAGCGACTCGCGGCCGCGTGCGCGTTGCCGACCGGCCGGGTCGGATATGCGCTCGCGGTGCTCGAACGCGAAGGTGTCGCGCTCCAGGGCGCGTACACCGGACCGGACTCGGGCGTCGAGTGGGTGGCGCGTCGCCTGCTCGCCCGTATGCACGCGTACTCTCGCCGGTCCCGCCGGGAACGCATCGACCCGGCGACTGCGCAGGACTTCATGCGCTTCCTCCTGCGGTGGCAACACCTCGCGCCCGGCACGCAGCTCTTCGGCGACGAAGGGCTCGCGACCGTTGTCGGCCAGCTGCAAGGTTGGGAGGCGGCCGCTGCCGCATGGGAACCGGAGCTGTTCGCTCGCCGGCTGCGTCGCCACGACACGGCCGCGCTCGACCGGCTCTGTCACGACGGCGAGCTCGGCTGGCTGCGGCTCAGCCCGCGCCCGCGCGACGTGGACGCGCCCGCGGGTGCGCCGAACAAGGCGACGCCGATCTCGGTGCTGTTCCGTGACGACCTGCACTGGTTGCTCGAGGCGGCGCGCGGCGGCAGCGACCCGCTCGAGCCGACCAGCGGCGCGACGGCCGAGATCGTCGAACACCTTCGCGAACGGGGCGCGTGCTTCGCGACCGAATTGGGTCAGGCGACGAAACGCCTTCCCGAGGACATCGAGCGCGCGCTCTGGGACGGCGTGAGCCGCGGGCTCCTCACGTCGGATGGCTTCGGGGCCATCCGGGCCCGTGTCGACAGGGGAACCGGCGCGTCCCCCGGCGACCGTGTCGACCGCGCCCGCCTCTCGCGCTTGATGCGCGGGGCCCGTGCGCGGGGCCCGGCGGCCGGCCGCTGGTCGCTCGTCCCGGCGACCGGAGCCGACATCGACCGGGAGGAGCTGGCGGAAGCGGTCGCCGAATTGCTGCTCCACCGATGGGGTGTGGTGTTCCGCGACCTGGCCAAATGCGAGTCGCTGCGCTTCCCGTGGCGCGACGTACAGCGCGCATTGCGAAGGCTCGAGGACCGCGGCCTCGTACGGGGTGGCCGATTCGTCTCCGGATGCGCGGGCGAGCAGTTCGCGTTGCCGGAAGCAGCCGAACAGCTGACCCACGTCCGCAAGCTCCCGCGTACCGGCGAACGCGTCACGGTCAATGCGACCGACCCGTGCAACCTCGTCGGCTCGATCGTCCCGGGGGCGCCGGTGTGCGCGATCCGTACCCGTCGGATCGTCTACGTCGACGGCGTCCCGTCCTCATGACACCAACGCACGCGGGAGACGCTACGTCTCGCTCGGGAGCAGGTCGCCCAGGCCGGCAGAGCCGAGCCCGGCCTCGGGCGCGTTCTCGAACTCCGAATGCTCCTCGTGGCCCGCGCCGTGCACCTCTCCGCGCTTTTCGATCGCGCGAACCAGCGCCTCGACGCACTCGGGATGGAACTGCGCGCCGGACTTGTCGCGCAGTTCCTGGAATGCCACCGCCTGCGGCAATGCCTTGCGGTAGGAACGAGTCGACGTCATGGCGTCGTACGCGTCGGCGATCATCACCATGTACGGCTCGATCGGGTGGTCGGGGTCGTCCGGATCGAAACGCATCTGGTCGCTGTGGGTCTGCGCGGCGACCGGACGCAGGAAGTCGATGTGGCTGAGCATCTGCACCGAGACCTTCTCGTGCATCCGAACCCTGGTGAACTCCTCTTCCGTGAGCTTGCCGGGCTTGTTCAGGATGTGATTGGGCACGACCAGCTTGCCGATGTCATGCATCAACGCCGCGCATCGGAGACGCTCCATCCGCCTCGGCCCGAAGCTGAACTCCTTGCCCATGTACTCCGCGTACTGCGCCACCCGCTCCGAATGCCCGGCGGTGTAGAAGTCCTTCGTCTCCAGCGCGCGAATCAGCATGGCCACGGTCTCGTCGTGTGACTCTTTGACCTTCATGTACGACGCGAACATCTCGCGTGCGACGACGATCGGAACGATGATGAGCAGGGCGACCGCGGCGCCGAGGTCCAGGTACAACCGGCCGAGGAGGAATCCCAGGACGGCGAATGGAAGGACGTCGGGCGCGGTCGGAAGCAGGTCGCGCAGCACCTCTCGCCAGGACCGCTCGCCCTCGACGACATAAGAGAGGATCAACAGGCTCCACGTCACTGCCGTGTAGACCAATGCGACGGGAACGGCCGCGATGGCCAGGGCCGGCACGGAGCCCGTCAGACTCGACGGCAGTGCGGCGTAGGTCAGGGCCGCCGAAAGGAACGCGAGCGCGGAGAGCCCGATGTTGAACGGCACCCAGGGCCACGAACTACGGGTGAAGGACGCGAGGCGCACGTACGCCAGCGATCCGACGATCATCGCCCCGAGGATGGACGACGACTCGCCGAAGACGACGATGGCGCCCATGCAGACCATCGCGCCGGGCGCGAGGAGCATGCCGTCGGAGAGCCGAACCGGCAACCGTGCGCTGAAGATCACCAGGGCGCAGAAGACGACCAGCGCGCCGATGTCCGGCGGTTGGCCGCGCAGTGCCACGACGGCGGCTGCGAGAGCCGCCGTCGTAAACACCGCGCCCGTGAGGCCGGCAAGCGACCTGGGAAAGGGTGTCACGCTCCAGATGTTGTCGGCACCCGGTGCCGTTCCTGGAGCGCGTCGGCGGAAAACCGCCGGCTCGGATCAGCCCCGGCCCCAGGCGCCACCAGCGAGGAGAACGGCGACGAGACCGCCACCGATGCTTGCGATGCGAACTGCGTACTTCTTCATTTGGAAACCCCTCCGGGTCGTATCCGGCGTTACCGGTACTGGCAACACCGTCATCATGCGGGGGCGGGCGGGGCCCCGATATTGGCCACGTGAACACTTCGCGGGATGCGTCACCGACCTCACTCTTCGTGGGATTCGGTGCGCTCCAGCGAACGGCCGCGGCCGGCGGGACCAACCCGTTGCCAGAGCCGGCCTCGCCGGCCGCCGCGTCCGCGGCCGCTCCCCACGGGGCGGGTCAAGGGGACACCTCGGCCAGCATCGATGCTGCGCCGCTCCCCGGCGCGGAACTACTGGACAGGTGCGCGATTCGCAACATGCGCTCGCGTCACCACTTGTGGTGATCCCGCACGGCGCGACACCCCGGCATGTCGGCGCGAGCGCGCCGTAGCATCGCCGAATGGCCGAATTCGAGACACTGCTGTACGAGGAGATCGACGGCGTCGCGTGGGTCACGATGAACCGACCCGAGGTGCACAACGCCTTCAACTTCGCAATGCAGGCCGAGTTGAAGTCCGTCTGGCGAGGCATGCGCCACAACGATGACGTCCGTTGTGCGGTGCTCACCGGCGCGGGCGAGAAGGCCTTCTGCTCCGGCATCGACCGCGCCGAGACCATGGGCCACTGGACGAGCGCCGAGGACGTGGGCACGAGTGACGAGCCGGTGCCGGTGGGTGGCCACTCGGCGACACCGTGGCACTTCGACGACCCGGGCGAGAACATCGGGCCGAAGACGAACGATTTGTGGAAGCCGGTGATCGCCGCCGTGAACGGCATGGCATGCGGCGGCGCGTTCTACATGCTCGGTGAGGTGGACGTCATCATCGCCGCGGAGCACGCCACGTTCTTCGATCCGCACACGACCTACGGAATGACCGCCTGCTTCGAGTCGATGCACATGCTGCAGAAGATGCCGCTCCACGAGATCATGCGCGTCGCCTTGTTGGGAGCCCACGAACGCCTGTCGGCCCAGCGCGCGCACCAGATCGGGCTCGTCTCCGAGGTCGTTCCGCTGGATGGGCTGCACGGCGCCGCCGGGTGGGTCGCCAACGCGATCGCATCGGCACCACCTGTCGCGATCCAGGGCACCGTGCGCGCCATCTGGGCCGCACAGGATCTGCCGCGCCGCGAAGCGCTCGATATGGGCAAAGTGCTGATTCGCGTGGGAAGCGACCCGGAGTCCCTGTTCGAAGGGCAGCGACAGTTCACCGAAGGCCGCCGCATCGAGCCGCGGATTCGCTAGCCGGTCGAACCGCTAACGGGAACCGCCGCTGTTGGTCCGGCCGGCCTTGCGAGGGAGATCGTCGTCGCCGGCGCGTTCCCGCGCCCGTTGGCGAGCTGCCGCCGCGTCGTCGTCGGCAACGTCTGGCTCGGCGGGCTCGGAGGGGTTCCGCTCGGCTCCCTCACGCGCCTGGGACTTCTTCGGCACGTCGCACCATACGTCAGCGGGCGTCATGGTCGGCGCGGGCGCTCGATCGGGCGCCGGAGGAAGGGCTGGTCCCGGTCGAAGCGCTTCGCATCGCTCACGGCGCGCCGCTGGCGCAAGGAGGTGAAGCATTCGTCCAATTCGCGCTCGATCACCGCCAGCCGGCGACGATCCTCGGCCGACAGGCCGCCATGACCTCCCGCTCCGCCGAAGAGGGTGGTGCGCTCGGTCACCAGGCGCCCGAGACGGCGTTCGAGGGCCGCCTTGTCCGTCGTCGCGTGCTCGGTGGTCATGTTCCCGCTGGCGTCGATCGAAGCGATCGACGCCCGCCCGTGGCCGCGGACTCGCTCGTTCGCGCCTCCGGCAGGCGCTCCTGCGTCTCGCGGTACAGGCGCTCGCCGTTCGCGGCGCCGTAATAGACGTCCCCGGTGCGGTGCGCGAGCGCTTCGCCGGAGGCGGCCGCGACGAGCCACTCATGCGACTCGTGGGCCCAGAGGGTGTCGTCACTCGCGCGGAAGAAGTCCCGGCGGCCGGGCGCATATGCGAACAACTCGTCGCCGTCGACCGTGTAGAGGTAGCGCATCGTCTACGAACTCTAGCATCAGAATGCCGGAACTGGATTGCTAAGATCTCGCCCGCGCGAGGCACCAGATCGCGGGGCTATAGTCGCTCCAGGCTTCTTCTTCGCCGGGCAGATGGTTCGCCGACCGGGGCTCAGATCGGTCGTGCGAAATGCAGTCGCGTCACAGCGATGTATCGCCCGCCGCGAACATCCGGTCGATGCTGGTCGCCGCGACATCGGCTGACGAGCCGGACACTTATCTGTCCAAACCGCGAGTTCTCGCCGTGCTCGGACGTCGATCCCTGCCTTCCCTCCTCGAGGCGACCGTCGTCCCCGCGATCCTCTTCTACGTCTTCCTGGTGTACATCGGCCCGGGCGCGGCGATGCTGGCCGTCCTCTCTTGGTCGTACGGCGCAGTCGCGCGCAGACTGCTGAGCGGTCACAGGATCCCCGGGATCCTGATGCTCGCGGTGCTCGGCCTCACCGTGCGCACCATGTTCGGGATCATGAGCGGCACCTTCATCTACTTCCTGCAGCCCGTTGTCACGACACTGGCGCTCGCCGTGGTGTTCCTCGGGTCGTTGTTGTTCGGGCGGCCGATCATCGGGAGACTCGCGTCCGACTTCTGCCCGCTCTCACCCGAGATCGCGAATCGCCCTGCGATCTTGCGCCTCTTCTGGTGTCTCACGTTGCTGTGGGCCGGCGTGCACGTGCTGACGGCCGCGGCAACATACGGGCTTCTTGTGAGCCTTCCGACCCAGACGTTCGTCGCGCTCAAGACTGTCGTCTGCCTGGCGATCACCATCGGGGCGATCGTCCTCACCGTGTCGTGGTCGATTCGCACCGCGCGCGCCGAAGATCTCGTGATGGCGCGGGTAGAGGTGTGACAATGGCCAACACCCACGGTGATCCGCAGCTGCTCAAGCAGATCCGCACGCTCGCCGAGGAACGGCTCGAGCTCCTGCGCACCTCCGGCGCGAACTTCGGGCTCAAGAACGCCGATCAGGATCGGTTGAAGAGCGTCGAACGCGAGCTCGACGAGGCGTACAAGCTCCTCCGCGAGGGCCGAGCCGAGCGCGACCGCCAGCGCTTCTCGCGTTAGCAGCGTTCGCTCGGCCCGGATCAGGCTTCGGACGGTCCCGGCCGCACGACGTAGTCGTCGGCGTCGGCGTCCCAGTCCATCTCGATCACGCCACGCGCCCGCCCGGCCTTGCAGAATTGCAAGAACCCGCCGTATCCGAAGCGTTTTTCGCTGAAGTCGGGCAGGGCTTTCCGCAACTGATTCTTCAAGCCCGATAGGTGCGGCGGTCCCGACTTCGCGGTGAGCCGTTCGACGACGGACCGCAGGAGTGCGAAGGCCGTCTTCTCGTCGTCGGCCTCCGCCGGAAAGGTCACCTGCGGATCGCCTTTCACGGGTCCCGGCGAGAGCTCGATGACGCCCCGCTGCTCGAGGTGCCGCAGCAGCTCGACGAACCCACGGAACCCGTAATTCGTCTCGCTGAACGTCGGGTCCTTGCGCAAGATCGTTCGCTTCAAAGTCGACGCGAGCACCGGGCCACCGGTACTCCGTTCCAGACCGGACAGAGTCTGGGTCACGAGGACGCCAAGATCCGCCTCCTCGGCCGGGGCCGCGGGCGTCTCTTCCTCCGCGGGGCGGGGCTCCTCGGTCGTCGCAGGTTTTCTGGCGCGCGACGATCGGCTCGTCGATCGACGAGGTTTCGGCGTCGACACCTCGACTCCTTCGAGCCGCTCGTAGAACAAGAACTCGTCGCATGCGGGAGGCAAGAGCGCCGAAGTCGACGCCTCCACACCGATGCCGATCACCCGCCTGTTCAACTCTCGCAACTTGTGCACGAGCGGTGTGAAATCGCTGTCGCCCGTCCCGAGCACGAACGTCGTGATGTAGCTCCGTTCGAAGCACAACTCGATCGCGTCGACCGCCATCTTGATGTCGGCGGTGTTCTTGCGCACCGACCCCATGCGCTGCGGCATCTCGATCAGCTCGACATGATGGCGGGTCAAGCTCCGCCGGTCGTCGTCGAACCGAGACCAATCCGCGTACGCGCGGCGCACCACGACCCGCCCCCGCGCCGCGAGCGCGTCGGCGATCGGGCGGAAGTCGAACACGCCCGCACCCAACGCCTCGCGCGCGCCGATCGCGAGATTCTCATAGTCGAGGAAGAGCGCGATGCGTTCCTCGTCATCGGCCATCGCGTCCCCGTTTCGTGTCGGTGTCTTCTTGGACCATATTCCGCCAAGTGGCTCCCGGCCTGGGATCTACGCCGACCTGGTACGGTCGCCGCCGTGAGCATGCTGACCTGTCCGGGCTGCGGCGAGAAGGTCAAAGTGCCTTCTGGCCACCATGTGGTGACGGCGCTGCACACGAATGCCGGCAAGCCGACGCGCATCACGATCGACGGCAAGGCGCTGCATTCGTGCAGGCGCGAGCCGCTTCCCGCGCCCTCCTGACAAATCGGCTCCCGACAATCGGAGTTGCGGTGACGAACGGTCACGAGATCGGCTGCGATGCGCGGAATGACGACGGCAATGCCTGGTCGGTCCTCGTTCGCGGTGAGGTCGACATGGCGACGGCCCCACGACTCGCCGAGGTCATCGACGACACGATCGCCAAGAGCGCGCACGTCATCGTCGTGCGACTCGAGCACGTCTCGTTCATAGACTCGGCCGGCCTGGGTGTGCTGCTCAAGGGTGCCCAGCGAATCGAAGCCCTTGGTGGGCACCTGTACCTCGAAGGTGCGACGCCGGTCGTCGAACGGATGCTCACGGTGTCGGGGGTCAACGAACGACTCCGTCGAAAGCCCGAAGAAGACACCTGACCTCGCCACGTCCGGTCAGGACGACCCCACGACGGACGGACATCGTTGCGGGTCGGGCTGCAGCGGCGCGCCGTCGACCGCGCAGTGCATACGGCGTGGAGTACGTCGCGCGCGCACGTGCGCGCTGAGGCCGAAGATGGCGAGCGGTGCCGCGGCCGCCGCGACGCACGCGACGATCACCAACGACACCCGGAACGAATGCGTGACCTGCGAGGCACCGGTCGCGGCCGACAAGCCCGAGATCGTCGGGACGACCGCGAGGGCCGCAAGGCTCGCGGCGCGCGCGATCGCGTTGTTCACGCCCGACGCCACGCTCACATGGTCCGGATCCGCGGCGGCCATGACGGTGGCCGTGAGCGGCGCCACGAACGTCACGAGTCCGAGGCCGAACACAAATGCGCCGGGCAGTATGTCGCTGACCCATGATGCGTTCGGACCGATGCGCGCGAGGAGGAGCAATCCCGCGCCGGCGAGGAGGGGCCCGACGGTGAGTTGGAGTCGTGGCCCGATCCGCTGGGCGAGCGAGCCCGATGCGGCCGAGAACAGGAACATCAACGCCGTCGCGGGCAACAGCGCGACCCCGGCACGGAATGCAGACCAGCCGGCAGCGACCTGCAGCTCGTAGGACACGAGGAAGAAGGACACGCCGATCGAGCCGTACAGCAGCACCGTCGCGAGGTTCACGACGGTGAACTCACGGTTGCGGAACAACGCCGGCGGGACGAGTGGATCGTCGTGGTGCAGCATGCGCCACACGAAGGCAACCATGGCCGCGACCGCGATCACTCCGGCACCGAGCACCGCGGAGTCTGTCCAGCCACGCGGTCCCGCCTCGGTGAACGCCCACGTGCTCGCGCCGAGACCGATCACCGCGAGCGCCGCACCGACGACATCGAGCCCCCGCACCGCGTGCGGATCACGCGTCTCGGGCACGGCCGCGCGGGTGCACACAACGACGACCGCGGCGACGGGAACGTTGATGAGGAACGCCCACCGCCAGCCCGGCCCGTCGACGAGATAGCCGCCGAGGAACGGCCCGACGGCACCCGCGACGCCACCCAGTCCCGACCACGCGCCGACGGCGGGCGCGCGGTCGCGCGGCCGGAAGCTCGCCTGCAGGATCGCGAGGCTGCCCGGAGTGAGCAGCGCGCCGCCGACGCCTTGCAGGATCCGGGCCGCGGTGAGCACCGTGATGTTGGGGGCGGCGCCGCACAACAACGACGCCACCGCGAACCAGACGGTACCGATCACGAAGATCTTGCGGCGGCCGAACCGGTCGCCCAACGCGCCGCCGAGAAGGATCAACGAGGCCAACGCGAGCAGATAACCCGTGAGCACCCACTGCAACGCGCTGACGCCGGCGTGGAAGTCCTCCCCGATGTGCGGCAGCGCGACGTTGACCACGGTCGCGTCGAGGCTTGCCATCCCGCTGGCCCCAACGGTCGCCGCGAGCGCAATACGGCCCTTGGCGGTGTCGAGCGCGAGGCCTTCCTCCGCTGCCTCCGCGACGACGGTGGTCATACCGGCACGCTACTTACCGTCCGCGCCGCCGGGCCCCTGTCGTCAGCCGTCCAGTACGGTCGCTGCGACGAGCTCCTCGAGCGCGCGGTCGTCCCACCACGAGATCTGTAACTGCTTGGCGCGCCGGAAGTACAGCTGTATGTCGTATTCGAGCGTGAAGCCCACCCCTCCGAAGACCTGCTGTGCCATCGCGGTGACATCACGGAACGTCGAGCACGCGAAGAGCTTCGACATCGGTGCGAGCCGCGCGATCGAGCGGCCGTTGGCGCATGCCCACGCCGCCTCGTACACAAGCGTCTCTGCGCCGTCGACGGCGGTCGCGGCATCCGCGAGGTAGTGGGCGATGGCCTGGAACGCGCCGAGCGGCTTGTCGAACTGCTCACGATCCTTGGCGTACTGCACCGTCAGCTCCAGCGCGTGGCGCGCGCCACCGGCCGCCTGCGCGGCGAGCAACACGATCGCGTCGAGCAGCGTCTCGTGCCATGTCGTCCAGCCCGTTCCCCGATGACCAATGCGATTCGACGCGTCGACGCGTACACCGTCGAGCGCTACCTGGTACTGGGTGTCGGAGGCAATCGTGTGCTGTTGCGTCAGGGTGACGCCCTCGTCGGTGGGATCGACGAGGAACAGGTCGACGTCGGTGTCGCCGTCGCCGTCGCCGGTACGAGCCAGCACCACGAGGCGCGTCGCCGCCGCGGCGAACGGCACGTGCAACTTCACGCCGTCCAGCACGAACCCGTCGCCGTCACTCCTTGCGCGCGTCTGGACGCCGCGTGGGCCGAATCCCTGGCCGGGCTCGAGCCAAGCGGTACTGAGCACCACTTCGCCGGATGTCACGCCGGGAATCCAATCCTGCTGCTGGTCCGCAGTTCCCCCGCGCAGGAGCACGCCCGCGCCCATGACCGCGCTCGCGAAGTGCGGCGTCGGTGCGAGTGCCCGTCCGAGCTCGTGGTACAGGATCGCGCCTTCGAGCGCGCTCATCTCGGAGCCGCCGTACTTCGACGGGAGCATGAGCCCGATGAGGTCGAGCTCGGCCATCTGCTTCCACAGCTCGGGCGGATACCCGACCGGATCGTCCTCCATGGCGCGCACGGTGTCGAGCGGCGCGTACGCGCCACAGACGCCGCGGATCATCTCCCGCAGCATTTCTTGTTCGTCGGTGAAGTCGAGGTCCATGTGTGTACGTCCGCTCGCTAGGGCAGCCACTCGTCGCCGCGGCGCGCCCAGGGGTTGTCATCGTCGGTCGCCGGCAGCGCGATGCGCGCCGTACAGTCCGTCTTGAGGTCGCCGTCGACCGTGAGGCGCACCAGAACGGTGGCCCACCCGCAACCGGCGTCGTCGGTCCCGACGGTCTCGACCGTCCCCGCGAACACCATCGTGTCACCGGGGAACACCGAACCCTTCATACGGAACTGCATGCGCCCGAGCCGCCCGCGGGGACCCGACCAGTCGGTCAGGTACCGCTCGAACCATGCCGCCTGGTTCGGCGTGTTCAGGAAGATGTCGCGCGTGCCGTTGCGATGCACCGCGAAGTCGTGGTCGTGGTGCATCGGGCGCCAGTCGCGGCTCGCGAGCGCGCCGAGCACAACGGTGGTCGCGCTCACGTCATACGCAAGGGCGGGGAGCTCATCGCCGGCGCGTACGCCGGACAGCGTCACACCGTCTCGCCGCACGACGGTCATGACGCCTTCCGGTATCCGAAGCCGGTGTACGACTCGACGCCCACGACCTCGTCGCGTTGATTGAGATACTCGACGTCGATGACCCAGAAGCGGCCGGTACCGAGCTTCGTCGTCTTGGGCTCGCTCACCGAACGCAGGACCTGGCGCGTATGCAGCACGTCGCCGGGACGAACCGGCTCGTGGAACACGATCGTGTTGTCGGTCATCACGGCTTCGGGGAGTCCGAATGTCTCCTTCAAGTCGAAGTGCACCTGTAACGGCAGAGGCTGTTCGGCGCGACCCGGCGCCCAGTGGTGAGGGCGGAACCATACTGAGAGCATCGTCGGCGGCGCGATGGGTCCGCCGGTGAGCTCGGCCGCGACGGCGTCGTCCCAGAACAGCGGGTTGCCGTTCTCGACCGACGCGCACGACGTCCAGATGTACCCGCGCTCGACGGGGAACTCGCCGGTGACCTCGTACTGCACGCGGCCGATCTGCTTCTCGACCTCGGCCGGCAGCTCGCTCACGCGACCGCTCCCTCTTCCCGCAATCGCGCGATGTCTTCTGCGGTGTAGCCCGCGTCTCGCAACAGCATGTCGGTGTCGGTCTGCGAGAGATCGGGAAGCTGCACGACTCCGGGGATTGTCGACTGACCCGCGAGCACGGGGCCAGTCTGGCGGAACCGGCCGTGCGTCGGATGCGCCGCGTCGACAAAATCGCCGCGGGCGACGAACTGCGGGTGTTCGGTCACCTCGGGCACCGTCAGCACCGGCGACACACATGTATCGGCCGGCCCGAGCCGGTTTGCCCATTCGTCTCGTGTCTTGTTCGCGAACGCCGCCGCGAAGTCGGCGCGGATCTCTACTTGGGCATCGTCGTCGGTCTGGTGGTCGATCCACCGCTCGCAATCGAGCGCCCGGCACAGGTTTGCGAAGAAGCGCGGTTCGATCGCCGCGACCGCGACCCATTTGTCGTCGGCACAGCGGTACACGTCGTAGCAGGCATAGCGGCCGGTGAGCAGCCCGTGCCGTGGTCCCGGTACGACACCGGTCGCGAGGTACTCGTCGGTCGCCAGAGACATCAGCGCGAGCACACCATCGGCCGCCGCGACGTCGAGATGCACTCCGCCGCCGGTCGAGACGCGACCGACGAGTGCGGCCAAGATCGCAATCACCGCGTGCATCCCGCCGCCCGCACTGTCGGCGACGGTCGCGCCCGGCACCGGCGGGCCGCCGTCGGCACGGGTATGCGTGGTCGCGAGGAACCCGCCCACGGCGAGGTAGTTCAGATCGTGGCCGGCGTAGTGCGCGTGCGGTCCGTCCTGCCCGTAGCCGGTCGTCGAGCAGTACACGATGCGCGGGTTCACTTGCGCGACCGCGTCGTAGCCAATGCCGAGCGCGTCGACGACACCCGGTCGGAAGCTCTCGATCAACACGTCGATGTTGCAAGCGACGCGAAGAAACGCCTCCCGCCCGGTCTCGGACTTCAGGTCGACGAGGAGGCGGCGCATGCCGCGATGACCGCCGTACGAGTGGAATGGCGGCTCGATCAGCACGCCACCGCGTTTCGGCACCGGACCGACCTTCACGACGCGTGCGCCGTAGTCGGCGAGCCAGCGCGACGCGCGCGCCGCCGGCCCGACGCTGGAGAGATCGAGCACCGTGACGCCGTCGAGCATCCCAGCGCTCATTAGAAGTTCTTCGGGAGTCCGAGGGCGCGGCGGGCGATGATGTTCTTCTGCACCTCGGACGTACCACCGCCAATCGTGTCGATCACGGTGTACCGGTACGTCGACTCGGCTCGGCCCTCCATGGGCGCAGTCTCCGTCTTCACGCGCAGTTGGCTGCCGGGCCCTGCGATGTCCATCGACGCGTTGGCCAGCCGGCGCGAGTACTCCGTGGCGTACAGCTTGTACTCCGACGACTCGACCGTCGGAGGGGCACCTTTCGTCTTCTCGGCCTTCATCGACGCGGCGACGACGCGCAACCCGAGGACGCGGGCGACTTCGGCCTCGGTCACGAGACGCGCAAGCCGGCTGCGGATGACGGGATCGTCGCGCAGCGGCCTGCCGTCGCGCTCCGCGGTCCGCACGTACTCACACAGCAGGGCGAGCCGTTGCGCGATCGGCGAGAACGTGAACAAGGTGAACCGCTCGAGGTCGAGCGCCTCCGAGATGTACTGAAAGCCGTGGTTCACGTCGCCCACCACGTACTCGTCGGGCACGAACACGTCTTCGATGAAGACCTCGTTGGTACGTTCGTCGCCCATCGTCCAGATCGGCTTGATCGTGATGCCAGGCTGGTCGAGCGGCACGAGCATCAACGTGATGCCCCGGTGCTTGTTGTTCGGGTCGGTGCGGGTGCCGAGCCAGTACCACTCGGCGAAATGCGCGGACGTCGTCCAGGTCTTCTGGCCGTTGAGCAACCAACCGGGCTCACCGTCACGGTCGGCCCGCTCGGCTTTCAGACGCATCGACGCGGCGTCGGAACCGGCATTGGGTTCGCTGTAACCGACCGCGAACTCGACGTCGTTGCGCAGGATCATCGGCAGGAACTTCTCCTTCAGGAAGTCGTTGCCGTGCGCGATGAGCGTCTTGCCGATGATGCCGACGCCCTTCCCGATCTGCGGGCCACCGCGCGCCGCGAGCGCTTCGTTCAGGAGGAACTCGTACACGCCTTCGCCGGCGGATCCGCCGTACTGCTTGGGCCAGGTGAGACCGAGCCAGCCCCGCTCCCCCACCTCGCGCATGAACGCGCGCCGTTTCGGCGTGTCGACGATCTGTGCCATGTTCTCGCGGGTCAGGTCGAAGACGTCGGGATCGTCGTGGTCGTCGAGGAACCGCTCGACTTCGTCGGCAAACGCGCGCTGCTCGGGAGAGAACTCGAAGTCCACGCCGGCGAGTGTACCGAGGCGTGTGTGAGGTGCTTTTTTCGCACCTCACACACGCCCGGCGCGCGGTTACGTGATGACGCCGCGGTCGCGTAGCGCGAGAAGCTGTTCGGCGGTGAGGCCGAGCTCATCCGCGAGCACCTCGGAGGTGTGCTCTCCCACCCAGGGCACGCGCGTCTCCGGTCCTTCGGTCATCTTGGAGAGCTTCACGGGATTCCCCGGTACGAGAACCGGCTCCGCGACACCGTCGGTGCGGGGCATGGAAACGAGCATGTGACGCGCGGCGACATGCGGATCGGCGATCACATCGGACGCACGGTTGCTCGGCCCCGCGACGATGCCCGCGGCCGTCAGCTGTTCCGCCGCTTCGAGTTTGGTGCGCCGCGACGCCCACGCGTCGACTGCCGGACGGATCACGCTCTCCATGTTCGGTCCCCAACCCGCGCGGGTCGCGAAGCGCGGGTCGTCCTTCCACTCGGGATGACCGACGAGATCTGCGAGGCGGGTGAACTGATGCTCGCGCACGATTTGCACGACGACGTATCCATCGGACGCATGAAAGCCCTCGCAAATCACCGAGAGGCGATCCTCGACTGCATCGCGCACCCCCATCGACCAGAAGTTGGTGACGATGTCCGTCATCGCGATCATGGCGTCGTACATCGCGATGTCGACGTACTGACCGACGCCGGTACGGTCACGATGGCGCAGCGCGGCGAGCACACCGATCACACCGAACAGGGCGGAGCTGATGTCGCCGAGCGCGCCCACCGGGATCGTCACCGGCGGACGATCGGGACCGCTCCGATACTCGTAGATCCCGGACATCGCCTCGGCGACCGATGCGTACGCGGGCCAGTCGCGGTACGGGGAATCGCCGATGTTGCCGAAGCCCGAGATCGACACGTACACGACGCGAGGGTGGCGCCCGGAGATCGTGTCGTAGCCCAGACCCATGCGATCCATCGTCCCGGGCTTGAAGTTCTCGGCGACCACGTCGAAGCGCGGCACGAGCGAGAGGAACAGCTCGCGTCCCTCGGGCGCCTTGAGGTCGACGCCCACGCTGCGCTTGTTGAAATTGTTGCGCAGGTACGTTGCGCCGACCTTGCGACCGGACGGATCCAGCATGGCCGGTGTCGCGCCGCGTCCCGACTCCCCGTGGACCGGGTGCTCGACCTTCACGACCTCGGCACCGAGGCGTGCGAGCATCTGCGTCGCGAAGGGCAGCGCCTGCATCTGCTCCACGGCGAGGACACGCACCCCGTCGAGCGGCTTGCCGTACCCGAGGGCGCCCGCGTTGGCCATCTCGCCGAGGTGCACACAACACCTTACGGCGGCATACGGCGGCGGCTCCGGCTGAGACCCCCGCGGGGCGGCGAGCGTAGAATCCCGCGCCATGCGAGGAATCATCAGCGCCGGAGCGTACGTTCCGTATCGGCGCCTCAATCGCGGCGACATCGCGACGACATTCGGATCCGGGGGCGGGAAAGGCGCTCGCGCCGTCGCGGGCTACGACGAGGACACCACGACGATGGCCGTCGAAGCCGCGCGTTTCGCCCGCCGGTCCGCGCCGGCCGACACCGTGATCGATGCACTCTGGTTCGCCACCGCGAACCCGGCGTACCTCGACAAGAACAATGCCTCTGCGATCCACGCCGCGTTGCGCCTCGATGCTTCCGTGCCCGCCATCGACTTCGGCGGGGCGCTGCGATCGGGGGTGGGTGCGTTGCGCACTGCGCTCGACGGCAACGGGTGCGTCATGGTCGCCGCCTCCGATCTTCGCGACGGGCTCCCGACCAGTGCCGATGAGACCCAAGGTGGCGACGGCGGCGCCGCGCTGCTCGTCGGCGCGGACACGGACGGGCCCGTCATCGCCGAGTGCGTCGGCAGTGGGAGCGCGACCGAAGAGTTCATCGAACGCTGGCGCACTCCGGGTTCGCGGCGATCGCGCACGTGGGAAGAGCGTTTCGGCGAGATCAAGTACGGGCCACTCGTCGAACAAGCATGGAACCTCGCCCTCAAAGGCGCCGAGCTCCAACCGGACCAGATCGACAAGCTCATCGTCACCGGCATGCACGCCCGTGCCGTGCGCAGCATCAGTGGGCGGCTCGGCACGTCCAAGGAGGCGGTCGTCGACGACCTGTCGGCGAGCGTCGGGAACACGGGTACTGCGCACGCCGCGCTCTTGTTGACGAGTGCGCTCGAGACCGCTGGGCCCGGAGAGGTCATCGCGCTCGTGATGCTCGCCGACGGCGCCGACGTACTGCTGTTCCGCGCGACGCCCGCGATCGCGTCGTATCGTCCCGCTCGATCAACCGCCACCCAGGTTGCGAACGGCGGCTCGCTCCCATACGGCAAGTTCCTCTCGTGGCGCGGAACGGTGACCTTGGAGCCGCCGCGCCGCCCGGAGCCCGATCGCATCTCGGCGTCGGTGTCGGGCCGCACCGAGAAGTGGAAGTACGCCTTCGTCGGCTCGCGCGACCGGGACAGCGGCGAACTGCATCTGCCTCCGGCACGTGTCTCGCGCGTCGGCGACGCCGTCGACGACATGATTGCCGCACCGATGTCGGAGGTCGAAGGCACGGTCGCGCTCTTTACGATCGACCGCATCGCATACTCGCCGAGCCCACCGATCACGTTCGCGGTCGTCGACTTCGACGGCGGCGGCCGCCATCCCATCGAGCTGACCGACGTCGAGTTCGCGGATCTCGCGATCGGCGACCGCATCGAGATGACGTTCAGGAAGCTGTTCACTTCCGACGAGATCCACAACTATTTCTGGAAAGCCCGGCCCATCAGGGCCGGAGCTCGCAACGAGCACACCGGCACCGACCAGGCGCCGCCGTCCGCATAGGGGGCCTCCGTGGGTTCGCAGGGCATCAAAGACCGCGTGGCGATCGTCGGCATGGGCTGCACGCCATTCGGTGAGCAATGGAACAAGAGCACCGACGACCTGTTGCTCGACGCGTCGAGCGAGACGTTCGCCTCTGCGGGCCTCACCAAGGACGATGTCGACGCGTACTGGCTCGGGACCGCCTTCTCGGGAATGAGCGGCATGGCGCTCGCCCGCCCGCTCCAGCTGCACGACAAGCCCGTCACCCACGTCGAGAACTTCTGCGCGACGGGCTCCGAGGCGCTGCGGAACGCGGCCTACGCAGTCGCATCCGGCGCGTACGACAGCGCGATGGCGATCGGTGTCGAGAAGGTGAAGGACAGCGGCTACCAAGGCCTCGTGGGCGCGTCGAAGAGCGCGACCGACGGGACGGCCCGCACGCTGACTGCCGCTGCAATGTTCGCGATGTGCGCGCCGGCGTACGCCCAGAAGTACGGCTTGGACGAGGAGCAGGTGCGGGAGGTGCTCGCGCGCATCGCCTGGAAGAACCACTACAACGGTGCTCGCAACCCGCGCGCGCAGTTCAAGCGCGAGGTATCCATGGAGACCATCTGCGGGGCACCGTTGATGGCAGGTGGACTCGGCGTGTACGACTGTTCCGGTGTCGCCGACGGTTCGGCCGCCGCCATCGTGGTGCGCGCCGAGGACGCGCACAACTACACCGATCGGCCGCTCTACATCAAAGCGCTGTCGCTGGTCGCGGGGAATTGCTCGGGCAACGCCGATCCTGCATACGACTACACCACCTTTCCGGAGATCAGCGCGACCGGCCGCGACGCCTACGCGCAGGCCGGCATCACGAACCCGCGCGCAGACCTCGCGATGGCGGAGGTGCACGACTGCTTCACGCCCGCCGAGCTCCTCATCTACGAGGACCTCCAATTCGCAGAACGCGGTACCGCGTGGAAGGAAGTCCTCGACGGCACCTTCGATCTCGGCGGCGAGCTCCCGGTGAACCCGGACGGCGGGCTGAAGAGCTTCGGCCACCCGGTGGGCGCGTCCGGGCTCCGGATGATGTTCGAGTGTTGGCTGCAGCTCCGCGGAGAGGCCCCCGCGGAACGGCAACTCGGCAATGACCGCCCGCTGGCCCTCACTCACAACCTCGGCGGCTATCCCGGTGAGATGGTGTCGTTCGTGTCCGTCGTGGGTCGCGAGCTCGGCTGAGCTGCCGCCGACGTCTGGCGCTCGAGATCACGACACGCGCAGAGACACCACCTGGATCGCGTTGGCGCCGTAGCCGAGGCGATTCCATGCCGGCGTTTCCGGCTGGGTGCGGCCCGCGAGGTCGGTCGCCCGGGCGCGCACGGTCGTCGAGCCCCGCTCGTCGATCCGGGCGAGAAGCTCCCACCACTGCCAGCTGTGGCGCCGTCGTTCGCCGATGAGACGCGCGGCTTCCCACGGCCCGTTGCCGACGCTCACGTCGACACGATCGATCGGCGCCGCGCCCGACCACGCCACACCCCGTATGACGAGGTCGCCCGCGGTCACGTCGCCGTCGCCGGTCGGTTCGGTGATCAGTGCTCGCACCTGTTGCAACCGCACCGGCTCCCGCACCATCGCGCCGTCGCGCTCCCATTCGTAGACGTAGCGGTCCGTTTGGAAGAAGCCCTCGAAGGCACTGCCGATCAGTTCGATGCCCGTGAGCCATTTGACCGACGTCACCGAATACCACCCGGGGACGATCACGCGCAGCGGGTATCCGTGCTGAAGCGGGAGTGGCTCGCCGTTCATCGCGTAGGCGAGCAGCGCATCGGAGGTACGGGCGTCATCGAGAGAAAGGCTGCGTTCGAAACGGATGGGTTCCGCCAACCCTTCGACGTCTCCCCCGTCGGCGCCGCGCATGACGACATCCCGCGCGCCGGGCTTCGCGCCTGCCCGGTCGAGGACCTCGACCAGTGGCACCCCCGTCCATTCGGCGGTACTCACCGCGCCGAAGCGCCACTGCTCACCCTCGACAGGAGGGCGGAACATCGAACGGCCGTTTCCGGCGCACTCGAGTGTCGCGACCAACGTCTGCGACGGCATGTTCTGCACGTCGCGCAAGCTCAATCGCAGAGGCCGCTCCACCTCGCCGTGGACGTCGAGACGAAACTCCGCTTCGCGCAACATCGGTACCGCGAAGTGGTTGCGCACGTAGAAGCGCGCGTTTGGCATGACCACACCACCGATGAGCGCCGGGATCGACGTCTCGCAGTTGAGCGGGTCGGCGCGATGCATCACGAGGCCGCCGTCCGCCGCGGTGACCACAGGCAAGCCCGCCGCCGCCCACGCGCACATGCCCCCGGACAGGTTGACGGCGTCGAACCCCCACACACGCAACGAGTCCGTCACGGCCGCGGAGCGTCCCCCCGAACGGCACATCACGACGATCCGCCGGTCGCGCGGAAGCTGCGCCTGTCGCTCGCGCACGAGCGCCATCGGGATCGACACGGCATCGGGCGCGTGCTCGCTGTCCCACTCCTCGGGTTCCCGCACGTCGAGCAGCAACGCCCCGGCGTCGACGAGCGCTTTGCCCGCGCGTGCACCGACCTGCGGGGTCGCGCCGAACTCCGCCGGAGCGTCGGCCGTGACGATCGGCAGTCCGGCACCGCTCCACGCGCCGAAACCACCGAGCAGATCGGAGACATCGGTGAAGCCGGCGTCGAGCAACACGCTCGCCGCAACTTGTGATCGGGAGCCGCCCGCGCAGTACACGACGACCGGGCCCGTCGGCTCGAGGCCGGCGAGCGAGTCGGTCAGTGCCGGAAGTGGGATCTCACGAGCACCCGGGAGCGTTCCGGACACGGTCTCTCCCGGACCGCGCACGTCGACGATTTGCAGGCTCGGCTCCAGCCCTCGGAGCTCGGCGAGTTGCTCGATCGTCAGTCGCGAGCTCGTCTCGATCAGCTCGGGACGGCGCGCGAACACCTGCGCGGGCTCGTCGAGTTGCCCGATGACGCGGTCATAGCCGACGCGTGCGAGACGCAATTTGGCCTCCTCGGCCGACGCCGGGTCTCCGACCAGCACGACATCTCGCTCGGGGGTGAGCACGTCGCCGGACCACTCCGCGAACCGGCCCTGGAGCGCGACGTTCACCGCACCGCGAAGGTGCCCGGCCGCGAAGTCGGCAGGCTCGCGTGCATCGAGCAGCACTGCGCCCGCGTCGCGGTGCTGCAACACGGTCTCGATGTCGAGCATGCGGGGGGCGTCTTCGTCGATCAGCGGCCGCTGCTCGCGGTTGCGCTGCGCGTCGAACTCGAAATAGTGCGGGCGGACCGGCTGACCCTCGGTGACCACGGCGACGAACTCGTCCTCGCTCATGGGTTGCAGCGCGTAGTTTGCACGTCGCTGCTCGCCCAGCGTCGAGCTCGTCTCATTCGACAACTGTTTCCCGCACGACGATCCGGCGCCGTGTGCCGGGAAGGTGCGCGTCGCGTCGGGCAATGGAAGCAGCTTGTCGTGCAGCGACCGGTAGAGAAGCCGGCCGAGTCGGTCCGCGGACCACCCCGTGCCTGCGGACGCGAGCAGGTCGGGACGACCGACGTCGCCGACGAACAACGTGTCGCCGGTGAGTACGCCGTACGGAACAACGTCGTCTGTGTGCTCGTACACGACGACGCAGATCGACTCGGGCGTATGCCCCGGGGTCGCGAGGACCTCGAGCGTCACTTCGCCCAGGACGAGACGCCGACCGTCTGCCAGCGCCTCGATCTCGAACTCGACGCCGGCACCCTCGCCATAGGAGATGACCGCGCCGGTACGCGCCGCCAGCTCGAGGTGGCCGCTGAGGAAGTCCGCGTGCACATGGGTCTCGATGACCCGCTCGATGGTCAGGCCCCGGTTCGCCGCCTCCTCGAGGTACACCCCGACGTCCCGGCGCGGATCGACGACCACGGCACGGCCGGTCGTTTCGTCGGCCACAACGTACGAGGCGTGGGAGAGACAGGCCAGGTAGTGCTGCGTGAAGATCATGGCTCCCCCCTCGCCGGCGCGCCGCGACGGTATCAACCGGTTGTCCGATCTGAACCCCAAGGCCCGGCGGCGCGACCAGGGAGGATGCCGGATCGGTACGAAAGGTGCGTTGCCCCGGTCGCGCGCTCGGTGTTCCCGCGGTCTCGGCATGTCGGCCGCAAAGACCGCGAGCTGCGTGGTACCAAGGGTGGGCGAACGGCAATGATGCACAGGTGCGCGGGGACGAGCAGAGCCGAAGTGAATTCGATGCCTCCTTTCCCGGCCTCGTGACGGTGGCGTGTGATGCCGCGCGGCGGTTCTTTCGTTTCGACGAGTCCGTCGTCCGCAACGCCGTCGCGGAGACCATGGCCCAGGCGTTCGAGCGGTGGGAACGCGTTCGGCGTCACGACGACCCCACCGGCTGGGTCATCGTGCGCACGAAGGACGTATGTCTCGAGTTCTTGCGCGCGAAGTCCGAGACCGAGGACCCGGCGATCTCCGGGAACATCGTCGACACGCTCGATCGTCTTTCGAAGCGTCAGCGTGACGTCGCGGTGCTGCGGTACCTGATGGACTGTGACGAAGCGACGACGGCTGTCGCCCTCGGCACCACGGAGTCGAAGGTCCGCACCCGCGCGGAGAGGGCACGTCACCGAATGCGCGGAGACCTCGAACGCGTATACGGCGTCACCGACGAGGCGCCGGTATGACCGAGCACGAGCACCCGGACCCGTGGGCAGATGTGTCCCTTCCCCCGCCCTTCGACGCACGTGAGATCTACGAGTACGCGACCTCTGTCGGAGCGCAACGGCGTGGAGAGCGCCGGCGACGGCAGGTCGTGCTCACGATCAGCGGCTTGCTTGTCGTCGCCCTCACCGGCGCCGGCATCGGTCTCACGGGCGGCGACGGCGGCGAGACGAGCATTCAGGTCGCCACCCAGGCGAGCATTCCCCGCGCGCCGGCGCGGAGCAAGGAAACGGTGCCGGCTCCGCGGCGGCGCGGGCAGGAATCGGCGCCGCGCAAGAGTGCAGCACGACCTGCACCGCCGCGCACATCGCAATGCAACGGGCACGCGGGAGTCACGAGCTCCTCTGCCGCGAGGCTCACGGCGTTCCATTCGGTCAGGCCTCTCGACAACCCTCACGATACGACCACCACCGCACCGGTTCCCGAGACGACCACGACGACGCCTCCGCCGCCGGAAACCACGACGACGCCTCCGCCGCCGGAAACCACGACGACCGCTCCCGCTCCCGTGACGACGCCGACCACGAGGCGTACGACACCACCGACGCGGATCGGCGTCTCGCCGGAGACCGTTCTCCCCCAGCCGGCCGTCCCCGGCAGTGGTCCGGTCTCGCCATCGCCATCGCCGTCGGTGCGGCGGCGCACACGCTGCTGAGGCGCGACGACGCCGCGTCGTCTAACTGTCGGGCGTCGTGAGTGTGGCGCGAAGCGCTCGCCGCAGCACCTTGCCCACCTCGTTGCGCGGCAACGCATCGACCCGGTGGAACGCGACAGGTGTCTTGTACGGTGCCAGATGGAGGCGGCAGAGACGGCGCAGCTCGTCGTCACTGGTGTCGTCGGTCATCACGACGAATGCGACCGGCACCTCGCCGAGCCGCGCGTCAGGCATGCCGACGATCGCGGCGTCGCTGACACCGCGTGCGAGCCGAAGGACTTCCTCGACCTGTTCCGGGAACACCTTGTTGCCGCCACGGTTGATCACGTCGCCCGCCCGGCCTTCGATCCATACGAAGCCGTCCACGTCGATGCGCGCGAGGTCGCCGGTGTCGACGTAGCCATCGTGGTCGACGCGCCGCGGGTCGAGCGCCGTCGCCGCCGACGGTGGCCGCACGAACAGACGGCCGACGTCATGTTCGACGTCGACGAGCTTCACCGCGACGCCCGGGTGCGGCCGCCCGACGGCGCCCAGCTTCTCGGGGTGCTCGCGAGCGTCGGCCGCGGTCCATCCGATCACCTCGCCGATCTCCACCTGGCCGTAGCCGTTGAGCACGACGATCCCGAATTTCTCGGTGAATCGCACTGCTTGGAGCGCCGACAGCGGGGCGGTGATGCTCCGGACGAACCGAAGCGGGGAGAGATCCGTCACCATGTCGTCGTCGGCCAACATCGTCATCGCCGCGGGCGGCAACACGGTGGACCGAACATCGAATCGTTTGACGAGGTCGGCAAAGACACGCGTGTCGAAGCCGTCCATCACGACGATCGCCGCACCGGCCCGCAGACCGAAGAGCACGTTGTAGATGCCGGCGTTGACCGCAAGCGGTACGGGCACGAGGTTCGGCGCGGCCCGGCGAGCGGCCTCGCGACCTGCGCCGCGCAACGGTGTCAACACACGATCGAGCAGCTCCAGGTAAGAGGAATGGGCGTGGGCAACGGGCTTCGGCGCGCCGGTCGTCCCCGATGTCCACGCGACCAACGCAACGTCATCGTCATACCGGATCGGCTCCGCAAGCCGCGTGGCCGCGGCATCGCTCAACAGGATGGCCGGCCGCACGGACTCCAAGATGCGCGACACCTCGGCGGCGGGGAAGCGGGGGTTGACCGGTACGAAGACGGCGCCTGCCATCCATACGCCGAACATGGCCGTGATCGTGTGCGGATCGTTCGGCAGCTGGACCGCGACCGCCTGACCCCGTTGCACGCCGATCGCGCGCAACCGGTCGGCGACCGCCCGCGCTTCGGCGCGGGCGTCACCCGCGCTCATCGAGACCGTGACCGAATGCAGCAGGAGCTCGTCGTCCGGGAAGGGATGCTCGAAGAGGAGCGACGCGAGAGACATTCGGCGCCGAACGTAGTCGGGGACCTCCGCGGCGAGGCGACCGGCGCCCGTGCCTACAGTGGCGCTCGGACTCACGGCTACGGCCGTTCGCGAAAGACGGCAACGGCCGAGCCCCGCACCTGCGACGCTTCGAATGCCCGCGCGAACTCGCCGGCCGGCATCTCACCCGAGTTGAACGCTGCGAGCAGTCGTCGTCGCTCGGTGCTTGCTCGTCGGCCGGCGTCGACGCGCTCGTCGAACGGGACACGCCCGGCATAGGCGACTAGGTCGAGCTCGGGGGGGCGCACGAGGCCGTCGAGATCGGTATCCGCGAGCACCACCAAGCGCGCTTCGACCGGCCCACCCCTCGCGACGCGATGCGCGCCGAAGCGCACGGTGGGGTCGGCCGCGACTCGAGCGTCGAAACCCCTCCGTTCCAGCGCGAGGAGAATGCCTTCCACGTATCCCTCGCCGGCCGCCGACTCCGATCGGAGCAGTACCTCGCCGCGGCGCGGGTCGAGTCGCAAGGCGAGCTGGCCGGTCACCGTCGCCGCGACCGGCGAATCCCAGTCGGGTGTCCGGGCACGCACCGCCGCGACACTCTCGACCGCGCACAGCACGGCGAGCGTGAGCAACGCGAGCGGAACGAGCACCTTCGTCTGCGTGTGCGGCCAGCGCGTCACGACGACGTTCCAGCCGGTCCAAGCCACGACGACGAGCGCGATGGCTCCGAGCACCCAGGTCCAGAGCAGGCGGTACTCGTACATGGTGCCGACCGTGCGCGCCACCGACACGACCGACGCGAGGAGGGTCAAGGCCAGGACGGCCGCCAGCCGCACAAGCGCGCGGTCACTGCGTCGCCACGCGACGATCGCAGCGAGGACGAACGGCGCGACCAACAGCGGCAACAACGTGGTGTGTCGCAGTGTCGTCTCACCGCCGAAGGCACCGATGCGCCGCTTCCCCGTGATCCAGTCGGGCACGGCGGCGAACTGGCCGAACACGACTCGAGCCCCTTCCGTGAGCGTGTGCGCACCCGCGTCGGCGCGAGCGAACCAATCGACGACCTTGCCGAGATTGCCGGATCCGAACACCTGGTCCCACAGTGGCGGCGCCCACGCGACCGCAAGGACGAGCACCGAGACGATCACCGCCCACAAGAGGTTCGCGGCCGCAGCCGGCTCATTGCGGCGACGGACCTGTATCCACAGCCAGACCGCTCCCGCGCCGAATGCCGGCGTGGTGAGCGGCGCGTAGCCGACGTGAGCCTGCACCAGCCACGACGCGACACCGAGCGCCACCGGCAACGCCCATACCTCGCCCATGGTCATCGCCCAGGCAAGGAAACAGAAGAGGCCGAACGGCAACACGGTCACGAAGCACACCCACGGGTCGAGCAGGATCTCGGCGCCCAGTGCGCGCGCCACGACGCTGACTCCCACGAGCGTCAAGAGCGCGGCCGGCATGCCGCCGAGGCGCTTGGCGATCGCGGCCATGCCTCCGATCGCGGTGGCATTGATCGCAAGCGCGCCGAGCAGCAGGCCGGCGGGGTTGCTGCCGGTGAGCCGGTACGGCAGCGCGAGGGTGTAGTAGAGCAGCGGGCCCGGATGGCTCCACCTATCGCGCGAGTACAGACCGATCAGGACGGGGTGGCGGCCCACGTCGCGAACCTGCAGCTCGATGAGCGCGTGGTCACGCACCAACGCACGCGGGGCGTCGTGAAGCCCCGTGACCGCCAAGACGACGAGCGGCGTCAAGACGAGAACGAGCGCGACGCTGAAGGCGCGCCGCTGAGCGCTCGCGAGGACGCGGGCGCGATCGCTCTCCACGTACGCCGTGCCTCCCCGTCGACGAGACGACAGTCGGTAGGTGACCGCGGAAGGTACTACGGATCAACCCTCAGGCCGCGCGACCTCGACGACGGCGACTCACCAGCAACATGACGGCACCGCCGAGCACCGACGCCACACCGATCGCCGGCCCCGGGCCACCACCACCGCCGGTCCGCGGCAAGGCATTTGCCGCCTCGACGGCGGCAGCTTCGCCGGAGGGCATCACGGCCGACGGCGCGCCGGTCGAGGGCGTCACGGCCGCGCCCTCGACGAAGACGGTCGAGGTCTCGGGCACGCTCGAGGTGGTGGCGGTCGACGGGCTCGTCGTCGCCGTCGAGCCCGCGGTCACGATCGTCGTGGTTGTCGTGGGTGCCACCGTCGTCGTGGGTGCCACCGTCGTCGCGGGGGCCACCGTCGTCGTGCTGACGCAGCCCTCGGCTGCGTGCAACGCTTTGGTCTCGGTGAACTCGCGATGCCCATTCGAGAGGTAGATGTTCAGCGTGACCGTGCCGCTCGTCGGCGCAGGACCGCTCGCTGACCAGATCCGACCGAACGAGGTGTTGTAGTGCCTGCCCCTGATCCCGTGCGTACCCGGGATCGTCGTTACGACGTACACCGACCGGTCGGGCCGGACGTCGTGGTTGAGCACGACCGCGGCGTGCCACGTCTGGCAGTTCTGGCCGACGGTGACCGTGCCACTGTTCGCAGACGCCGGCACCATGCCGAGCGCGACGAACACGGGGACGAGGAGCGCCAACGACACCGCGCCCCTTCGTCTCACCCGCTTCGTGGTGACGCGACCCACGGCCGCCATGACGACGGCAATGGGGTTGGTGCGGCCCGACCGGGAACGCACGCAAGGCTGAAGATGAGACGTTCCTGCTGCCATGTGACCGAGCACCTCCGAAAACCGCCCGCCGGCAATCACTGCGGAATGTGCCGCGGTGATCGCTTCTCGTGACGCACCCTTCCACACTCTTCGAGAAACCTTGAGCACAATTTGCGATTTCATGGAAAAATACGGGCGACGACCTATGGCGAAACGGATGAATGGTACAGCTGGCAGGAACTGGCCGGACGGTGGGGACGGCATTTCGACCGGCCCGGCCCCGACCGTTCTCGCCACCAATCCGAACGCAGACCTCTACGGCGCCTCACGCATGTTCTTGGAGAGCGTCGAGGGAATGCTCGCGCTGGGCTGGCGCGTCGTCGTGTCGATCCCCCAGCCCGACGGGCCGCTCCTGGACGAGATCGCCGAACGGGGCGGGGAACTGCGCCCGGCGCCGAGCCCGGTCCTGCGCAAGAGGTACCTCAACGGCCCGGGTCTGGTACGACTGCTCGGAGTCGCGCTGCGGGCGCTCCCGGCGGAGATCCGGATCCTTCGTGAAGTCCGGCCCGACGTCATCTACGTCAACACGATCATCCAGCCTCTGTGGTTGGTGCTCGGACGGTGTCTCGGGATCCCGGTGGTCTGCCACGTGCACGAGGGCGAAGCGTCGACTCCACGGCTCGTGCGCAAGGCGTTGTCGATCCCGCTGTTGCTCGCACGACGCTTGATCCTCAACAGCCGGTTCAGCCTGAGTGTGCTGACCGACGCAATGCCGCGCGCCGCGGCGCGCGCTGTCGTGATCGTGAACGGCGTGTCCGGTCCGCCCCGCGTAGGTCCCCCGCGCACCACGCTCGAAGCACCCGTTCGCCTCCTTTACATCGGACGTCTCTCCGCCCGCAAAGGTGCGGGCGACGCCATCGAGGCGATCAGGTTGCTCCGAACCCGCGGCGTCGACGCGCAGCTCGACATCGTCGGCGCGGTCTTTCCAGGAATGGAGGCCGTGGAGGAGGACCTGCGCCGCCAGGTGGCAGACGCGCGACTCGACGCTCGTGTGCGATTCTGCGGCTTTGCGCCGACCGTCTGGCCGTACCTCGCCGCGTGCGACATCTTGCTCGTGCCGTCGCGGACAGATGAGTCCTTCGGCAACACGGCGGTGGAAGCCATCCTTGCCGCGCGCCCGGTCGTCGCGACGCGCATCACGGGGCTCGCCGAAGCGACCACGGGTTTCGACGCCTCGATCCTGGTGGGCCCGTCGGCCCCGGATGAGATCGCTGACGCCGTACAGCGCGTCGTCACGCACTGGAGTGAATTCCGCGAACGCGCAATGGCAGACGCACCGCGAGCGTCTCTTCGTCATGCGCCGGCGGCGTACAGGTCGGCGGTCGCACACGTCGTGCGCTCGATCGTGATCGGCGTCAACTCTTCGGCACGCCGGCCCTGAAGTTGTCGATCGTGATCGCAGGAGCGGCACCGAGCCACGAATGCGACACGTACAGGAGGACCCCGACGTCTCCGCCGGTCCGGAGTACGGCCGGAGTCCCTTCGGTACGGGTCAGCAGCCACGATTGCGGTTCTTGGCTACCCCGGCGCCACACCTTCGCTCGCAGCGTTGTCGTACCGGTGCCGCCGGCGACGAATCTGGCCCGGAGCACATCGCCGGGCGCGACGGTGAGACCGGCGACATTCATATCTGCAAGCACGGTTTCGGTGCCACCTACCGTGCGAGCCAGGTAGACCACCAGGGAACCGCCGGGCATGTACCGCAGCTTGAGCCGATAGTCGTTGCCGTCCGACACACGGCGGCCGATCAGCGAGACGTACCCGCCACCACCGCTCGCCGTGCCTTGAAGCGCGACGTCGGTACTGACGTCGATGTTCGCCTGCCGGACGCCGGTGAGATACGCCGCCCGGCTGTTCCCAACCGCACCCCGGATTCGGCCTACGCCGTTCGCGACCGAGAAGTTCGACGCGGCACCCGACAGGGCCCACGCGCCACCGCGATCCGCAGAGCCCAGACCGTTTGCGACCGTGCGACCGAACGCGTCGGTCGCCAGGTCGCCGACCGGCTCGGGATCGGGATTCGGATCAGGCGCGCCCCACGGGCCGCTGATGAGCCGGCCCGACGTCTCCTGACCGGTCGCCGCGCGAAAGCTCGCGAGGTCGGTGTAGACGGCGGGGTTCCCCGGCCCGCGGGACCAAACGACGAGGTATGTCGGGAGCGAAGCGCTCGGACGCATGTAGACGTCGCCGTTGGCGCTCACGCCCATCTGCTCGGCGCTTCTGGTCTCGGTGTAGTCCTCGACGCACAGCATGCAGTTCCCGGACCTTTGGTTCGAGAGCACGTTGTTCGCGAGACGCACCGGTCCGACCCGCCACGTCATCGTCGGATCCGGGAACGGCTGACGTTTGTCGCGGCCGGCGGTGCTTGCGCTCGTGGGGAGGCGCGAATCCTGCACGATATTGATGCTTCGATCATTGCGCCTGAACGTGTTCCGCTCGATCGTCACGCTGCTGGTGTTGTTGACCTTGATCCCGTATCCACCATTGCCGACGACGGTGTTGTCCGCGACGAATGCCTTCGCGGAGATCTCGAGCGAGATTCCGTGCTTCGCGTTGTTGCTCATCTCGCTGTTCGTCACCGTCGTGTCGTAGGAGGACTCATCGATCCACAAGCCGGGCCCGTCGTTGCCGCTGAAGACGCTGTCACGAACGGCAATGCCGCGCGTCCGGCCGATCTTCACTCCTCCCGAGACGGGAGACGTGTTGAAGTGTTCCGTGTTGTTGTTCACCGACATGACGTGATCGAGTGTGAGGGCGTCGGCGTACGAGGCGTTGATGCCCAGCATCCCACTCCGTGAGACGCGAACGTTGCGGACGATCACCCCCGAGGTCGTCGTTCCGGATCCGACATGCAAACCCGTCGTCGCGGAATCGGTGATCGCGACGTTTTCGATCAGCACGCCGTTGTTCTCGACCGTCACCGCACCCATGTCGGGAACCGAAGGTGCGAAGCGGCGGATCCCCAAGCCGCGCACGACGCTGCCGGCGGATCGGATCATGAGGGCGCGCACGAGGTCACTTGCCCGGACCTCCCGACCGCTCGGGCTCGAACCGAGCCAGAGCCGCTCGGCTGCGTAGTCCACGTAGAACGTGCCCGGTACGACGTTCGTCTTCGAGCGAACCTGTCGCTGCGCGACGCCGTTGATCCACACCTGATCGGGATGCGCCGCCATGGGATGGTCCGGGTCCACGAACCCCCAGTTCGCACCGGGATTGTCGGGCGCGCCGCGCGTGTACGTCGGTGACGCGTCGAACTTCACCTTCCAACCACTCTTGCTCCACAAGCCTCCCGACGACGTCCAGCCCGTCACCGGCACCGACCCGTCGAGCCAGACCGCCTCGCCCGGCCACGCTTGAATCGTCAGGCGCTTCGTCGACGGGAGGACGACCGAGTCGTGATACGAGCCCGCTCGCAACACGATCGTCGTTCCCGACCGGGCCGAAGCCACGGCGTGTGCGAGCGTGCGCAGAGGCGCCGACGCGGTCCCTGCCGCCGAGTCGCTTCCGGAACGCGAGACGACGATCGCGCCCGAAGGCACTGTGTAGTGCGCGGCACCTACCGTTGTGCCGGCGCTGCCGGCAGCGCCTCCGGCGATGCTCGTCGCCATTCCGATCGATGCCGCGGTGCCGAACGCGGCGCACAGGAGCACGACGACTCGATTGACGCGACGCCACGGTCGCTTCGTCCTGACGGCGACACGCGGCATCTCACTCCTCGACGGGGTGGGGGCTGTTTCAATCGCACGACGGTTCAATCGCACGACGCTTCAATCGCACGACATCGCGGCGGCGGCGCACTCATGCGCATCGACCACACGACGCGAGGTCCGTGAACGGCGAGCGACGCGCGATCCGTTGATCAGGTCACGCCCGCCTTGGACTCGCGCACGATAGCGAAGACGACACGTCGTGTCTCGTCCGGCGCAACGCGTCCGGCGCGTCGAACGTTGGCGTCAGCTGCCGACGTCGACGACCACGACGTTCGGCGCGGCCGAGTGCTGTATGTCGACGCGGAGCGACCCGGCCTGATCTTTTGGTACTCGAAACGCGTAACGTGCCGACTTGCTCCCTGTGGGAGCGAGCGACCCTTGCAGCGCCGCGCCGATTGTCCGCACTGGTGCCGCGGGAATACGGTTCCCATAGTGCGCATTGACCGCGAGCGCGCCGAGGTCGACCGGCGCGTCCGTATCGTTTCGCACCGTTATCGTCACGACCACGCCCGGCCCGGAAGTCTCGCCCGGAGCTGCAGCCGTGAGTGTGGTCGGCGCGACATGGGTGACCATCGCGAAGAGGTTGGGCGCGAGCTCGGCTGGTTCGCCGACGCGGACAGGGCGAAGTGTCCGGGATGCGACCCCGGTCTGCATCGTCGTGGGGCTGCCGTTTCTACCTTTGACATTCTTTGACGTCGTCGACGTCGGTGTCGACACCGCGGTGGGCTTGTCAGTGCTCGTGGAGTTTGTGCCTTTGCCGCCGTCGCTGCATCCCGCCGCGAAGATCGCCATCGTGCACAGCAGACATGCGCCGAACCGCGAACGCCCGCTCATCGCGAATCCGCCAACTCGAGGGCGCGCATCTCGCGGAACCACTTCACGAGCGCAAGGGCGAGATAGGCGGCGTTGAACGCGAACAGGAAGGTGTAAACGCGAATCATCGCGTGCGGCGAACCCAGCAACAGGAGCATCCAACACAGGATGCCGTAGTCGTGAGGAAGCTTCAGGAAGAGGAGCAGCGACGAGGCAGACCCCACACTGGCGGCAGGTGCGCCCGGTCCCCGGTTGCGGCGGAGCTGCTCGTTCAGCAGCTGGGCAAAGAACAACGCGACAGAAACGATCGTGAACCCGAGAGGCACGAGGAGCCACTGCGTGCCGAGATCGGTGAAGCGGTACAGGTGCACCAGCACGGCGAGATGCACCGCCGTGATCTTGACGGAGTCGATCATGTGGTCGAGCCATTCGCCCGCGAGTGACCCGCCGCCGCGTAGACGTGCGAGCTGACCGTCGGCCGCGTCCAACGCGTATCCCAACGCGAGCAGAGGCGCTGCCGCCGCAGCACCCCATCCGCCCACGAGCGCGATGACTGCGACACCTGCGAACGAGAAGCCCGCGCTGATCACGGTCACCGCATTGGGAGACCATCCGGCAAGGTGAGCCGCGGCTGCGGCGAGTCGGCCGAGCTTCCGGTTGACGTAGACGGAGTATGCCTGCCCACCCTTGCCGCTCTTCTGCGCCTGGCCGAGGCGTCGCACCGTCTCCCGATACGTCGGCGCGGGCGTGGACAGCCTCATGTTGGAGTGTTCGGCACCGACGTTCATCGACTTAGGCGCGATCGTCGTCTCTCGAAAGGTTGCTTCGTCGTCCCGAGCGGCGCGCCCGGCGCAGTTCGCCCGCGGTCAGCCTCCGACAGAGCTTCTCGTAGTCGGCGGCGACATCGTCCCAGCGGTACGTCGCCGCCCGAGCCTGGCAACGTTCACCGCGGCGCCGCGTGGCGTCGAGATCTTGCTCGGCGTGCGGCACGAGCTCGGAGACGTCCTTCGCCGTGGTCCAGTAGCGACCGGCGTCGCCGAGCACCTCCCGATTGAAGGACACCGAGAACGCGTCAGTGGATGCACCCGCGCCGATCGCTCGGAGCAATGACGGATTGGTACCGCCCACGGAGTGTCCGTGCTGATAGGTGAGCGCGTTCGCGTAGAGCTCATCGAGGAGCGACTGGTCCCACACCGCACCGAGGAACCGAACGCGTGCATCAGCGGAGCTCTTCACCTGCGCCGTGTACTCGTCCGCGTACGGAGCGGCCCCGACGACGACGAGCGGGTACCGTGCCGCGCTCGCGCAGTAGCCGCGCACAATGACGTCGACGTGGTTCTCGGGCTCGAACCGAGCGACGACGAGGTGATACCGCCGCGGTGCGAGATGCAGATCGGAAAGAAGCTCGGGCGTTCGCGGCGCAATGATGGGTGCGCCATAGCTGATGAGCTCCGTGGGCACACCGAACTCGCTCTGGTAGTACTCGCTGATCCCGTTTGCGTCGGCGATGAGCGCGTCCGACCAACGCACGGCGAGCGACTCGGCGACGCGGTAGTAGCGACGGCCGGCTCCGGCCCACTTGCCGCGCTGCCACTCGAGCCCGTCGACGTGCGTGGCAACAGGTATGCGTCGCGCACGGAGGACCGGGAGCAGCGGGGCGTTCGCGGCGTTGAACAACAACACCACGTCAGTCGGGCGAGCAGCGATGTGCGCGATCGACAGCGCCGTATGGCTCAGCGTCTCCAGCGACCGTCGGCGTACCGCCGGAAGGTGCACGAGGCTCATCCCCCGATACATCGGCGGGACCTCGGGCGCAGCGCCTTCCGTCACACGGCAGTACACGACGACGTCGTGACCCGCGGCACTGAGACGCGAACCGACCTCCTCGACACAGGTCTCGAAGCCGCCGTAGCGCGCGGGAAGACCGCGGGTTCCGACCATCGCTATCCGCATTGCCGGATCCTGCACATGTCGGCCGCTACTGGTGATGCTTATCGGGTGCGCTCGGGCCAGGATCGACTTGGTGCGGCGGGGTACAAGGCGATGCTCTTCTCGGCCGTGACACGCAGTGTCGAATACTCTCGCGGCGCGATCTCCGGGGCGCGCGTGCGGTCGGCGCGGATCCAGGCGACGGTCGCTGCGAGCAGAAGACCGAGCACGAGGCCCAGCGCCCCCTCCCGAAGCGGTATGGACGGCCGAGTGACGGCGTCGGCGCGGGGAGCAGCGACGAAGTCGACGCCATCCCCGAACAACGCGCTGCTCACTCGAATCTCGCTCGCCTCCACGGAGAGCTGGCTCACCGTGGTCGGGATCGACTTGCCGGACGTCGCACCGGTGCCCGCCTGCACACGGAGCGAGCTCGCTTCGATTGACTTGATGGCCGCGTCGGTGAGGCGCTGGACCTCTTGTGCGGTCTCCGATCGGTATGCGGCGATGGTCGCGGCCGCGAGTTGCACGGCCTCGCGGTCTGTGTCCGCTTCGGCGACAATGACAATGGTGTTCGACGAGGTCGACGGCGTCGCGGAGATGTCGCCGCGCAGCTTCGTGATGTCATCGCGTCGGAGACTCGCCGCGACGGAGCGGAGCACCGCGTCGCTCGTGACATACGCCGCGCGCTGCGCAGTGTAACGCGCGAGCGAGGCGTCGCCCTGTACACCGGGCGCCAGCACGCTCTTGGCCGGCGGACTCGAGAGCGCAATCGTCGCCTTGGCCTGCGCGCGAGGCTGCGCGAGGAACCCCACGCCGACACTCAACAGGACCATGACCGAGACGATCGCCGCCGACGTCCCGCGGTACTTCCACAAGGAGGCGAGCACTCCCGGATGCGGTTCGTCGATGATCGCTGCTGATCCGTGCATGCAACTGCCCTCCCTGGCGAACTTTCCCGGCGAGGGCTAACACGCCCCCCGGCCCAAAACCACAACTGGAACCGTCTTCGCGACGATCGCGAGGTCCGTCAGAAGCGTCCAGTTGTCGACGTAGTATAGATCATTTCGGACATACTCCTCAAATGACATCGCACTGCGGCCGTTCACCTGCCACATTCCGGTGATCCCCGGCTTGACGCGGAGCCGCGCCCGCGTCTCGTCGGTCCAGAGCTCGGCTTCCGCCGGCAGCGCGGGCCGAGGCCCCACGAGGCTCATGTCCCCCACCACGACGTTCCAGAGTTGGGGAAGCTCGTCTATCGAGAGTTTTCGAAGGACACGGCCCACTCGGGTCACACGAGGGTCGTTTCGCATCTTGAACAACGGACCGTCGACCTCGCTTTGATCACGGAGTTCATCGAGCATGATTTCGGCGCCGACCACCATTGTCCGGAGCTTCCGCACGCCGAAGATGACCCCGTTCCGACCGAGCCGAGGTTGCGTGAAGAAGAGTGGTCCTTTCGAGTCGAGCTTGATGAGGACGGCCGACACAATGAGGACTGGCAGCGTGAGAAGCAGCAACAAGACCGCCAAAAGGAGATCGAATCCCCGCTTCGCGACTGCTCGCCAGCCGAACCTCCGAATGGGCTCGATGTACACGACGGGGCGAGTGCCGAGCGGATGCGGGAGCAACCGATCGGCCGAAATGTCGACGAGCCCCGACGTCAGCTCGACGTGACAGCCGACCTCGATGAGGTCGCGTGCCAATCGGTTCGCGGTGCCGGTGTCGATCGCGCTGGTGGCGATGATGACGCCCGTGACATCGAGGTCTTTCACGATTTCGACGGCATCATGCCAGTGACCGAGGACAGGCATCTCCGGGACGCCGTGAAGTGCGTCAGTGCAGTCAAGCAAGCCGAGAACCCGAAAGCCGAGGCTGGGATCGTCCCGCAACATCTGAGCGATACCAAGAGCTTCGGCATTCGTTCCGACCACGATGACGGGTCGCTGGAGCTTCCCGCGCCCGCGCGCCCGTCGGAAGAATCCACGCGTGGCACCGCGTTCCGCGAGGACGGCGAGCGTACCGAAGACCAGGAGGAGGAGCAGCCACACCCTTGAAACCGCCTGCACCAGCACGAGGCCGGTGAGGCCGGTGACGGCGACCCCGGCCGCCATGGCGTGCACAGCGCGCGTGACTTCAGAGCTCGCGCTCGAGATCGCAGCTGTGGTGTAGAGCCGGTATCGCCCGAAGACGATCGGCCACATGAAGAGCGAAGCGACACCCGTTTTCACGATCGGCCCCAGCGGCTCGGGGCGCGCGACGAGCCTGTCCCTGGCCCACGCCGCGACGCACATCGCAACGCCGATTGCCACGACATCCGCGACGACGACCGCGTATTTCGCCGCCCGCGAGCCATGAACGCCGATGCGATTCTTGCGAACCGTTCCCGACCCGACGGTGTCGCGAACAACCGTCGGCGCTGACGCATCGATGTCACCATCGACGACGTCACCCACCCGCCCTTGATAAATCATCGCCCCCGCCCCACCCCACGTGCGAGACAACCCCACGCTGTCTCGTTCGGCGCTCATTGCGAGCACTGTCACCGCGAGTGAGCGAACGGTAGACGGTGAACGTCGAGAATGGCAAGGGTCCGGGTTTCTGTAAAACAGTCATTGTCCGAACTTCTTGCCGAAACTTTTGATGCAACTTCGGCCTCGCCCTTACGCAAGAGGTGGCGGACGCCGTACGAAGAACCAACGACGATCACAATTGTCAGAAGTTGTCATGGCGCGACCACCCATTGAGGCTCTAGGCTTGCACGGGATACGGGCGGATTGCCGCGACGCCTTTCGTGCTCGCGGTCATGGGCGTGGGGCGTGGGCGTGAAGAAGTCAAGGCGAAGCCGCGTTTGCAACGGCGTGGGTTCCTTTCTGCGTCGGGCCGGCTCGATGGTGTTCGGGCGTGTGCTCGCCGCGCGACTGACGTCGTCGGACGGTGCGGTCCGCAGATCGGCGTCGAGCCTGCTCGCGGTGGTGCTCGTAGGCGCAAATCTCGCGCTGGTCGTCGCGGGCGTGGCCGCCGGGCCGGCGGCCGCGGATACGGCGCCGGTGGATCCCGCGTCGCCGGAGACGGTGTCGGCGGCGGCATTGCCCACGGTGCAGATCAACGGCGTGGTGTGGGCCCAGGTGATCGTCGGGAACCGGGTGTACGCCACGGGCCAGTTCTCGCAGGCGCGCCCCGCAGGTGCGGACCCGGGGACGAACGAGACGCCCCGTTCGAACATCTTGGCCTACGACCTGACCACGGGTGCGCTGGTCACGTCGTGGGCTCCGACGTTGAACGCACAGGGTTTGCGCCTTGCTGCGTCCGCGGATGGCTCGAAGATCTACGTCGGCGGAGACTTCGACCAGGTGAATGGGCAGTGGCGGAGCCGGATCGCAGCGATCGACGCGCAGACCGGCGCGGTGCTTGGTTTCAACCCCGGAGCGAACGCGACCGTCGAAGCACTCGCGCTGAGCGGCAACACGCTGTATTTCGGCGGTGACTTCACCACCGTCGGCACGAACGAGACTGGCTTTGTCCCGCGTTCACGTCTGGCCGCGGTGGACGTGACGACAGGTGGGGTGTTGCCGTGGGCGCCCGCGGCCGATGGTTTGGTGCGCACGATGGTGGTGCACCCCGCGAGTGGCCGCGTCATCGTCGGCGGCTCGTTCGGCACACTCAACGGTTCGCAGCAAAAGGGGATGGGGTCGCTGGATGGCGTAACCGGCGAAGTGGAGCCGTGGGCGGCAAACACCGTGATCCAGAACTCCGGCGACGGTACTGCGATCGGGGCGCTGACGACCGATGGCGAGAAGATCTACGGCGTCGGTTGGGCGTTCTTCGCGTCGGGCGCCAACGCGAACTTCGAAGGGGTGTTCGCGGCGGATCCCCTCACGGGCGTGATCGATTGGATCGACGGTGGCCGCGGCGACAACTACAGCATCGCGGTGACTGCGGACGTGGTGTACACGGTCGGGCATCCTCACGACTGGGGGATGTTGGACTGGAACCCGCAGTATCCGGATCCGTGGCAGTTCCAGCGCACCGCGGCGATCGACAAGCATCGCTCACCCACATTGACGAACGCGGTCGGCACGAACCCCAACTGGGCGCCGTTCGCGCGGATGCCGGCGGCGCAGCCGTTGCACTGGCTGCCGACACTTACCGGCGGCACCTACACGGGGCAGGGTCAAGCGGCGTGGAGCGTCGCCAGCAATGGTGACTACACGGTCTTGGGCGGCGAGTTCCCGCGCGTGAACGGCATCGCCCAGCAAGGTCTCGTCCGGTTCGCCAAGCGCGCGATCTCTCCGCTCGTGGACCCGGTCCAGAACTACACCGAGTTGACGCCCACCCTGACGCCGCTGGGGCCCGGCACCGTGCGCGTCGGATGGAAAGCGGCATGGGACCGCGACAACCAACGCTTGAAGGTCGAAGTGCTGCGCGGCGACACCACCGCCACGTCCACCGTGCTCAAGACGTTCCAGACCGACACCACATGGTGGAACCGGCCGCCGCTCGGGTTCGTCGACACCACCGCGTCACCCGGCTCGACCCAGACGTATCGGATCCGCGTGACAGATCCCTTCGGCAACGGCTTCGCCGGCCCGCCGGCCTCGGTCACCATCCCCGCCGGCACCCCGACCGCGTCGACGTACGCGAGCACTGTGCTCGCCGACAACCCCGACGCTCAGTGGCGCCTCGGTGAGACCAGCGGTACCACCGGCTATGACCGGTCGGGTTCGAACGACCTGACACTGAACAGCGCGAACAACCGCAACATCACCGGCGCGCTGCTCAACGACACCGATCCGGCGACGGACTTCCCCGGCACTTCCTCCACGTCAACCGTCCAGGGCGCTTCTCCGTACTGGCAGTCGGGCCCCCAGACCTTCTCGCTCGAAACCTGGCTACGGACCAACACCAACCAGGGCGGCAAGATCCTCGGCTTCGGTGACAGCAACACCGGCCGCAGCAACATCGACGGCACCGACCGCCTGCTCTACATGAACAACCAGGGACAGATCTACTTCGGTGTCCGGCCCGACATGGGCACACGCATCACGATCAACAGTCCCGGCGGCTACCGCGACAACCAATGGCATCACGTCGTCGGAACGCTCGGCAGCGACGGTATGAAGCTCTACATCGACGGCAACCAAGTCGCCGCCAACGCCGCGGTCACCAAGGCGCAGGTATACCGCGGCTACTGGCGTGTCGGCGGCGACCGGCTCACCAACTGGCCGTCCGCGCCATCACGCGAAGCCATCGCCGCCAACATCGATGAAGTCGCGGTCTATCCCAAGGCGCTGACCATCGGGCACATCCGGGCGCACTACCTGGCCAGCGGGCGCTCGACGGTCTTCCCCAACATCTCGCCGACCGCATCGTTCAGCTCATCGGCGCACTACCTCACCGGCTCCTTCGACGGCACCGGCTCCGCCGATGACGACGGCACGATCGCCTCCTACGCCTGGAACTTCGGTGACGGCACCACCGGCGCCGGCCCGACACCCCAACACCTCTACGCGACCGCCGGCACCTACACCGTCACGCTCACCGTCACCGACAACCGCGGTGGCACCGGCAACGTCAACGGCAGCATCACCGTCACGGCCCCGCCCGCCAACATCACTCCGCACGCGTCGTTCACCGCCGCCGTCACGTACCACACGGCCGCGTTCACCTCGACGTCGACCGACGAAGACGGGACCATCGCCTCCTACGCGTGGGACTTCGGTGACAACAGCACCGCGGCCGGCGCCACGCCCTCACACCTCTACGCGACCGCGGGCACCTACACGATCACGCTCACGGTCACCGACAATCGCGGCGGGACCGCCACCACCACTGGCACCGTCACCATCACCGACGCGTACGCGTCCGACAAATTCGAACGCGTCGTCGCCAACGGTCTCGGCACCGCCGACAACGGCGGACCATGGACGCTGTCCGGCACTGCGTCAGGGTTCTCGACGGGCAACGGCGCCGGCCGCATCACCGGCGCGGTCGCCGCCAACCGCGCCGCGTACCTGAACTCGATCCACCAAACCGACATGGACATCAAGGCACAGCTCTCGATCGACACTCCCTCGAGCGGCGGCGGCGGATACGTGTCGGTCATCGGTCGGCGCGTGTCCAACGGCAACGACTACCGCCTCAAGCTGCGTTACCAGCCCGACGGCTCCGTCTTCGCCTACGTGACCCGCACCGTCGGCGGCACCGAAACCATCCTCGCGAGCACCACTGTCCCCGGCCTGCGCGTCAATCCCGGCGACGTTCTCCGCACCCGATTCCTGGTGACCGGTGCGACGACCACGACGGTCAGCGCCAAGGTGTGGCGCAAGGGCACGATGGAGCCCCAGGCATGGCTCATCGCCAACACGAGCGCCACACCGGCCGCGCTGCAAGCCCCGGGCGACATCGGCGTGTTGGTCTATCTGTCCGGTACGTGGGCCGGCGCCGCCCCGATCGTCTCGATCGACAACCTCAACGTCGGCGCCGATTCGGGCCCGCCTGTGAACACACCACCGAGCGCGTCATTCACCACGAACACCCAGTACCTCAAGACGTGGCTCGACGGCGGCGCATCCACAGACATCGACGAGGATGGCAAGGTCGTCTCGTACGCTTGGAACTTCGGCGACGGGAGCAGCGGGACCGGCGCGACGCCGCAACACACCTACGCGACCGCCGGCACGTACACCGTCAGTCTGACGGTCACCGACAACGGAGGAGCGACCAGCACGACCACTGCCGCGGTCTCGGTCGACAGCGCACCGCCGCCGACGGCGTTCTTCGTCATCACAGATGTGAACCTCCTCAGCGCGTCGTTCGACGGTGGCGGATCGAGTGACGTCGACGGCACGATCAGCAACTACGCGTGGAGCTTCGGCGACGGCACGACGGGCGCCGGCGCCGACGTCCAGCACACCTATACGGCGGGCGGGACGTACACCGTCACGCTCACCGTGACGGACAACGCAGGCAACACCGGGACGGCGAGCGAATCCCTCGTCGTCCACGGACCGCCGCCGACCGCCGCGTTCACCTCGAGCACGTCGTACCTCCGGGCATCGTTCAACGGCACCGGATCCAGCGGCACGATCACCGGCTACGCATGGGACTTCGGCGACGGCACCACCGGCACCGGCGCGACACCACTGCATACCTACGCCGCAGCAGGCACATACACCGTCACCCTCACGGTCACAGACAATGACGACCGTACGGCCACCACGACGGGTCAAGTGGCCACCACGGAGGCCCCGCTCCCGACCGCAGCGTTCACGTCGAGCGTGCCGTACCTCCGTGCATCTTTCGACGGCAGCGCATCCAGCGATGCCGACGGCACCATCACCGGCTACGCCTGGAACTTCGGCGACAGCACGAGCGGCACCGGCGCGACACCGCAACACACGTACGCGACGGGTGGCACGTACACCGTCACCCTCACCGTGACCGACAACGACGGACGTACCGCCACTGTCTCGCACGGCGTGACCGCCACCAACCCGCCACCGCCCACCGCTGCGTTCACGTCGAGCACGTCGAACCTGACTGCGTCGTTCAACGGGAGCGGATCCAGCGACGTAGTCGGCACCATCACCGGCTACGCCTGGAACTTCGGCGACAGTGCCACCGGCACGGGCCCGACACCGCAACACACGTACGCGACGGGTGGCACGTACACGGTCACGCTCACCGTGACCGACAACGACGGCCGTACCGGCACCACGACCGGCCAGGTGACCGTCTTCGACCCGGCCGTCCAGTACGCATCGGACACGTTCAACCGCACGGTCACCAACGGGCTCGGCACTGCCGACTTCGGCGGACCATGGACCCTGTCCGGGACCGCATCGGGCTTCTCGGTTGCCGGCGGCGTCGGCCGCATCGCGGGCGCGGTGGCCGCGAACCGCGCCGCCTACCTGACCGGCCCGCGGAAGACCGACATCGACATGACCACCGACGTCGCGCTCGACCGCGCGTCCACCGGTGGCGGGGCCTACTTCTCACTGATCGGCCGGCGCGTCTCCAACGGCAACGACTACCGCCTCAAGCTGCGCTACATGCCCGACGGCTCGGTCATCGCCTACCTGGTCCGAACGGTCGGCGCCGGTGAAACCATCCTGGCGACCGCCACCGTCGCGGGCGTCACGGTGAACCCCGGCGACGTGTTGCGAGCGAGGTTCGTCATCAGTGGCACCACCACCACCACGTTGCGAGCAAAGGTGTGGCGCCAGAGCAGTCAAGAGCCACAGAACTGGCTCGTGACCACCGCCGGCGCAACTCCGGCCGCGCTCCAGGCAGCCGGAGACGTCGGGATCCTTCTGTACGTGTCGGGTTCGTGGACCGGTACCGCTCCCGCGGTCACGATCGACAACGTCGCTGTTCTCGCACCGACGGGCTGACGGTGACCTCATGACGACCGCTGCCGGCGTGGGACGCCGCGGACGAGGGGCGACGGGCGCGGTGGGCGCGCAGCTCGCGCAGGCACTCGCAAGCCTCGTGCTGTCCATCGCGGCCGCTCGATCACTTGGCGCCGACGGTCTCGGGATCTACGGGTTGATCTCGGGTGGGCTCGTGCTTGCGACGGCGATCGCGACCGGCCTCGTCGGCGATTCACTCACGGTGCTCGACAGGCGCATGCACCATCTTCGTGCCGGACTGCAGCTCGTCGGCTGCTCATGTGCGCTGCTCGCCGGCATCGTCGGCGCCGCGGTGTGCTGGGCCGCCGGACTCCTGAGCTGGCAAGCATCCGTGATGTTCGGGGTGGCCTCGACTGCGTTCATTCTCGAAGAGTTCCTGCGCCGCCTCTTGATGGCGTCGTTGCGATTTTGGGCAGTCATGGTCGTCGATCTCACATGCCTCGGGGCCACGATCTGCTGGTTGGGTTTCGCCGCGGTGTTCGGGGCGCTCGACATGTTCCAGATCCTGCTGGCGCTGCTCGTGTCGCAGATCATCGCCATGATCGTTGCGGTGCGACTCCTGCCCCATTCCGAGCTCGAGCTCGCACCGTGGCGTCTCGGCGACGTGGCTTCGGTGCTGCAGTTCGGCGGGTGGCGCGCGGCGCAACAGGCCGTTCGGCCGGCGATGCTCACGGCGATGAGGATCCTCGTCGTCATCGCCACCGGGACCGTGGTATTCGGAGCGCTCGAGGCAGCACGTGTCTATACCGCGCCGACGCTCCTCATCGTCAACGGCATCGGTGGCTATCTCTTCGCCACCTATGCCGCCAGGAAGCGAGAGTCCGCCGCCGCGCTGATTCGTCACGCCGACGTCGGTGCGCTGACGCTGTTCGTGTCAGTGCTCGCCGCAGGGGGCATCGCCGCCGCGTTGCTTCCCTGGGCCGGTGGCATCGTGACCGACGCGAAGTTCTCGATCGACGGCATTGCCGTATTCGGCTGGGTCCTCTACGCGGCGGCGGCGGGCGTGCTCATGCCCTACGGCACGTTGGCCGCGGTGACGGGGATGCACGTCAGGGTGTTCGTGCTCCGGGTGTTCGAGACGGTCGTCTCGCTCACCGCCGTGGCGGTGGTCGTGTTTCCCCTGCACGCCTCACCGAGTTGGGTCCCCGCGACGATGGCCCTCGGCACCGTCACGCTGGGCCTCGTCATCCGCCAGCGCGTGCTCATCCCGCAAGCACGCATTGCACCTCAGTCCTACGAAGAAGTGCTCACATCAGCGGGAGCGTTCACGCGATGACAGATCTGTTGCAGCGTCCGGTGGTATTCGCTTCGTCGGAGATGCCGCGCAGTCTCCGACCCGATGCGAGGGCACGATGGTGGTTCGGGATCTGCACCCTGACCCTCATCCTCGCGAGCGATTACAAGCTTCGGGTGCGAGACCCCAACAACGCGTTCGGCGCCAAGATCGACGGTCTCGTGCTCGTGGAGCTCGCTCTTTACTGTGTCATCGGGCTCTACCTCGCTCTCGCGCACGGGCGTCCGCCCCGCGTACGTCGCACGCCCCCCCACCTGTACCTCGCCCGCTTCTTCGTGGGGTTGATGGTGCTCTCCGTCGTCTCCTCCGCGTACCCGCAGTACGCAGTGGTCCGAGCCGGACAGATGTGTGTGCTCCTCGGCCTCACGTTGGTCGCCGCACGCAAGGCCACGAGGGCCGACCTTCACTGGTTCGCGCACGGCTACATCGCACTGGTCGCAGCCTCTGTCGTCTACGGCGTGTTCGTGCACTCCCCGCCCGTCACGAAGCTTCAAGCCGGACGCTTCACCTGGCTGGCGATCCACCCCACGGTGTCGGGAGTGCTCATGGGGCTGGCCGCGCTGCTGGCCGTCGGCTATCTCGCCGCGGCCCGTCGATATCGCCCGGGCCCTGTCTGGTCGCGGGCCGCGTACGGGTTGGCGCTGGCGATCGTCGGCGGAGGAGCGCTCGCGTCACAAACGCGCGGCGCGGTCGCCGGATGCCTCGTCGGCATCTTGGTCGTGCTCCTGGCGCTCCGAGGCGGGCGGGCAGTCCTGGAGCTGCAGATCGTCCTGATCGTCGTGGTGATCGCCATCGCCCTCCTCGCAGGCGGACACGTCGTCGACTACTTCGAGCGTGGCGAAACTTCCTCGCAGATCTCCTCCCTCAACTCGCGCACCGAGGTGTGGCAGACCGCCAGGACCGCGATCGAGCAAAAGCCGATGTTCGGTTACGGCGTCACCGCTTCGCGCGGACTCTTCTACGACACACTGAAGGTAGGTGGCGGGCACAACGCGGCCGTCAACGTGTTCGTCGAGCTCGGTCTGGTCGGACTCGCCACATGGCTGGCACTCCTGTCCGCGTTGATACTCGGCGTCCGGCGCCTCCCGATCAGGGCCGTTCCCGCGCTCCGTATGGACCGAGCACTCATCCTCGGCGTCATCACGTTCCTCGTCGTCGACGGCGTGTTCTATGAAGGGCTGGGGGCAGCGACCAACGTCGCGAGCACCTGGTTCTTCGTGTGCATCGCATGGCTCAGCGTCGCACGACGACACGCGAACGATGAGACGCCTGTCGCAGGCAGTAGCCGCGCGTGAAACAGATTGCTGGAGTGATGGACCTGTACCAAGGAGTGGGGATGAGACGTTCGGGTGGGATTGTGTACACGGCAGGGGCCTTCGACCTTCTGCACGTAGGACATGTTCGGATGATTCAAGCGGCCGCCGCGCTCGGCGACACCCTCGTCGTCGGCGTCTCGACGGACGAGCTGATCCGCGAATACAAGGGTCACGCTCCGGCAGTGCCCTATGACGAGCGCCGCGAGCTCGTCGCCGCACTACGCGGCGTCGATGCCGTCATCCCGCAGCACACCCAGGACAAGATCGCGATCTGGGAAAGGCTCGGCTTCCATCGTTGGGTGGTCGGTGACGACTGGTTCGACGCCGAGAAGTACCAGTCCTACCGACGCCAACTGCAGGGGTTGGGGGTCGAGTGCATCTTTCTTCCCTATACGGAAGGTGTCTCGAGCACCTTGCGAAGGCGCGCACTTGGAGCGTGAAGACCGGCGCGCATGATCGCGCGCTCGGCGCGGCAGCGAAGAGTCAGCGCTCCCGTGCGCGCGAATATGCGAACTCGACGTTGCGCGCGCGAACGAGTGACTCCAGGCGCAGCGCTACGTCGCGCGCGTCCACGCGCTCGACGACCTCGACCTCGCCCGCGATGCGCACGCGTCGTACCTCGACAGTCCTTCGCAGCCGCTCACCGTTCTCCTCGGTCACGTCGTGGAAGACGGCAACACCCGACGGCGCGAGCTCGTACGACGCTGCGACCACCTCGACCGGCTCCGTGTCGCTCGCCCGGCGGTAGCGATAGGTGGGCATGTGTAGCGAATCTAGGCAGCCGCGCTGTGCGCATCCAGCATCCTCCCCACGATTGCCACAAGGTGCGCGCTCTGATGACGCAAGATTGACGGTTAGCCGCTGTTCGACCCGCGATGCCGGCGCGTGTTCGACAGACGCAGGATCGACGCACCCAAACCGACCGCCAGAACGCCGGCGAGCGGCAAGCGCGGGTCGGAGCCGGTGACGGGAAGACCGGGAATCCCGGTTTCCGAAGTGGTGGTGGTCACCCCCGCCGCCGGGCCGGTGGTCGGCGTGGAAGCGGTCGGGCCGCCAGTGCTCGGTGTCGACGGTGCGACGAGGCTCGGCGCGCTGGTCGTCGCGGGGCCGCCCGCCGTGGTGGTGGTGGTAGTCACGGCATTCGCGCACACCTGATCGGTGATGGTGTTGGTGTCGAGCGTGACTGAGGCGGTCCCCGCGAGCAACCGACCCTGGATCGTCGCTCTGGTTTGCGCTTGGATCGAGGTCGCGGCGAGCACAGTTCCGATGAGATGCGAGTCTGTTCCGAGCGTTGCGGAACTCGGAACCTGCCAGAACACGTTGCAAGCGATGCCGCCGTTCAACACGGTGACATTGCTGCCCGACGCAGTGACCAGCGTCGCTCCCGATTGGAAGATGAACACCGCGTACGGGTCGCCTTGCGTGTCGAGCGTCAAGGTTCCGGTGATCTCGAGCGTGCCACTGTTGTAGACGCCTGGTGTCAGTGGCGGTCCACCACCGAGCTCGGTGCCAACCGCCGTGGGCGGGCCACTGTCGGCCGCCTGGTTGTACGCGGTCGTGAGATCGTCCTTCGCTTGTTGCGTGACGGCGTCCCCTGCGTGATCGGTGCCGTTCAACGTCACGGGGTCCTCTGTGGTGATCGGGAAGGATCCGATGTCGCCCCAGACCGTGGTTGCGCCGGTGTTCGTGATCCCGGCGCCGGCGAGGACGGCGAAGCTGCCCGCGGTTTGAAGATCAATCGGCGCTTGCGCGGCTCCGCTGGGGAGGCTGGGCGCGAGGGCGACGACGGTCGCGGTAATGACTGCCACCGGAATGATCGAGAGAATCCTGCGCCGCGAGCCGACCGCGCGGAACGCGGTCCTCACCGAATGCTTCGAATGCATGACGCGCCTCTTCCGTGCTGCGGGAGAGGTCAACGTCGTGCCTCGGAGACCGAGCGCCACTCCGTGGCGCCATGCGTCTAAACCAGGCGTCCCCTCTCAGGGGCTCTTGCCCATCTATCGACGGACGGAGTCCCAACTTGAGCGACGCCACTGCGAAGCCTCCCTGCCGGCCGCATATGTGTGCTCCGAGCCGGGAGAGCTACGCCGCGAGCATGAAGACCAGGGCAGAGAGCCCCACCACGATCACGACGGAGTCGGTGAGCCGCTCACGTGCGTGGTCGTATTCGGCGATGACGATCTTCATCGCCAGGGCACAGATGCCGAGGGCGAGGAACGCGATCAGTGCAATTTGCATACAGCGACGAGATTCTCCCACGGGAGCAGCTCACCCAAACCATTGTCTTGCGAGCCATTTCACAAGGCTCCGCAGTGCTGTTGTGGCATACGGCACACGTCGTACCGAAAGCGGGTACCCGGGCGTTGAGGGCCGCGGGAAGGCTGGTGGCAGCCTCGGCTGAAGCAGCATCCCAGCCGCCTCCCAGCCGAGCTGCCACCCGCCTCCCACGGCGTCGGGGCGTTTCCCGAGAAGTGGGTGCAGACCGGACATCGGCGGCGAGCAATCTCGTGCGAGTTGAACTCCGTGGTGTCCGCGCCCGTAGAACCGTCGAGGCCGAGTGGGAGGACCCATCTATGCGAACACGACTCTTCGCGATATTGGTGCTCGTCGCCATCGGGGTGTTGGGCGCGATCGGCGCGGCGGGAGCGACGCGTGCGACTGAAGCGTCGCACGGCGGGCAGCCGCTTCGCGCGACGTTGCTGCCCGAGAGCGACGTGGCGTCGAACGGTTCCGGCTCTGCGCTGGTGACGTTGAACCAGGGCCAGAACGAGGTCTGCTTCGACATCACGGTCAGTGATCTGACCTCGCCGGTCATCCTCGCGCACATCCACCACGGTGCCGCCGGCACCAACGGTCCGATCGTGGTCGATTTCATGGAGCCGGTGAACGGCCTGAACGGATGCGTGCACGCAGACGCCGCGTTGATCAAAGAGATCCGCCACGATCGCGCCGACTTCTACGTCAACGTCCACACCACGATGTTCCCGAGCGGTGAGGTACGCGGCCAGCTCGGTTAGCTCGCTCCGCGCCCGAGGCCAACCTGGCGTCAGGCGTCCGCCTGGGAGATCGCGTACGCCGCGTTCACGAGTCCGATGTGGCTGAACGCTTGCGGAAAGTTCCCGAGCAGTTCGCCGGTGCCGCCGTCGACCTCTTCGGCGAGAAGTCCGACGTCGTTCACGAATGCGATCGCCCGCTCGAAGGTCTCCCGGGCTCGCTCCCCTTCGCCCGCGAGCGCGAGCGCGTGCGCCAGCCAGAACGTGCACAACAGGAACGTGCCTTCCTCGCCGTCGAGTCCGTCGTTCGCGACATAGCGGTAGACGAGGCCGTGGTCGTCGGTGAGACGGTCGGCGATCGCGTCGATCGTCGCGATCATGCGCGAGTCGTCGGCCGCGATGAATCCCACGATCGGCATCATCAGGTTCGATGCGTCGAGCTCCTCGGAGCCGAACGCTTGCGTGAACGCGCCGGCCTTCTCGTTCCAGCCCCGCGTGAGGATCGCGCCGGCGATCTCCTCGCGGGAGTGCTTCCAGCGGTCCACGCGCTCGTTGGCATCCAGCACGTCCGCGAGGATGATTGCCCGATCGAGTGCGACCCAACACATCAGCTTCGAGTACAGGAAGTCGCGCGGTTCGCCGCGGATCTCCCAGATGCCCTGGTCCTTGTCCCGCCAGCGCGCCGCGGCCGCATCCCCCAGGTCGGCGAGAAACGAACGACTGGCGGGGTTCAACCGCGCGACCTGATCGGGGAGACGCGCCGCGGCGTCGAGCAGCTCGCCGTAGACGTCGAGCTGACGCTGGTTCCACGCACCGTTGCCGACGCGAACCGGCGCGCTGTTACGCCAGCCACTCAGGTGCGGCAGCTCGCGCTCGCTGAGATCCTGCTCGCCACCAATCCCGAACATGATCTGCAGGTCGCGGCCACGGTGCACCTGCGAGGCGGCCGCCGACGACAGGTATTCGAAGAACTTGTCCGCCTCGTCGGGGCATGCGGCGACCCACAGCGCCTGGAGCGTGAACGACGCGTCGCGCACCCACGCGAAGCGGTAATCCCAGTTGCGGGATCCGCCCACGGTCTCGGGCAGCGACGTGGTGGGCGCCGCGCACATCGCACCGGTCGGGTAGTACGTCAACGCGTACAGCACACGACCGCTGTGGTGCACGAGGTCCTTCCAGGGTCCATCGTACGACTGGTGGAGCATCGACCATGTGCGCCACGCCTCCGCAGTGTCGGCGACCCGGGCTTCGATCTCCGTCTGTGACCAGAGCTCGGGTGCCGCTTGCGAGCTCGTGCGATGCTGCAACGCGAAGCCGACACGGTCGCGCGACCCCACGGTGAAGCGCGCGCGCGCCGTTGGACCGTCCAATTCGACCGGGATCGGGCTCGACAACGCGAGCCGGTCGGCGCCACCGATCGCGCGTAGGCCCCCGTCGACGGGCTGCAGGAGCGGCGAGATCAGGCCGTACTCGGGCCGGGGTGCGAAGTCGAGATCGAACTCGACCTCGCCGCTCACGCCTTCGACGACGCGCACGAGCGTCGACGTCGCCTCGGCGCCGAGCTCGTGACCGCGTTCGTTGCGTCCGACGGCCAGCGCGTCGATCACGCGGCCGGTGCCGGTGGCGGTGCGAAACGTCGTCTCCATCACCAGCGTCTCGGGTTGGTAGCGGCGGGTGACTTCGGCGTCCTCGACCGGCCGGATCGACCAGTGGCCCGCCGTCTCGTCGAGGAGGTGCCCGAACGTCGAAGGGCTGTCGAAGCGCGGGAAGCACAGCCAGTCGATCGACCCGGTGCGACTGAGCAACGCAGCCGAGTGGCAGTCGGACAGGAGGGCGTACTCGGCGATCGGGAGATGCGTCATGATGCACAGTCAGGCCAGAGGGCCGCCGCGTTACGCGTGCAACGAGACCGTATCGCGCCGGGCCCAATGGCGGCCCTCCGCGTCGGATCTGCGGGCCGATGTGCGCGAGCTCAACATGCGGATCCGCGATCGTCGCGGTTGTCCGGGTCGCTCAGTCCCGCGGGCGGAGATCGTTGGCCTGGAACGGCACCGGGAGCACGACACCGTCCGAGCGTCGGCGGAGCTGATACTCGCCGTCGCATGCGTCTGCGATCTCGAAGCCCGGCGCCCATCCGCCGTCATAGCGCACGTGGACCTCGACTTGGGTTCCGGGCGCAAGCAGGTGCGTGCCGGCCGGCGTCGGTGTCGTCGCCATCGCGTACTCCTTCCATCCACGTCACCGCCACTGACGCGCTCGTCAGCCTGCGCTCGAGTGGGGCGATCACCGGGCTCCACAGCCGAACCAAGACACAAGAAGCCAGGGCCCACGCACCCTCCCGGCAGCTCTTCCCGCTCCTGCCGACGCCCTTCGGGCCTCCCAGTACGCGCCGGATGCAACGCCCCTGTCAAGCGGCCGCCGACGCGGCACACGATCCCCTGACCAGCACGTCGACCGCGTCGCTCCTGCTCAGGATCGCCGACGAAATCTTCGGTGCGCCGGACGGGGCGCCCGAGTTGTCTCGCGCGCGGAGCTTGACCTAGGAGTAGGGCGTGTCCGACTACGTCATCCCCGAACCGGAACCCAAGGAGATCGACGAGCAGATCTCGATGGAGCTGCGTCATCTCGCGGCCAACGCGGTGCTCAAGGGGAAGCCGTCGGGCGCGGAGAAATGCGAGAACTGTCGCTACTTCCTCGAGCCGTATGCCGACCTGTCGTACTGCTGGCACCCGAAGCTCCGAATCCTTGTCGGCGCCGAATGGTGGTGCCAGTGGTGGGACGCGATCCCCGACGACACGTAGGCGGGGTGTGATGCGTCGAGTGGCGTTGCTTGTTGCGGGTGTGCTCCTTCTCGCCGGTTGCAACCTGCAAATCAGCGCCGACCCGTTCACCAACACAACGAGCCAGCACCGCACCCAGGTCGAACCCGACACCATCTCGTTCGGGTCGACCATCGTGTCGGCGTTCCAGTCGGGTCGCTTCTTCGACGGCGGCGCGTCGGACATCGGGTGGGCGACCTCCACGGATGGAGGCCGCAATTGGGCGCACGGCTTTCTTCCGGGGATCACGAAGTATCAAGGCGGAGGTCCCTATGACCGCGCCAGTGATCCCTCGGTCGCCTATGACCGCCGCCACAACGTGTGGCTCATCTCCTCGCTGGCGCTGTTGGAGTCTCCCGATCCGGCGGGTGTGGTGGTGAGTCGATCGTCTGATGGCGGTCTCACCTGGGGGAGCCCGGCCATCGTCGCCAGTGGGACGTCCCTGGACAAGAGCTGGTCGGTGTGTGACAACGCTCCCGGGAGCGCGTTCTACGGCCACTGCTATACCGAATACGACGACTTCAGTGCCGGCGACCAGATGCACCTGTCGACGTCGACCAACGGCGGGCTCACCTGGACGGCATCGGCGGTGCCGGTTGCGCACGGCCTGGGCGGCCAACCGCTCGTACAGCCGAACGGCACGGTGATCGTCCCCTACCTCACCACCGCGGGGACGCTCGCTGCGCTCCGCTCGACGAACGGTGGGACGAGCTACACCGGTCCGTTCAGGGTCGCTTCGCTGACCGCGCACAAGGTCGCCGGGAACCTCCGCGCTCTCTCGTTGCCGTCCGCGGAGGTCGATGCTTCCGGCAAGGTGTACGTCGTCTGGGCCGATTGCCGTTTCCGAACAGGTTGCCCCAACGCCCCCAACGACATCGTGATGAAGACCTCGGTGGACGGCATCACGTGGTCAACAGTCACGCGAGTCCCGATCGATGCGACGACGAGCACGGTCGATCACTTCATTCCGGGGATCGGCGTGGACATCACGACATCGGGGAGCGCCGCGCATTTGGCCCTCGCGTACTACTACTACCCGAATGCGAACTGCACGAGCGCAAGTTGTCAACTCGACGTGGGGTTCGTCAGCTCGACCAACGGGGGAACCAGTTGGAGTGCCGGCCAGCAGCTCGGGGGTCCGATGTCACTGAGCTGGCTGGCGAACACGAGCCAAGGCCCGATGGTCGGGGACTACATCTCGACGTCGTTCTCGAACGGCAAGGCGTTCCCCGCTTTTGCCCTTGCCAATGCGCCGAGCAACGGCGTCCTCGACGAGGCCACCTACACCGTGGCAGGCGGACTCGCAGTCTCCGGCGGCAGTGCCACCTCACATGCCGACCACGCCCTCACTCCTCATGTCGCGCAGTCAGCCATGCCATTCGTGACGCGCTCTTGACCGCGGTGTCAGCGGACGATGGGACTCGCCGAGCTCGGTTCGCCTCCGGTGACGCGGTTGCGACCGTTCGCCTTCGATCGGTAGAGGGCGCTGTCCGCGCGGTCCAGCACTCTGGTGGGGGTGTCGAGTTGTTCGTAATCCCACGCTGAGACACCGGCACTGATCGTGACCACGTCGTCCGCTCGGCTGGTTCGGTGGGGTATCGCGAGGGCTTCGACGGCGCTCCGAATTCGTTCCGTCGCGATCATGGCCTGTGCAAGCGTCTGGCCGGCCAGCACGAGGAGGAATTCCTCGCCTCCGTATCGGTAGGCGCGGTCTCCGCTGCGCGTCTCGTGGGCGAGGACCGCGCTGACCCTTCGGAGCGCGTCGTCGCCCGCTTGGTGGCCGTAGGTGTCGTTGAACTGTTTGAAGTCGTCGAGGTCGCAGACGGCGACGCAGTAGTTGTGTCCGTAGCGAACCGCGCGGTCGTGCATCGCCTCGAGGTCCTCGTGCAAGCGGAGGCGGTTGCCGAGCCCGGTGAGGGGATCAGTGCGGGCTTGCGCCGCGAGTGCGGTGTGGAGCCGGTCGAGCTCCTTGTGGAGCTCGGTGACGCGCTTTGCCGCGACCAGTCGGGCACGCACGTCGAACGGCGAGATCGGTTTGGTGAGGTAATCGTCCGCACCGGCCTCCATGCCTTCGAGGACATTTTCGTGTTCGCCCAGAGCCGTGGCGAGGATCACGTATGTGTAGCCGTCCTCGTTGTGCTGGCGCGCTCGGCGGCACAGCTCGGGCCCATTGAGACCGGGCATCATCCAGTCCGTGATCAGTACGTCGGGTTGTGCTTCTTGGAACAAGCACCAGGCCTCGTCGCCGTCGGTCGCGACGCGACACTCATGGCCCAGCCGCTCGACGACGGCGCGGAGGACCGATCGGCAGCTGGGGTCGTCATCGGCGATGAGCACTCGGAGTTCGTTCATCGGCGCGCCAGCATTTGCGTGAGTGCGACCCGTACTCGTTCGAATTCAACTGCGACGTCATCGAGCGCGGCAGACGCGCCGACGAGTGCTCCGGCCCGTCCCAGCGCCTCGAGATGTCCGGCCAGCTCCGCGAGACGCGTTGCGCCGAGGTTCGCGCTCGACCCCTTGATGCTGTGCGCCGCTCGTTCCACCGCCTGCGGGTCACCTTCGGCGAGCGACGCACGGAGCGCCTCGAGCTGGCGTTGTGCCTCTGTCGAGAACTCGTCGGCGATCGACGCGAGAAGCACGCCGTCACCGTCGTCGAGGTCGCGCAATATCGAAAGCCGCTCCGGATCGAGGTTGGCAGCATCGTCGGTGTATGCGATCGGTTCGGGTCCGGCTGCCGGCGTCCCTTGCTCGCCGGATTTGACCCAGCGGGCGAGCGTCTCGGCGAGCGCGCCGGGGCGGATCGGTTTGGTCACGTAGTCGTCCATCCCCGCCGCGAGGCACGCCTCACGGTCACCATGCATTGCAGCTGCAGTCATCGCGATCACCGGGGTATGGCGGCTCCCGCCTTCCCGACGTCGGATCTCGCGGGTCGCGGCGTAGCCGTCCATCTCGGGCATCTGGCAATCCATCAGCACCGCGTCGTACTCCGTTTCAGCCATCGACTGCAGCGCCTCGATCCCGTTCCCGGAGACCGCGACGTCGTAACCGAGCTTTACAAGAAGCTTGGTCGCGACGAGCTGATTCATCGTGTTGTCTTCGACGAGCAGGAGCCGTCCGCGGAGCGCGACGGCTTCGGCTTCCGTCGGTGTCGCGCTCGTGATCTCGCCGGCCGGCATCGAGAGACCTCCCATCAAGCAGTTGAAGAGCTCGGACTGGCGGACCGGCTTGGTGAGCGTCCCCGCGAGGCCTGCAGCCTCCACGACCTGCCGGTTGACGCGTCCCGACGAACTGAGCATGAACAGACTGGGCCCCGCGATCTGCGGGTCCGAGCCGACGGCGTGGGCAAGTTCGAGCCCGTCCATGTCGGGCATGTTGAGGTCCAACACGACCACGTCATACGGGTGACCCGCGACCGCTGCTTCATGCAGGAGTTTGAGTGCCCGCGCCGCGTGCTCGGCGTCGGTGGTGTGCATGCCCCAAGATCCGAGTTGCTCGCGCAAGATCAGACGGTTCGTCGCGTTGTCGTCCACGATCAGCACTCGGAGACCCGCGAGCTCAGCGATGTGCGGGCGCGCCGCCGCGACGGTCGACTGCTTCGGGAGCGAGAGGTCGCACCAGAACGTGCTGCCGACATCCACGGTGCTGTCCACGCCGACGCACCCGCCCATCAGCTCGACGAGTTGTTTCACGATGGCGAGCCCCAGCCCGGTCCCGCCGAATCGTCGTGTCGTAGAGGTATCGGCCTGCGAGAAGGGATCGAACAGCCGGACGAGGTCGTCGGCGGCGATTCCCACACCGGTGTCGCTCACCTCGATGCGCAGTCGCACCGCGTCACCCTCGTCGTCGAGAAGCCGCACGCGGATCACGACTTCGCCGCGCGCGGTGAACTTCACCGCATTCGACGTCAGGTTCACCAGTATCTGCCGCAGCCGTGTGGGGTCACCTACGAGCGCGGTGGGGACTGCGGAGGAGCAATGAGCCAGGAGCTCGACATCTTTGGCGTTCGCCGCTTCTCCCAACAAGGCGGCGACGTCCTCGACCACGAGGCCGAGGTCGAACGGCACCGCCTCGATCTCCAACTTGCCGGCTTCCACCTTCGAGAAGTCCAAGATGTCGTTGATGATCCCGAGGAGCCCTTCAGCCGCGCCCTGCACGCCACGGGCGAACTCGCGCTGTTCGCCCTCGAGCGGGGTGTCGAGGAGCAGCCCGCTGAGTCCGATGATCGCGTTCATCGGGGTGCGGATCTCGTGGCTCATCGATGCGAGGAATTGCGATTTGGTCACCGACGCGCTCAACGCGGCATCGCGAGCAGCACTGAGCTCGGCTGCGGCCCGTTTCCGCTCGGTGACGTCACGCGAGTTCACGACGAAGCCGCGCACTCCGGGATCGCCGAGCAAGTTGGTCGCCGTACCTTCGAGGACGACCCAGCGGCCGTCACTGTGTCGGAGCCGGAAACCCAGGGCAACAGTGTCGCCCGGGAGCTCGTACGCGGCGGCGAACGCCTCGAGAACGCGCGGCTTGTCCGACGGGTGGAGCAGATCGGTGAGTTTCGCACCCACAACCTCGGAAGGTGGATACCCGAGGACGCGCTCGGACGATGGGCTCTGGTACAGCGCGATCGCGTGCTCGTCGAGCACCGTGATCAGATCTGTGGCGTTGTGCACGAGCGATCGGAAGCGGCCGGACTGACGCAGCGCGCGGCGTCGCAGCAGGAGCGCCATGGCGACCGCGGCGGCCGCCGAGAGCAAGCCCAGCAAGATCTCCACCCATACGAGGCGAGACAATCGCGCCTGACTGTCTTTCGTGATCTCACCCGCGGCGTCGCCGGTGACGCTGGAGAGCTCGGCGCCCTCGATCCGTAGCCTGCGCAGGTCTGCGCTGAACGTAGGGCTGCGCTTCCCGGCGGTACGGACGGTCGTGCCCGTCGCCAGGAGTTTCGTGATCAGCGTGCGCTCGTGTTCAAGCTTCTCGCGCACTGCTCCATCGGTGGCGGCCGGGATGCGAACGTGCTGATCCAACGACCCCTGCGGCGTCACGACCTCACCGCCGTCGAGCAGCGCGGTCGCGGTCTCGCGCAGGATCTTGGCACTTGCCTCCGGATCGGCCTGTACGCCTTCGATCACAAGGATGGTGTCCTTGATGTAGCGCTCGGTCAGTGTGCGCTGTCGCGCGGTGACGTCTACCACGAGCGCGGTTGGCCGTTCACGATCCGTCTCGTACGCGTTGTATCCGACCATGACGCCGATGAGCACGACGAACGCGACAACGATTCCGAACGCGGCCCTCGTCTCTCGCCTCATCGACTCGCCACCTCGCGCACGTCGAACGCCTCGTACATGCCACCGAGGTAATGGCCCTCGAGATTGCACCACAGCACGTATCGGCCCGGTTTCAGGTCCAGCGTGAGGTCGCCGGTGTGGCGAAGGTCGACCTGCTCGATCGAGTCGATCCGCCGTATTCCCTTCGCGTCCTCGTCCGCGGTCAACCCGTCGCCTTGCAGCGGGATCTTCCCGGCCTGGTACCGGGTCAGGTCGACATTGATCTCATGAGTCGACGGTCCGTCGTTTTTTACGCGCAACAGCACTCTGCCCGCAGGAACAGAATGACGCGACACCGTGATGCCAAAATCGTGCATCGTCACGTCAATGCGCGAGCCCGTCGCCGAGGGAGACGACGTCGAACAGCCGGCCAGACTCACGAGCATGAGCACGGTGAGCACGAACGCCGGCAATGCGGCGCGCCGAAACAGGGGCCGCCCGCCCGATTGAGTCATTGACGTCCCTCCCTACGGCCGTCTGCTCGCACCCATTCAGATGAAACGACGCCATCCCCTGGGACCTTGAGGGCCGACCAGCGAGGCCCTTCCCAGGCGGGTTCTGGGCGCGACGCGACGGTCGTTACCGCGCATCGGCGTCGGTCACAGAACCGCGTTCGCGTTCATACGCGGCGACGAGTGGCGCAGCAGACCGAAGGATGATCAGCACGTAGCGGATCTTGCTGTCCGTCAAATGCCGCTGGAACATCATGCTCTCGAGCGCGAACCACTCGTGCAATGCGTCGGGCTCATGGACGAGCCCCCAAGCGACGAACTGCAGAAGCGCCGCGTCATCATCTGGATCAGTGCTCGACGGATCCGTCTGCTCCACGAACCTGGCGAATCGTTGGCGTGCTTCCTCCGAGAGAGGCATCTCATCCTCCATTCAGACGGGCGGCAGCCTGACGAGGTTGTGTGAGGGAAGCGGACCGCCGATTTGTTGCATGCGTCCGCCGGTCACGAGATCACCGAGGTCGATCGGGAAGAACCCGGCAGCTTCGAACAGCTCGACGACCGGGACCTTGGCTGAGACGTCGTCGCCGGAGAGGAAGATCACGCGGCGTCCGCCCGCTTCGTGCGGGTCCGAGCCGAGCACGTTGGCACCGAGCGTGTTGGCCACCTTGACGAGCCGCGCACCCGGAACGAGGTCCGCGACGATCTCGCTCGACGTGCGGTCGCCCAGATCGGCGTTGAACGCGTTCGTCGGGTCGATCACGATCTGTCCGTCCCAGTGGAGCCCGTCGACCGCGGCAGGAACCTTGCTCCATGGCACCGCGATCGCGACGACGGGGTTCGCGGCCGCCTGCGCGACGGTGCCGGCCGACGCTCCCGGGCCGAGCGCGCTGACGAGCGCTGCCAAAGACTGCGGGCCTCGGCTGTTCGCGATCACGACCTTTCGGCCGGCTCGCAGCGCGACGTGCGCGAGTGCTTGGCCGATGTTGCCGGCCCCTATGAGCCCGACCGTCTCGGGTCGATCAGTGACAGGCTCTTCTGATTGCATGCCTTCACTCTCCTTGGTCACGCTCGGCGAGGTGGAGGATCTCGTCTACGGGCGCGGTGGGCAACTCACCTGCGACGATCGCACGCACCGACCACGGCGAAACTCACGTGAGCACGTAGCAGTCGGCCGACAGTCGCCTTTGTGTCACTGTCCACGGCCGCCGAGCGGCGCGGGCGGTGGCACCACCGGGTTCCTTCGGGCCCGGGCGTGCCCCCGAACCACCTGGACGCCGTATCCGGGGACCACCGGCGACAACGTCTCCGCGGCGACGGTCACGTCGGGGGTGGTGTAGCGAACTGACAGCGCCGTCCGGCGCCTGCCCGAGATGTTCGCCGCCGACGAATGCAGGAGCCAGGTGTCGAAGAGGAAGAACTCGCCCGGTTCCAACTGCATGGCCATCGCGGCGGACGCGTCGACGTGGTCGGGATCGGCGTGGTGCGCGAAGCGGCCGGCCGTCGAGAGACGCATGTGGGGCACCGGTCGGAGGTGGGAGCCAGGGATCACTTCAACACAGGCATTGGCGCGTTCCGCTCTGTCGATCGCGATCCATGCGGTGACCGACACGAGGGGCTGGAGGCTCCAGTACACACCGTCCTGGTGCCACGGGATCGGCGGTTCGGCATCGTGCTTGTGGAACACGCGGGAGTGCCAAACCAGGATGTCGGGACCAAGTATCGATGCCACCCGGTCCACGATCTCGGGATGCGCACAGAGGTCGTAGACCGTGCGGTTGTCGAGGTGGCGGTGCACATCGGGATGCTGGGCCAGGACGGGCTCCGCCAGACAGGCATCGATGCCGGCGCGGATGCGATCCATGTCCCGCACCGACGCGACCCTGGGACCTCGGTGGAACCCGTCCCGCCGGTACGCCGCCAACTCTTCGTCACGGAGCACCAGGCAATGATCACACGGTCACGGCTACCGCCGCCGCGTCACACCTCGGCGACCGCGCGAGCGAGTCGCGCGGCGAGCGTCGGCGCCACGGAGTACTTGCCGGTGTCAACCGAGAAGTACGAGCCGAGCCGGGTGACGCCAAGTCGGTTCCGGCGGTGGACCGCCGCGACGGGATCGTCGAGGGAGCCGCCGCCCTGCGAGTAGACCCAGCCCCCTTCGACACGGACTTCCGAGGCGGCGCGCTCGATGCCGTGCACCCACGGCAGGACGCGGCCCAGCGACGCGAACACCTCGGTGACGATGCGTTGCCTCTCGCCGTCGCTCAGAACCGGAACCGGTGGCGGGTCGACGGCTTCCGCGCGGGCGAGCAGCCCCGTGGGGTACCAGGAGAGGTAGAAGTCGCGTTCGCTGTAGCTCTTCACGTCCCCGAACGCTCCCACGGCCAACACCGCGCTGGGCGACTCGAGCGCGGTCGCGGTGCGCACGAACAGCGACACCCGATACCGGTGGTGCTCGGCCGCGTCAGGCCGATGGCCGACGCTGCGGTCGACGCGCGGCCGACCCTCCCACAGCGCGTTCACGACGGCGTCGAAGGGCCCGTCGCCGGCGCGTGCACCGCCATCGCGCGCATCGCCGGCGCGCGCATCATCGTCGGCGCGCGCATCGCCGGCACGCCGATCTGTGGTGCGCACGAGCCAGCGGTCCTGACCCGCGCCGGCGGGCGCGACGCCCGTGACGTGCCGGCCAAGGCGCAGCTCGACGAGGGGCTCGCCATCGAGGGCGTCCACGAACGCGTCCGCGACGCGGTTGGTGTTGACCGAGCGCTCCGGAACACGGAAGCCGGCCACGACGACCGACGGGTCGGCGAGGTCGCAGAGCTCGGCCGACGAAAGAGGTTCAACTCCCCTGCGCGACGCGGCCGTGAGGTACCGGTGCGCCTCCGGGTGCGAGCGCACGAGCTCGGCAACCGCGGCGAAGTAGCGCGACACCGCCTGCGGTGACGTCACGGAGTCGCGATGAACGAGATAGAGGTCGTCCCCCGGCGTGGTGAAGGGGCCGAGCGCGATCGCGGTCAGCGCCTCGACCTGGTCCTTGAATTCCAGGCCGCCGGGGAGCACGGCACGCGCGGTATCGAGGCTCGGATCGGCCGCGTACAGGAACCCGAGGTGGATCTTGCCCTCGTTCCAGCGGCTGGCGCCGCGGAACGGCGCGTCCTCGTGGTCGAACACGGTGACCGGTACACCGAGCCGCGCCAGGTGCAGTGCGGTGGAGCCGCCCATGATCCCGGCGCCGAGCACCGCAACCCGGCGGCGCGTCATCCCGTGCGTACCAACCGCGCTCGACGGTGTGCCCCCTCGGCGTCCGCGGTGCGGCCCGCGCCGCGGTACGCGTCGGCGAGCCGCCGCCAGGCCTCGACGTTGTTCGGGTGGCGGCTGGTGATGATCTCGAATGCGGCGACCGCCTGCGCGTGGTCCTCGACGTGCAGCGCACGCGCACCTGTCTCGCGCAAGAGGCGGTCGTACGCGCCCTCGGCCCACGTTCGCAGCGGTGCCGGCAGCGTGTGGAGCGCGGGCGGAACGGTCATGCCCGCGAAGACCGGCAGCAGGCGCTCGGGTGGACTGACCGTCGGCGCGTCGTACGTGCGCTCGGCGTCCCGCATGCGGCCCGCCATGTTGACGAACAGGGCGAACAGCAGCACGGCTCGCTGCTCGGGCGATGGGCGCATGCCATCGATCACCGCGAGCGCATACTCAGCGTTCACGCGGTGGCCGTCGATGATCTCGTCGACGCCGAGCGAGAGCCAGCCGTCGGTGAGGCCGCCCTCCCGTTTGTCCCATCGCCGGTAGAGCGTCTCGGGTACCCACGACGCCGGACCGGCGGCCACCAGCTTCATCAGGAACGGCTCGTTGGCCCAGACACCGGCGCGCGAGCCGGTCGGCATGCGCAAGCCGTCATCGAGGATCGTCCTTCGCAGCACGCTGCGAAGGAGTGACCCACGATGGGGCGCGACGAGGAACGTGACCACCCGCTCGACCGCCGTCCCCTCGTACTGTCGGCCCGGGTTCACCCAGTTGCTGGCGCCGAAATGACGCATGTCGCAGTGAGCGCTCGTCGCGTCCGGTCGCTCCCGGAGCGCACCGACGAGTCGCTCGGTGTACATGGGCTCGATGATGTCATCGTGGAAGTACAGGAACGCGAGCTCGGTGTCCACGTGGTCGAGAAGGAAGTTGACGTTCCTTGCCCAGCCGAGCCGTTCGCAATGGGTGTGGACCTCGACCCGGCCGTCGTCGCGCGCGTGGGCCCTGCAGATCTCCTCGGTGCCGTCGTCTGACAGGTCGATCGACACGACGATCCGCAGCGCATCGTGCGTTTGCTCGCGGGCACACCGCAGCGTCTGATCGATGAAACCCGATGCCCGCCACGCCGGGATGCACACCGACACTTCACCTACCGCGCCGCGCCGCATCGCTCAGAACGTCGTCTCGTAGGTGGTCGGGTCGAACGGATCGCTCGCGAGAACGACCAGCGCGCTTCCCTCCTCGAGGTACCGCTGCGCGGCCCATATGCCGGCCGGGATGAAGAGCCCGTCGCTGTCCGGTGTCAATGTCACGGCGGTGCGCGCCGCGCCTCGCCTCAGCTCCACCTCGATACGACCGCTGATGCAGACGAGGACCTGCGCGCCGGAACGGTGCCGGTGCCCGCCCCGCTTCGTCCCGACGGGAACGTCGGTGATCGTGAAGACACGCTGCACCGTGAAGGGCAGCGCGTGGACGTTGAGCTCGAGAAGCCTGCCTCGTTCCTCGACGTTGTCTGCGAGCGGCACCGACGTGACATCGTCGAACGCCGCGACCGCGTCCCGATCCGCATCCGAGGCACTCCCCTCGGCCTGTTCGATCCGCGCGATGCCCGGTCCGTCGGTCACGGGCGGATCGTAATGTCGGGGACCGGGGCGCCGCGAACTTCCTTCCAGTTTCTGCGCGTCGCCCACGGCTCGGGCCGGTGCGCGCGTACGTCGGTTCATCGCACGCATCCATGATCGAACGAACGAACATTGTTCGGTGCAAGGGCACGACGAAGCGCGCTCGAGGAACGAAGGACGCGTCCTCCCGCGCGCGCTACCACGAGCGCGCGTGCTCGATCCGGTAGGGCGTGTGTGGGGTGCGGAAACCGCACCCCACACACGCCCCAGGTTGGCTCGTCGGTGACGTCCGGTGTGCGGTCTTTGCGAACGTCCACGGCGTAAACACCGGTTGCGCTGTGCTTCGCGACTGAAGACATGACAGACGTGCTGCCATTCGTTTCCCGGCAATGGAGCGGATATTGGGCGACAAGTTCGGTTTTCGTGGTCGTCCCCGCTCGCGGCTCCCGCATAGGTTCGATGAACCGTCCTCGATTCACGGAGCCCGACATGTTGCTGCGCGCGTTGAATCACCCTCGTCTCACTCGTCTCGCTCGGCTCGCTTGCGTTGCGCTCGCGCTCGCGCTGCTGGGTGGGTGTCTGCCCCAACGGCCGGTGCCGAAACCGACGGGCGCAAAGCTGTTGTTCGGCATGGGACCCGAAGCGACGAGCAACAATCGCCTCGTACGTGAAGCACCCGTGCGCATGCTGACGAGCTGGTACAACGGTCCCAACGATCTCGCGTGGATAACGGGTTGGAAGGGCAGCGTCGTGAAGGATGCTTACGCCGCCGGCCGTCCCCTGCATCTCATCGTCTGGACCGGCGACAGCGAGCGATCCCTTGCGACGAAGTACGGCACCGCCTGCGGGCGCGCGTATCCGCTGGCCGACCGATTCGTGGGCGACATGAGGAGGCTGGCCGACACGTTCGCGGGTAGAGCAAACGGCCCTGCGTTCTACGTCACGCTCTTCACCGAGTTCCAAACGTACCCGTGCACCGACAACGCGTGGAAGCCCAACCGCCAGACGACGAACTATCTACGCGCACTGCAGGACCGGTACCTGCAAGTGCTGCGCGTTTTCCATAACTACGCGCCGAACGCCCGCGTCTCACTCGGCTGGGGTGGTTGGCAGGCGCAATGGACCGACACGACCACTGGCGCAGGTCGGGCCATGATTCCCTACTTCGCCAAGGTGATGCGCGCGTCCGACTTCCAGAGCTTCCAGCTGATGGATTCGACCTCCGCGCCCTCCGACGCGCGCTCGATGACCAGCCTGTTGGGACAGTACGGCGCGGTGATGCTGGCACATTACGAGGCTCACGATGGAAGCCTCGAGGCCGACATGCGCGCGCTGTTCACCGATGCGAGCGTGGCCGACATCGTCCGGCGCGGGCTGTTCGCCTTCAGTTTCATGAATCCCAACGGCATGGGCACCGCGAGCGCCTATCAAGCCGCGAAGACCGCCGTGCAGAAATACGCTCGATAATCGTCGCCGGGGCGCGACGTCCCGAACGACACGACTCCAACTGACCTCACGAGAGCCGTTCCAAGTCGAGAAGCTCCGCGCGATGGCGTTCGGTGTGGGCGTAGAGGAACAACAGCCACTGCACGCCGTCCATCAACCCGAACACGGGGTGGACGCACCCATAGGAGCGAAGATCGAGATCGGTGTTGCCGGCCCACTCCATCACCCGTTGCGCGCTCGCGTCGAGCGCCTCGCATGCTGCGGCGCGGTCAGCGAACGCTCCCGTCAGCGGCTGGGCGGGCGGAGGTTCCGTTCCTCCGTAGAACAGGAAAGGGATCTCGTCGTCTTCGAGCGCGAGCGGACCGTCCAAGGGACTCAGCCGCTTGCTCAACACCGACAGCACTCCCTTGTTCGCCCCGGCGACATGTTCCGTCACCTCGGACATCGACCACGCCCCGCCCGGCGGGCGGTACTGCCATGCCGTCTCAGCCGCGGCGCCGAGCACGGCCGAGAAACGGTCGGTCGCCCATCGGATCTTCGCCTGCGCTTCGGCGGCAGTCACCACAGATGCTGACAAGGGGCGGCCTCCTCGGGGTGCAGCGCACAATGATGCACCTCCGTGAGCACGGACGACCAGCGACGACCCTCAGCGACGACGGGCACGGACGGAGGATGGACGAAGCCAAAGCAGAGAACGAGCGACTACCCCGCTGCCGATATAGAGCGCGATCGCGAACACGACGAGAATCGGAAGAATCAAGCCCCACAGACCATCGTTGTCGCCTCGGGGTGTGGTGAATGGCGCGAGTACGAGCTGGCCAGCGACCAATCCTGGTGCGACCATCTTCCACCGCTTGGCGAAGACAAGACTCAAAACGAAGACGGCGCCGATCATGAGCGGGAAGAACCACACCGAGCCTTGTTGCTGGTTCGGGCCGTAGTCGTAACGAGGTTGCAGGGCCATCGTCGGGATCCAGATCGCCAATCCCACAGCGGCGCTCGCACCAAAGACGACCGCTTCGGCGCGAGTACGAGGCAACAAGGATCGAGCAGCGAATTGTCTTTGGGTCGCGACACCCTCGGGCGGTCGCCATGATTCGACGGGACTCGGCCCTTTGCCGTCATTCACGAGCACAGTGTGCCTCGTCCCGGAGCGCCTGCCGACCACGACCGTCATCCCCGCCGCGCTGGCACGACGAACCGACATCGTGTCGGCCGGGGTAAACGTCGTGGCGGCGCTGACCGGTACGGCCGGCGCGACTGGTGTGATTACTGTCACGTCGCCTCACGTCCCGGCCGACTCCGGTCGATCACCGGCACAGCGCCCTCCCCCTGGATGCGGCGACGACCCTCGATGCAGCCATGCGGAGAGGGTCGTTGCACGTCGGAAGGAATGACACTGGGCGACGAGCAGCTTCGGGAATTCGCTGCGACGACCTTGGCCACGTGCCGAACATCAAGCCCAGATTGAGAAAGAGCCCAACCCGTCGCGTTCGGGCATCGCGACAGTGACGCCTCGAAGGAGGTCGCATGGCTGCGACCACAGCTGCGAGCGACATGCAGATCGTTCCGCTGACAGCGCAAACTGCGGAGGTGCGCGTCACGACGGGCGGCGCCGTCGTGAGCATCGGCCGGGTCGCCACGACCAACGACCGCTGGTATTGGCAGCATCGCGACGGCGAGCAGAGCTCCCCAACCTCCGCCAACCGCAGCGAGGCCGCGGCCGCGCTCGCCGACTACCACCGAGCGTTCAAACCGCAACCGGCGATCGAGCCGGTTCGCCGACTGCTCTTTGGCTGAACCGGTAGGCGCGACCTCGCCGGTCGTGTGGGTCGTACCTTTTCGCGCCAAGTCGGCGTCACACGCGGCACCTCGCGGGCTGAGCCCTGGGCGCACTGACATGGACCTGCTTGGCGTCCATCGGGTCGCTGCACGAATGCGGGATGCGTCCGTCGACCGCACGGGATTTCTACCCGTAACGCATCGTGAAGGTTAGGCCGCCCCGCTCGCCGACCGCGATGCAACTCGTCGCACTCGCGCACGACACGTCACTGAGGATCCCGAGCTGCGCCGAAGAAACGATCGACCACGAAGCGCCGTTCCATTGTTCGATCAGCACCCTGAATTGGTCCAGCGTTTCGGCGCGGTAGCCACCAACGCCGAAACAGCTCGTCGCGCTGCCGCACGCGACACCGGAGAAGAATTCGTCTGCGTTGGCGCCGCCCCCCGGGCTCGGCGCCGTGACTTCCGACCACGTCGTTCCGTTCCACCGCATCGTCAGCAGATTCGACCCGGGCCCTTGGTTTCCGACCGCGACGCAGTTGGTTGTGCTCACGCACGAGACACCTTGCAGGAAGCCGTTGACGGTGGTGGTGTCGAGCGACCAGGTCGCGCCGTTCCACGTCTCGATGGGCTCGCCGTTCGTGCCGACCGCGAAACACCGCGTCGTGCTCGGGCACGACACGTCGTTGAGCGCTCCGTCGTGCTGGCTCTCGACGATCGACCACGACGTGCCGTTCCACCGCTCGATCAACGAGTGGAATGATCCTGTACCGACCGCGAAGCAATTGGTCGCGCCCGTGCACGCCACGCCCGACAACTCGCTGGATTGTGAGGACTCGGGATTCGGCGACGGCACGACCGACCACGACGTGCCGTTCCATTGTTGGATCAGCGTGAACCTCTCCTCGGTGCCGGTCGAGTACGTGCCGACCGCGAAACAGCTCGTCACGGACAGGCACGTGACGTCGTGCAGCTCGGCACTGAATGCACCTGGGGGGCTGGGGCTCGTCACGATCGACCAGCTCGTGCCGTTCCACCGCTCGATAAGTGCCCGATTGCCTTTCCGGAAGGCACCGACCGCGAAACAGTCGGTCGCGCTCACGCACGAGACACCCTGCAGGTTCGCTTCGGGAGACCCGCTCGGATCTGTCGTGGGGACGATCGACCAGCTCCCCGCGACCCTGCGCTCGATCAGCGTTCGGGTCCCATTGTCCGATGACCCGACAGCCGTGCAATCGGCGGCGCACACGACGGACCACAACACGTTGGCACCCGACCGATTGGGGCTCGCCTCGATCGACCAGGTGCTCCCGTTCCAACGCGCCACCATTGTTTGGTTCGCGTGCGAACCGACGGCGACGCAATTTTGCGGAGCGCTGCACGACACACCCAAGAACTGGTTCGGTCCGCCGCCACTCGGCGTCGGTGACGAAACGACCGACCACGACGAGCCGTTCCACTTCTCGATCAAGGTGTAGTTGAAGAACGACCCCGACCGGTTGCCGACGGCGACGCAGTTCGTCGCGCTCGTGCACGTGATCGCCGCCAATCGCGCGTTGAAGCTCAGTGTCGGGCTCGCGACGATCGACCACGTGCTGCCGTTCCACCGCTCGATCAACGCACTGCGGTGGGCGGAGTTGTCGATGGACTCGCCGACCGCGAAGCATTGGGAAGCATTCGTGCACGCGATGCCCGACAATGCGGAAGAGTGCGCGCCGGCAGGGTCGGGGCTCGGGACGACCGACCACGTCGTGCCGTTCCAACGTTCGATCAGTGTTGCGTTGTCCAAACTGCTCCTCGGCGTCGTCCGCCCGACCGCGAAGCACGTCGTCGCGCTCGCGCATGCAACATCCGACAGCTCACTCTGCGGGGCGCCGGCGGGATCGGTGCTCGGGACGATCGACCAGCTCGTCCCGTTCCAGTGCTCGACGAACGTCAACAGCTTCGTGCCGCTCGTCCGCGATCCAACCGCAGCACAGAACGAGCCGCCGGAGCACCCGATGCCGCGCAACGAACTGTCCTGATTTGCGACGTACGGCGCGGACACGTTCGACCACGCGTTCCCGCTGCGCACCTGGATCAACGGCCGCGTGAATCGGGACGGGCTGACGAAGTTCCCGACGGCGAAGCACTGCGACGCGCACGCGATATCGCGGAACTCCGCGTCGGGCGGCCCGGTGGGATTCGCGCTCGCGACTGGTGTCCACGCCGGCGCGGCGAACCCAGGCACGGAGGTCGCGACGAGCCCCGCGCCTGACATCGAAACGGTCGCGACAAACACCGCGACCTTGCGGCCCGGCCCCCTCGTCCAAATCCCCCGCCAGCCCAATGGTTGGCCTCGATTCTTCCGGGCTTCCTGCTCCAACACTTCCTCAACATGGAAACAACGTCAAGGGTTCGGGAACAGCACCTCGGCGCCGACGGGCACCGTGATCGCCATCGCATGGCGACTTAGGAGATCGGTAAAAGCCGCGGATGCTCGACCGCGACACTCATCTACCGGGACTTACAGGTCGGGCTGGCGAGATTCGAACTCGCGACCTCTTGAGCCCCAGTTACCGCCCAACCGTCCCGCTACGTCTCAGCACGTCTCACGCGAAACGCGTGACCACGGTTTCGCGAACGGTCGCAAGGCCATTGTCTCCCCTCGTCTCGCTACGCTTCTTAGGTAGAAACTTAGGCAGCAACAAGAGCTGTGAGAGGTAAGACCGCCACCGCAGCATCGACTGGGAACGCGACGCGTTGCCTCTGCCGCGACGCGTGACTCAAGTTCGTCTTCTCGAGTCGCTGGTGCTTCAGGCAGGACTACGAATGCTGATCGGCTTATCCCAGATCGGCACGACTGGGATAGGGGTAGTGCGGTACTCGGCGCGCGTTATGGGGCGCGCTGTGCGATCCTGGGGACAGCGGGTGACCAGGGGGACGGCGTGTCCGACGCTGCGGCGCGAGCGACAGACACGGGCGTGAGGTCCGGAAAGGTGTAGGTCTGAAACCTCCATACGTGATGCCCGGTCGAGATGCAGTTATACGACCTACTACACACGGGCGTGCGAAGGACTTTGGGCGCGCGTCAACGCGAGGAGCTCGTGTGTAGATAGGCCTCCTCCGGCCTCGCAACATGCTTCGTAGGTCTCGTCGCCGAGGGTTGCGCGCAATCGGGCGGCGTTCTCGTGGCGTAGACGGGTGCTCAGCGGTCCGAGTTCGAAGGCAGCGGGCGCGAGGACCCTCAGCGCGCCGTGAAGTTGCGCGGCGAGATCGGGTTCAGTACGAGATAGCGCACGCGCGCACTTGAGGAGGGCGCTCGCGGTCATTCTCGTGATGCTGTGCCGGTGGACCAGCGATAAGCCCTCCACTGCACGCGCCAGCGCGCTCGCGTGTTCTCCGCGCAGGTCGGCGACGGTCGCGCGGTTCAGGATCACGATCGCGAGGAGGTCCGGCAGGTTCAGCTCGCGAGCGATCGCCTCGCAGGTCTCGAAGGATTCGTCAGCACGGTCGATGTCGCCGAACTCCAGCTCGGTGTCACCGAAGTTGTTCAGGCACGCGCCCTCCCACGCCCGGTCGCCCAATGCGATGTGGCCGGCGAGTGCGGACTTGTAGTGTCGGCGCGCCGCGGCGAGGTCGAGCCTGTACCCGTGAACGACGGCGACGACACCATGAGAACGTGCAAGCCTGTCGAGGTCGTCGATGGCTTCCGCGACGGCCAAACATTCCGTGCCATGCGCCTCGGCTCTGGCCAGGTCACCGGAGTAGACCCCGAGCCAGGCCGACGTCCAGAGCGCGTCAGCGAGCCGGCGCCCGTCTCCCGTCTTGCGGATGCTCGCGAGCGTCTTTTCGAGTGTGACGGCCGCCTGGGCGTACTCAGTGAGTTCGATCTGCATGAGTGCGAGCACGAGTTGAGCGTCGGCCACCAACGGCTGCTCCGGCTCGCAATTGTCGATGAGCACCGCGAGCGGTTCGACAAGGTCGCGAACACGCCCGCGCCAGAAGACATACCAACCGAGGGCGATGCCGAGTCGCAGGCCGGCTTCCTCTTCATCGACTTCGCTCGCAGCCACGAGCGCGGCGCGGAGGTTGTCATGATCGGCCTCCAGGCGGTCGAGCCAGAGCCGCTGCTCTCCGGTTCGCAGCTGCGGCGCTGCGAGCTCGGCCAAGGAGAGATAGTGCGCGAGATGCCTGCGCCGAAGTGACAAGTTCGCATCCGCGCCGGTCGCCGCCAGCTTTTCAGCCGCGTATTCACGCATCGTTTCGAGCATCCGATAGCGCGTGACCTCGCTGGACTCGACGCTCACCAGCGACTTGTCAACCAACGACGTGAGGAGGTCGACAACGTCGATGGCTTCGAGCGACGAGCCGTCCGCCGTGACGGCTTCGGCGGCCGCGAGGTCCCAGCCACCGGCGAAGACGGAGGCGTACGTCAGGAGCGTCCGCTCATGCTGATCGAGCAATTCGAACGACCAGTCGATCGTCGCACGCAAGGTCTGCTGGCGTGCCATCGCGGTGCGCGAACCACCGGTCAACAACCGAAAGCGTTGATCAAGGCGGCCGAGCAACTCGGCTGCCGATATCGACCTCAGCCGTGCGGCTGCGAGTTCCAAGGCGAGTGGGATGCCGTCGAGCCGGCGACAGACTGCGGCCACGGCGGCAGCGTTATTCGTATCGACGGCGAAGCTGGCATCATGCAGGCGGGCTCGCTCCGCGAAGAGGCGCACGCTCTCAGTCTGCGCGATCGCTTCGGGATCCGTTACCGACGCGTCGGGGAGGCCGAGCGACGGCACTCGATAGACGACCTCACCGGCGATGCCGAGCGGTTCCCGACTCGTAGCAATCAGGTCGATGCCCACGCATGAGCGAATCAAGTGATCAGCAGTTGCGGCGACGGCGTCGATGAGGTGCTCGCAGTTGTCGAGCACGACGACCAGCCGGCGATCGGCGAGCACCTCAAGCAGCCCGTCGATCGAACCGGCCACTCCTGATGTTCTCACGCCCAGCGAGTCGGCGATCGTCGTTGGCACCATTGCCTTGTCCGTGACCGGTGCGAGATCGACGATCCACGCGCCGTCTCCCGAACTATCGAGAAGATCCGCGGCGACCTGGATAGCGAGGCGCGTCTTGCCCCCTCCGCCCGGACCGGTGAGGGTCACCAGCCGCGAGCCCGCGACGAGGTCGCGCACAGCCGCGATCTCTGCGTCGCGTCCAACGAAGCTCGCCGTATACAACGGCAGGTTGTTCGGCAGCTGGGGGTTGTCCAACGAACGCAATGGGGGAAAGTCCCCCGGGAGACCGTCGATGTCCACCTGGAAGACCCGCTCGGGCACGCTCAGATCCTTGAGGCGATGCTCGCCGAGATCACGCAGCGCCGTCCCCGAAGGCAACGCGCCACCCAGCAACAACCGGGTCGTCGCGCTCAGCACAATCTGTCCACCATGCGCCGTGGCCTCCAACCGAGCCGCGCGATTCACCGTCGGACCAAAGAAATCGCCGTCGCGTTCGACGCACTCGCCCGAATGCAGACCCATACGATCCCGTATCTCTACCGGGTCGGGCCACGACTCGGCGGCAAGTGCGCGTTGAGCCATGACTGCCGCTTCAATAGCCGCGGAGGCAGTCGGAAACGCAACACAGAACGCGTCGCCGACGGTCTTGAAGACGAACCCGCCCGCTGACTCGACCGCAGCGGACATCAGCTCATCATGGCGCGCCAACGCGTCCCGCATCAGCTCGGGATGGTCCTCCCACAACCGCGTCGAACCCTCAATGTCCGAGAACAGCAACGTCACCGTCCCCGATGGAACCTCCAGCACAACCAGAACGTTACGACCGCACGACGCGACCCGTCGCCCCAAACGGAGCGGCCACCTAGCCCAGAACACGCGCCCCCGAACACCGCCGCCGGCCTATCCCATATCGCCGGCTCAAGGGCGTCGCCGTCAGGACGTACGCGCGCCGGGCGAAGGCATCAGGACTCGAGGGCAAAGAGCTGCCAGGACTCGGGTACCCCTTTGAGCTCGTGTTCCCCGCGGTCGATGAACCGTAGCCCGGACCCGGCGACGAGATCCCGCACGGTGCGCGATACCAATACCTCTCCGGAGGCCGCGAGCGCGGCGACGCGTGCGGCGATGTGCACGGTGAGGCCTGCCAGGTCATTGTCCCGCCGTTCGCATTCGCCGGTGTGCGCACCGGCGCGGACCGCGATGCCGTTGGCGGCCGAGGACGTGACAATCGCGTGCGCGCAACGCACAGCTTTTGTCGGGCTGTCGAACGCGCCGAGAAAGCCGTCGCCGGTCGTGTTGACCTCGCGTCCGCCATACCGGTGGAGCTCCGACCGAACGATGGCATCATGGGTGTCGAGGTACGCGCGCCACGCCTGGTCGCCGAGCGCGACTGCCCGCCCGGTCGAGTCCACGATGTCGGTGAAGAGCACCGTTGCCAGCGTCCGCTCACCGCCTCCCGAACGTTGACCGGTGACGAACTCCTCGATCTCATCGACGACCTCGTCGGCACCCGCCGTCCACGGGGCATGATCCGCGCCCGGCAGCTCGACGTATTGCGCGCCAGGAATTTTCTCGCCGAGGTAACGCCCAAGACCGACGGGAACGAAGAGATTGTCCGTCCGATGGATGACGAGGGTCGGGACATTCATCGCGGGAAGCCGATCGCGCACGTCCCCGCGCGCCGTCATTCCGAGGATCGCTCGGGCGCTCGCCGGGCTCGCGCCCCGTGCCGAGGCACGCATCCACCATGCGCGAAACTGCGCGTCGCCGCGCATGCTTGGCGCGATCAGCGCAAAGTCGTCGTCACCGGCAAACGTCCAGCTCGCGTCGGGATCCGGGTTCTGCTCCAGGAAGCTCTCGATGACCTCGCGCGGATGACCGTGCGGATAGCCCTCATCCGCCATCGCACGAGCGCAACCGTTCACGACCACGAGCGCGACCACGCGTTCCGGCCTCGTCGCCGCGAACTCGATCGCCGCAATGCCACCCGAATCCGCGACCAGGACAGCGCGATCCACCTTGCAGGCGTCGAGCACAGCCTCGATATCGCGTGCGGAACTAGCGACAGTCGGCAGATCGGCGGTGTCGATCGGATCCGACAGCCCCACACCGCGTAGATCGAAGCGGATCAAACGCGAGAACGACGCCAGCCGCCGAAAATAGTGTGCCGCGTGCGGCTCTTCGTCGAGTGAATCGATCGACAGCGTAAAGGTCGATGCGTAAAGCAGATCGACCGCGCCGGAACCGAGCACCGAATACGCCAGGTGGGCACCACCACTCTTCGCGTACCCATGCAATGAGTCCACACCGCCATTCTGCCCTCCGCCGAGTCAACGGCCTCAGCCGGTCGTCACAACCCTCCGGCGCATCGGCCACCCGACGACCGCCCGCTTCATCGCACGCCGCGCCGACATGGGATAGCCCCGACGACCGCTACCACGCCCGCTGCCGCAGGTAACCAATAACCGCGCCCGTCGAACGCCCTTCCGCGCGCCCCCTACCGCCGGCTCGGTGTCCCTGATGGGGCCCCCGGATAGTGGTCCATCTTTCGTGAGAGTCCGACGTCCAGCATGCTGGGCAGGAGGACATCACGATGAAACGGAAGCGACACACCCCGGAGCAGATCGTCCGCAAGCTGCGTGAGGGCGACCGGCTG